>CAZVPE010000134.1:0-15492 GCA_964628155.1 uncultured Polyangiaceae bacterium | reverse complement strand
TCCGCGGAGGCCTGCTGGAGGCCCAAATTGCCGTCGTCGACGACGGTGGTGAAGCATCCTAGCTTGCTGAACTCGTTTCGGAGCTCACCGGCGAATTCCGGATCGCTCTCGAACACGAGGACTTTTGTGGCCATGGGCGTGCGTCCTGAACGCGGAGGGGTGGCGACGGCAACGCGAGCGAAATCGCCGCAATTCTCCGCAGATCAGAGCATAGGCCCGCGCGAGAAACAGTGTCAACGTAAGCGGAATTTCTCTCGCTTGGCGGCCGCGGCGCCCGGGTTCTTCCGTCAGGCCTTGGGCGCCTTGGGCCGCGAAGCCTTCTCTTCGTGACCGCTCGTCGACATGCGGCGGGCGAGCTCGGCCAAGACGCGCCGAAGCGGGATCGACCGCGACTTCAGGCCCACGAACACGTGATACAGCGCATCGGCCGCCTCGCTCACGACGCGATTGTCGCTCTCGGATTCGATCGCGCGCGCCAGCTCGCCGGCTTCCTCGAGGATCTTGCCGCCGATCGCCTGGGCTCCCTTGTCGTAGAGGCTCTTCGTGTAGCTTGCGGACGCCGTGGACGATCTACGCGCCTCGAGCACGGACTCGAGCGTCGCCAGGAGGGTCTGGGGCTGCTCGCTCGCCTGGGTGAGCGCTTCGCCCTCGAGGGTCTGAAAGAAGCAGCTTTGTGCACCCGTGTGGCACGAGTTGCCGTGTGGGTCGCCCGAATACACGAGACAGTCCGAGTCGCAGTCGACGAGCACGCGTTCGACTTTGATCTCGTTGCCGCTGGTCCGCCCTTTTTGCCAAAGCTCGCCGCGCGATCGGCTCCAGAACGTCGCCCGCCCGGTCTCGAGGGTCATCCGCACGGCTTCGTTCGTCGCGAACGCGAACATGCGAATTTCACCGGTGAGACGATCCTGCACGATGACGGGCACGAGGCCGTGTTCGTCGAAGTTCAGCGGAAGCCGGGACATATGTGGGGGCGAACCGTACCACACATGCTAAGGGCCTCTCCCGGTCTTGAGCCATCCAGCGCTCGCTTTCGCATCCCCACGCAAGCTCCCACACGCGCGCGACCTCAAGGGGCGCGTCGTCGTCCTCGACGTCGCCTTTGCGTCCGAGGCTGCGAGCGGCGGATTCGAGAAGATTACCCTTCCCTTCATCGAGCAGCTCGGGCCGCGGCTCGCGGCCTGGGTGGACCACCACGATCACCTCATGCACGAGCGCTACCGTGCCGATCCCCGTTTCGTCCTTGCGACGAAAGCGGAGCACGGGGCTTGCCCGGAAATGGTCACTCCGGAGCTCGTTGCGCGATACGGCGCCGTCGACACCATCGTATGCCATACCGACTTCGACGGCCTTTGCAGCGCGGCCAAGTGGATGCGCAGCGGGACCGAGCCGTACCCCGGCGCCGACGACGACGCGCGCGCCATCGACACGCGGACGGGCGTGCCGGGCCCCTTCGGCCATCGTCTGGATCGTGCCCTGCGCGCTCGCCCGCGCGACACCGCGCTCTTCGGCATCGTCGTTCGCCACCTCGCCGGGGGCCTGCGCGACGCCTCGTTGTGGCAGCCCATCGACGAAGCCGCCGCGCAGCTTGGCCCCATCGAAGAGCAGACTCGCAAAATCGCCAGCCGCTACGTCGTCGTCGATCTCGCCGCATCCGACCGGTTGCCCTCGGCCATTCGGTCGCTCGCGTTCGTCGACGCGACTTCGCATCACGGCCAGTACGACAAGACGCTGCTTCTCCTCATGGGACAAGAGCGCGCCGGCGTCGCCACCGTGGTCGATTTGGACACGGCGACGTTCGCCGTTCGCTTCGATAGCGGCGTCAATTTTCTCGCGCTCTTGGGTTTGTCGGGTGGAATGCCGACGCTCGTGTCGATTCCCAAAAAGCGACTCCGAGAAGGGTTGTCCAAGTTGGGGATGGCCGATGCCGACTTGTCGCATCTCGTCGGGTGAGCCGCTCCGCCTGGCCCTTACGTGAATTGACCCCGTGTCAGAGGCCGTGGTAGTGGCCTTTCAAAGTTGAAATGACACGTGCAGGGGGTCGATGACCAATGGCAGCGAAGGCGTGGGTCTCGCAGCAGAAACCGGTCGAAGAGGTGTTCGTCCGAAACGACGCCGTATCGGTGTGTATGCTGATCAACCGGCGGGCGAGCACCGTTCGTGTCATCGATTTTCGTGCCGGCCCCTCCAACGCCAAGCGCCTCTTCGTGCAATCCTTCGCCAAGCGCGAAGCCCTCCACAAAGTCTATACGCTCGTAGAGCGCGACGAAGTCGCGACCTGGCTCAAGCTCGGTTTCGCAAAAGAGGGGAACATCCCGGGCTTCTACAAGCGCAGCGACGCGGTTCTCCTCGGGTGCACCGTCTGGAGCTCCGCCGGATCGGTCGACCCCGGCGACCCCCCTGCGCAGAGCGAGACGCGCATCGTGGCGGCCAAGGCCTCGTCGGGCGCGCCGCTGTCCGCTGCTCAAGAACAGATGGAGCGAACGATCGCCGCCGCGAAGAAGTGGGCCAAAGACGGGCAAGCGAAGGCGCTGCCCTCAGCCAAGGTCGCAGTCGTGAACGAGCCCGAGTCGCGCAAGGCCGTCGGCGCAGCGCTCCGGAGCGGGCGGGCGATCACCGCCTTCGAGGCCTTCGGACGCGGCGTCGATCGCCGGTACTTCTCGGTCACGGTGCGGGGCGGCTTCGAACTTTGCGCTTCGACCGAGTCGCAGTCCTGCTTTGCGAACGCGTACCTCGAGCTTCTGCAAGGGCCGCGCGGGGAGGGCGAGTGGCTCGCGACGACCAGCGCGCTCGGCGCCTTGTGCGACGCGCTCAGCTCCGACGGAGTCGTCAGCTGCTTCTCGCTCGCGCCGAGCGACGACGTCTTTCTCGCGGCCGCGTTTCTGCAAAACGGCTTCCGGCGCACCGGTCTCCTCGCCGAACACTTGCGGATGGGCGACCGGCGAAAGGACGCCATCGTCTGGTCGAGAAAGCTCGCGAACCCGAGCGACGAGTGAGGCGGGGGTCGACGAAGCTCCCTGCTATCCTCCCCCGGGCGCGGCCCGACATGCCTTCTTTCTCGGAACCACCGACTCAGGCCAAGAACGTCCGGGCAACCTCCGAGCTCGAGGTCGACGACACGCGCGTTCTCATCGCCCTCGTCGGTCCTCAAAACGAGAAGCTCAAGGCGCTCGAGCGGGCCGCGAACGTGTCCGCCGGCCTCCGCGGGAACAAGATCCTGCTCGAGGGGGACGCGGAGGCGGTCGCGCTCGCGGAGCGCTTCCTCGCGGAGACGGCCGCCCTTATCAAGCAGGGCGTCGACGTGCAAACGGCCGACTTCGCCCGCGCGCTCCGCATGCTCCAGAGCGAACCGCACCTGCAGCTCCGCGACATGTTCGACGGCGCGGTCCCGCTCGGGAGCGGCCGCCGGCCCGTCGGTCCGCGGGGCCTCGCGCAGAAGCGTTATGTCGAAGCGATTCGCACGCACGATCTCGTTTTCGGCATTGGGCCTGCCGGGACGGGCAAGACATACCTGGCGATGGCTTGCGCGGTCGCCGCCCTGACGTCGAGGCAAGCCAAGCGCATCGTTCTCGCTCGCCCCGCGGTCGAAGCCGGCGAGAAGCTCGGCTTCCTGCCTGGAGACCTCGCCGAGAAGGTGAACCCGTACCTGCGCCCCCTCTACGACGCGCTGAACGACATGATGGATATCGACCGGGCCCAGGGCTTGATTCAGCGGGGGCACATCGAAGTCGCTCCTCTCGCCTTCATGCGCGGCCGGACGCTGAACGACTCGTTCGTCATTCTCGACGAAGCACAGAACGCCACGAGCGAGCAGATGCACATGTTCCTGACCCGCCTCGGTCACGACTCCAAGGCCGTCGTGACCGGCGACGTGACCCAGGTCGACCTTCCCGAAGGCCGCGCGAGCGGTCTCGCGGAGGCGCGCGACATTCTGGGCGACGTCGAGGGCATCGCGTTCTGCCACTTCACCGACGTGGACGTCGTGCGCCATCCGCTCGTTCAGAAGATCATCGTGCGCTACGAGATGCGCGGAAAGACAAACCGGAACGCCCGGTAGCGGCCGTAAACCGAAGCGCTGCGGTTCCGCGAACGCCTCGCCCCCCGAGGCTCAGCCGACGAGGCGCGCACGAGCGATGACGTCGCGCACGCTCCCGAGCGATCGAACGCCGTCGAGCGCAACGCCCTCGGCGGCCAGCGTCTCGTCGACGATGCGGCCAAGGTCGGCTACGTCCGCAGCCGCCGCGCGCTCTCCGAGGCGCGCGAGTGCGTCGCGCGAAACGAGCAAGTCGCCGCCGACGCGGAAGGCGCCTCCGGCGTCTGGCCCGGCGCCCAGGGTCCCGATCGCCTCTTCGCCCGTCGCAGTCCACGGCGGATCCGATCGCGGATCGCTCGCCTGTCGGGCGTCGAACGGTTCGGGGGGACCGAGCGCCGTCCAGTCCGTTCCGCTGGCATAGGCTTCCGCGATCGCCTCCGCCAACCGCGCGGGATCGAGCGCTCGGCCGGCGATCGCTTCGAGCGAGCCCGGGGTCTTTCCGAGAAACGAGGTTCGCCCGCCGTCGGCGAACGACGTCCGCACCCCAACGAACGCTTCGAAGAGCGTCCGGCGCGTCGTCGCATCGTGCGCAAAGCCGACCCACGCCGCCGGACGGTGGGCAATGCTCACCCAATCGCGTCCGAAGAAGTTCGCTGGTAGCGGTGCGCCGGCCGCCTTCGTCAGCGCGCGGAGCAGCGGCCGCACCGAGCGGTTCACGATGTGCTGCTCGTCGCACGGCGCGAGCGCCCCGGGGTCCGCGAGCGCGAGGGCCACATGGACCGTGCCCGCCCCCACGCGAACTTCGGGTCCCCCCGATTCGCGCCGCAGAAGCGTCGGTTCCTCGCGCCAGTGCGCTCCCCGCTGGAAGGCTCCGAGAACGAGCGCCGAATCACCGGCGACGGCAACCCAAAGCTCGCCCGGCGCCCGCAGGGGTCGATCGAGCGACGCGAGCGAGTGGGCTGCGATGGCTCGCGCGCTCTGCTCTCCGGCGCGTACGATGCCGAGGCGCCCGGGCATAAAGCGCGGTATACGGTATGCTGCTCATGGCCGTCCACCGCGAGGAAGGGGGATTCGTCGTACGCATCGAGCTTTCGGCAGATTTCGACGAAGGCTACGAAGGCGACGACGACGGCTACGCATGGCTCGAGGCCTGGCGCGCGCGGGTGCGACCGCGCCTCGTGCGCGCGGTGTTCGACCAACTGCGCTCGGAGCCGAGGTTTGCCGCGGTCGCCGTCTCCCGGGGCAAAGATCCGGAAGAAGAACTTGAAATTGCGGTCCGCTTCACCGCGGTCGCACCGAAACAAAGCTGACACGCGACTCCCCTCTCTCCACACCGCGTGTTCGCCGGCGCGCCGGCGCGGCAATCTGCACGAAACCCGCATCGAATGAACCAATCGCGCTCTCGTCGAGAGTCTCGTCGCGAAGAGCGGAGTGGATGGCTCTGGTGGGGCGCGCACGGGAAAGGTGGGCCGCTCGCGCCCGTCGTCGGGCCGGCATTGGGCGCGGCCGTCCTTTACGGCGATCCTACGCGCGGCTAAAACCGCTATCCTGTCATCCACGCACCGAGGCTTCGAATGGGTAACCCGCAGATGGTGATGTACGAAGAGGAGTTCAATCAGATCCAGACGGTTGTCGACCGTCTGGTTCGCGATGCGAACGCCAAGGTCGTCTTCATCGTCGACAAGAACGGCCAGCTCATCGCGGCCTCCGGCGACATCGACAACGTGGACACGACGAGCCTGGCTTCGCTGACCGCGGGCAACATCGCCGCAACGGGCGGGATGGCGAAGCTACTGAAGGAGCAGGAGTTCGCGACGCAGTTTCACGAGGGTGAAAAAGCCAATATTCACATCCAGCTCGTCGGAAACCGTGTCATCCTGGTGGTCATATTCGATGCCAAGTCCAGCCTCGGGCTCGTTCGCTTGCGAGTGAAAAAGGCGAGCGAAGAGCTGAACCATGTCTTCGAAGCTCTTCTCAGCAAAGTGCCAGAGCCGGGGGCCGACTCGCCATTTGCCGAGATCACCGACGAAGACATCGACAACCTCTTCAACGACTAGGCGATCGCAGGCCGATGAGCTTCATCAACTACATGGCCCGCGAGATCAACTGTAAGCTCGTCTATTACGGGCCGGGTCTCTGCGGGAAAACGACGAACCTTCAGTATATCTACCAGCGCACGAACCCCGAGCACAAAGGGAAGATGATTTCGCTCGCGACCGAAACCGAGCGAACACTCTTTTTCGACTTCCTGCCTCTGTCGCTCGGTGAGATTCGCGGTTTCAAAACGCGCTTTCACCTCTACACCGTCCCGGGGCAGGTCTTTTACGACGCCTCCCGAAAGCTCATCTTGAAAGGAGTCGACGGCGTGATATTCGTCGCCGACTCGCAAATCGAGCGCATGGAGGCGAACGAGGAATCCTTCGAGAACCTCCGGACGAATCTGGCCGAGCAGGGCTACTCGCTCGAGAAGCTGCCCTTCGTCATTCAGTACAACAAGCGAGATCTGCCCAACGTGGCGGGCACCGACGAGCTCCGGCAGATGCTCAACGCGACGAGCGTGCCCGATTTCGAGGCGGTGGCGCGCACCGGCGTCGGGGTTTTCGACACCCTCAAGGCAGTGGCCAAGCTCGTCTTGACGGAGCTGAAGAAAGGCGCCGGCTAAAAGCCCGGCGCCTTTCGCCGATCGCTTCGCGATCCCAGCGTCGAGCGTGCTCGCGTACGGGAGTACGCTCCGCGCGCTCGCCACCGGCCTCGCTCGCGCTCGACGAAAATCACCGGGCTTTTAGGCTCGGTCCCGCCTGCACGTTGACGCGGACCGCCCGAAGTGGACTGGTTCGAAATCATCGTGTGCCTTGGCGCTGGGATGCCGGAGCGCTGCTCGGCAGCGCTTACTTCACGCCGTAGACGCGGTTGCGGCGCCCGCGATCCTTCGCCTTCAGCTTGGCGCGGAAGCGCTTGCTCTTGGTTCGATTGACCTTGCGCGGCTTTTTTGAAAGGACGATGTACATAGAAGGCCCGAGTTTTAGCATGAACGTCCGCCTCGCACACGAGTTTCGCTTTGAAGCGGCGCACCGCCTCCCGCGCGTCCCCACGGGCCACAAGTGCGCGCGCCTTCACGGGCACAGCTTTCGCGTCGAGATCGTCGTCAGCGGGCCGGTCGACGAACGCACGGGCTGGTTTATCGACTTCCAGCATCTTTACGACGCGTGGAACCCGATTCACGAGCTCCTCGATCACCACTATCTCAACGACGTTCCCGGCCTCGAGAACCCGACGAGCGAGCTACTCGCCCGCTGGATTTGGGAGCGGGTCAAACCAGCACTCCCGCCCCTCTCGCGCGTCACGGTCTTCGAGACCTGCGAATCGCGCTGCGAGTACGAGGGGGATTAGCTTGTCGAAGGCTTTTGCGTGCCGCTGCGAGGACGTGACGCTCGCCGATCTCGAAGACGCAATTGCTCGCGGCCATACGGATATCGAGTCCCTCAAGCGGTACACGGGATTTGGCACCGGATGGTGTCAGGGCAAGTGGTGCGTGGCGCTCTGCGCGCGCGTACTTGTCTCGAGCGGAGGGAGCGCGGCTCTTCCGATAACGCCTCGGCCGCCGGTTCATCCCATCGCGCTCGCCGACCTCGCGGGGCTGGCGGAGATCGCGGAAGAGGACGAGCGATCGGGCCGCCCGGCGATTTAGGGCTCTAGCTCTTCGCAAGAGAGGGTCGCACGCGAGCGGGAGAGAACCGCCGAAGTCGAGACAAGAAGCAGCGTAGAAGAACCGTCCACGACGTCGGGGGACGCTCAGAAGGGGGCAGCGTCCGACGAACTCCTGAGGCTACCCGCGCAGCTCCCGCGCAGCTCGACCAACCTCGGGCGCTCCGGCGGTTCGCCCGCTCTCTTCCTCGCCGAGGTGAGACGGCACGCTCAAAGCCGCTGCCGCCGTGAGCACCAGCGCGATCCACACCGCGTCCGCGAGGACCAAGTGAACGAGCTGAAGCCAAACCGGGGCGAGGGTGAGTACGTCGAGAAGCCCCCCCGCCACCTGGACGACGGCCAGCCCCGCGGCAACGCGCGACGCGATGCTCACGGTTCGCGTCGGACGGCACGTGCGGGTGATGCCGCCCGCGATCACGATCGTCGTGGCCGTCATCGTCGCCAGCAGCGGGTGCAGCGCGCGCAGGCGGACGAACCAATGTGCGTGCGGGGCGAAGTCTTGGGCCACGCCGAGCGCAATCGACGCGGACGGGAAGAGCGTATCGCCCAGCGCCGTCAGCGCCCCCGTCGTACCCACGAGCAGCATGGCCGCGAGCGGCACGAGCGTCGACCATGCGGCCAATCCTTGCCCTCGTACCCGAGCCGGCGGCGCAAAGCCCGACGCCCACCACGCGGTCAGAGCGGTCGATCCGAGCAGTAGGAACGTGTTGACGAGGTGCAAGCTCACGCTGAAGGCACGTTTTGCGGAGGCATCGTGGGCCACGAGCTCGAAGAGCACGAGGGCCGCGCCAAGGGCGGCCTCGGTGACCATGAATGCCGTCGCGGTCGTCGCTCCCGCTCTCACGCAGTGCCCCCGCGGATAAGACCGCCGGCTCCACGCGAGAAGCCCGACGGTGAGCACGAGCGCAGCGCCGCTCGAAACCCGGTGCGAAAGCTCGACCAGCGTCTCCATCCGTGGAGCCCGGGGCATTACTTCGCCGTTGCAGAGCGGCCAGTGCCTTCCGCAGCCCGCGCCCGATCCGGTGGCGCGCACGTAGGCCCCCCAGGCGGCCACGCCGATGTCGTAAGCGAGGAGGCCCCACGCGAAGCGAGCGAACCGCGTCATGCCGTTGGTCTAGCCCAATCCGACAATAAGCCGAAGGCTGAGGGGCTGGAGGGCCGGTCCCAGAGCTCGTGGTCCATCGAAGGCCGTCGTGGACGTGGACGTGGACGTGGACATCCGAGAACCGGTCAGGCCGTTTGCACCGGGAATCGGTCGCGGAGCTCGCGCGCCCAGCGCGCGCCCTCGTCGAAGACATCGCCCGAGAGGAGCGAAGTGATTGCGCGGCGAAGGAAAGGATGCTGCGGCTGCGCAAAGAGATACGACGTGAGGTCCCCCCCGTAAAACGCCTGCACCGCGCCGACGAAGAGGTCCGCTCCCCGGCGCTGTTCGCGCTCCCAAGACGCGAACCGGGCGCGAGAAACGTCAGCGGATCGAAGCGCGCCGTCGATGGCGTCCGCGGCGTGCAGCGCCCCGTGCATGGCGAGGTGAGCCCCGGTCGAGAACAGTGGATCGATGAATCCGGATGCGTCCCCGAGCGCGACCCAACCGTCGCCGCACAGCCTTCCGACTCGGAAGCTGAAGTCAGCCGTGGCGCGAGGAGGAAAGCTCATCGTCGCGCCCTTCAACATCCCGCCGACGGTCGGCGAAGCAGCGACGGCAGCGTCGAAGAGCGCGCCGGGCCCCGCAACCTCGCGGCGAGCTCGCAGCCACGCGTTGGAGACGACGGCCCCGACGCTCGTTCGTCCGTCCGCGAACGGAATGAGCCAGAACCAGCCCCGGTCCAGCGGGCCATTGCCGAATACGACGATTTGGATGTCCCCCTCGCGCTCGCCGGAGTCTCGCCACGCGCCCGAAAGCTGCGTGAAGAAAGCGGTTCGATCGAGCCGATCGATGCGCGCCACGTCGCCGGCCGCGCGGGCGATCACCGCGCTGCGCCCGCTCGCGTCCACCACGACGCCGGCGCGCAGGATGTGGAGTTCGCCGTCCGGTGCCCGCGCTTCGAGGCCGACCGCGCGCGTTCCGTCGTGGAGGACGCGCGTGGCCTCCCATCCCTCGCGCAGTTCCGCGCCGGAGCGCCCGGCGTTCCGGAAGAGCAGCGCGTCGAAATCGTCGCGGGGCACCTGGAAGGCGTGATCCCAGCGGGCGTGGAACGCCTCGGAAAACGCGTACCGGACCGAGCGCGCCGGGTCTGCGCCGTCGACGAAGCGCGCTCCTCGCTTGACGATGAAGCGTTTGCGCACTTCGTCGATGACGCCGATCGTCTCGAGCACGCCGAGGCTGTTGGGCAAGAGCGACTCACCGAGGTGGAAACGGGGATGACGGTCCCGCTCGAGAACGACGACCCGACGGCCCAGAGCCGCCAGCCTGGCGGCGCAAACCGACCCCGCGGGGCCTCCGCCGATGACGGCGGCGTCGAACTCGCCGACTCCGGCGGTTCGGACGAACGCGCCGTCCCCCTCCGAGTTCACTCGGCCGTCTTGGCGGGCGGACCCAGCTGGATGCGCTCGCCGATGTACGCGCCGATCAGCGTGAGCAGGATGCCGATCGCCGCGAAGATCAAATAGAGAAAGAGGGGCATCGTGCGGACGGTTTGGCTCTGGATGAGGAGGAACGTACTGGGGATCGCGACGAGAAGGCTTGCCACCGCCGGTTCGACGAACGTGCGCCCCGGCGAAATCATCCCCACCAGCATGCCCCCCAGAAACCAGACGGGGATACACACGAGCATCCCGTTTTGGCCCTCGAAGTCGAGCATCGGCAGCACGAGCGGCAGCCCGAAGACGAGCGCGCCCGTGAGTACGCCTTGCACGAGAAAGGCGATGAGCAGCCAGGTGACGTTCACGCCTTCCTGCTGGTAGCGACGCGCGAGCTCCTCTTCACGCGTGCGTTTGGACTTGCCGATATCCTCGATCTTGGCGCCGCACGAGGCGCACCGCACCGAGCCGGGTTGGTTCTTTTGGAATCCACAAGACGGACAGACGACGGGCTTTCCTGCGGCCATTGATAGTTACGGTACCGCCGGCAGCCAGGGCGAGCCAAGCGGGAACAACCGCCCGCTCCGCGATGTCGAGCTATGCTGTGGCTGGCGTGTCGCGCGAGAGCCCCTCCTTCCCGTCCACGATGCACCTCGCCGGGGTTGAGCCGAAGGACGAGCTCGACCTCGAGCTCGTCGCTCTTCCGGATCCTCCACGGCGCGAGCGGACGCTGAGTCTTCTCGCCCTGGCGCTGGCGGTCACGTCGGCGCTCGCGATCGCTTTCGCTTTGCGCCACGACGTGGCGTACGCGTGCGCGGGAGGCGCCGCGTCCGGTGTCGGCGACCTTCGCACCGTCCGGGCGGGCGCGCTCGCGCCTTACGAGAACCGGCGGGTGCACGCCGAAGCGATGCTCGGGCTCGCCGGTGGAATCCGTTACGAGCGGCTTTTCTCGGAGGACACATTTCGCGCTCTGCCGATCGCGGGGCGTCGCGACATATGGGTCGAGGTGCGCGTGCCGGCGGGCGAGGAGAGTGGGCGATGGCAGCCCCCGCGGTCCTTCACCGGCCGGCTCGTGCGCTTCGACGCGGCGGGGCTGCGCCACCGAGGACTCGCGAGCGCCATCGAAGGCGCGAACGAAGAACGGCTTCCGTCCGGGGCCTGGCTCCTCGTCGACGGCGAGGAGCCCGCGGGGGCGCGGTGGGTCCTCCTCCTCGCGTGCGGCTTCGTCGGCTTTGCGGTCTGGAACGCCGCGGGGATCGCGAAAATACTACGCCGGGTGGCGTAGCCGTGAGAGTCGCGATTGTCGGCGCGGGCGTCATGGGGTGCACGACGGCGATTTCGCTCGCGAAGCGCGGAGCCGATGTCGTCGTGCTCGAGCGGGCGGTCCCTGGGGCGGAGGCGTCGAGCGCCGCAGCGGGAATCCTCGGGGCCCAGGTGGAGCTGCATGGTCGTCCCGCGCACGTCGCGCTCTTCACGCGCGCCCGCGAGGCTTGGCGAGAGTGGGCGAGTGCGCTGCGCGACGCGAGCGGGTTGGAGATCGGCTATCGGCTGACGGGGGTCTTGCGCGTGGCTCGCGCGGAGGACGACGTGCGCGAACTCTCGCGCGAGGTCGAATGGCAGCGGGCCCGAGGGCTGCGCGCGTTGCTCCTCGATGCGCGCGAGGCGCGCGAGGTCGAGCCGGAGCTGGCGCCGAACCTCCTCGCCGCGGCCCATTTTCCGGACGACGCGCAGGTCGACCCGCCGGCGCTCCTGCGCGCTCTCGTCGTCGCGCTGTCGAAAACGTCGCGGGCCACGATGCGTGCGGGCGCGACGGTGGAAGGGCTGATCGTCGAGCGCGATCGCTGCCTCGGCGTGAAGCTCAGCGACGGGGAGCTGCGGGCCGACGCAACGGTGCTGGCCGCCGGGAGCTGGTCTTCGCTCGTGCCAGGGGTTCCGCCGGCGCTGCCCCTCGTGCGCCCCGTCCGGGGCCAGATGGTGCTGCTCGAAGAGCGGCCGCCTCGGGTTCGAAGCATCGTCTTCGGGCAGGGTGGATACGTCGTTCCTCGCGGCGACGGCCGGGTGCTGTGCGGTTCGACGATGGAGCATGCGGGCTTCAAGAAGGAGGTGACCGCCGCCGGAGTCCACGCGATCCTGGGCTCGGCTTTGGCGTGTCTACCCGCGCTCGGCGCGGCGCAGCTGGCCGGGACATGGAGCAATTTCCGCCCGCACGTCGAGGGTGACACGGCGCTCGTCGGCTCGTCCGCGCTGCCGGGCCTCTTCTTGGCGACAGGGCATCACCGAAACGGCATCCTTCTCTCGAAGATCACCGCCGACGACGTCGCGAACGCAGTGCTCGGGGTTTAGGGATTGAAGTCTTGCTGCGCGCCCGAGGCTGGAGGCGGGGGGGGCGGCGGAGGAAGCGCCACCGGTCCGGAGGCGCCGGACTTCGGGGCCTGTCGGGCCCTCTTCTCTTCCTTAGTGGCCCTCTTCTCGTCCTTCTTGTTGTCGCGCTTGGCTTCGCGAACCGCGAGCGCGTCCCCCTTGGTCACGTCGAAGCTCGGCGGCGTGCTCGGGTCGCAACCGGGCGCGAAGCCGGTTGCGTCGAAGCTCGAGACGAGACTCCCCGTCTTCTCGCCTTTCCCCTCTTTCACCACGGCCTCGACGCGTACCTCGTGTTTGCCCGCCCGCGCCGGCGAGCAATACGACAGAAGGTAGAAGCTCTTCGTGCGCGCATCGACCCGGGCGCCCACGTCTGCGAAGGCCTTGACGACCGCGTTCTTGTCGGCGGCCATCGCCGTACCGCTCTTGCCTATCTCCGCGAGCTGGGCCTCTTTGATCTCGGCGCCCAGACCGATGGCGTAAACATCGAACGGCTTGTCGCGAATCCGCTGGAGCATCGTGGCCGTGGGGACTCGATTGGCGCGATCGGTCCCGTCGGTGAAGACCACGAGCGTTCCGACTTTCACCGGCTGACTTGCTTTCGCGAGCGAGGCGTCGAGCTCGTCGAGCGCCTTGACGACGGCCCCGTTGAGGTTGGTGCTCGGGTCCTTCGGCTTGAACGTGGCGAGCTGTTGGACTCCGGCCTTCGCGTTCCCGGGCTGGTCGGTGAAAGGGACGATCGGGTAAAGGTCCGGGCTCCCGTCGAACGCGAAGATGGCCACCTTCTGCTCTCTTTCGACGCGCTCGGTGAACGCACCGACGGCCTGGGCGACCGCGTCGCCGTTGCCGCTCTCGCTGACGCTTCCGCTCATGTCGACGAGAAGCAGCGTGTGGTTCACCGCCGCGACCTGCGGATTCAAGATGGTTTGCTTGCTCTCGTATTGAGAGACGAGCTGCCCGTCTTCGTAGATGCGGAATTTGTCCGCCGTCAGCCCTCCGACCGGGTCGCCCGAGTTCGCCTGAACTTTGAAGTAGACGGCGACGTTGCTCGGCCTCTGCTCGGCTGCCTTGATGGGAGTAAGCCTCAGCCCGGCGCATCCCGTGACGGCTACCAAGAGAAAAACGCACAAAGAATCGCGCAGACGCATCGGCGACGAGTGTAGACCACCTCAGCGTTCCACGGCGAATGACCGCACGATCGATTCGCACGTCGAGCGGTAGCGCTCGAAGGCGCTCGACGCGACCGAGCAAGTGACCACGTAGCCCGCGCCGCGCGACGCCAGCGCGGACTGCATCGTGCGATATGCGACCGTCGACGGCGGCGCGGGCGTCCAGCGCGATTCGAGGATGAACGTCGGATCGCCGTCGATCACTTCTTCGCGCGTTTCTTCGACGGTCGCCCGTGGCTCGCGACGAAGCGCAGTCTCGTTCGCCTTGGCATAGTCGTACGACTCGTCCGCGAAAGGCTCGGTGACCACGTTGACGTTGGCCCGAAAGTCGTCGACCCGCTGGGGGTCGCTGACGGCCCAGACGACGGGAGCTCGCTGCGACGTTTCCCGCCACGTCGAGGGGACGGCGATGCGCCAGCCGGTGCCCGTCCGCTCGACGAACCCCGCGGGGAGGGGCGGCGGCGCGTACGAGGCAATTTGCGCGTGTTTCGAGCGCCGGCACGCCGTGGCCGCAATCGCGACCAAGAGGCAAGCCAGCGCGAGAGAAAGGGTACGCAGCATGTGCGCGTCATCCTACGCGGATCCGTGCTCCGGGGCGCGTTACCAAATGCGCTACGGGCTAGGCCGCGACCAGGCGCCAGTGCGGAGCCGGGAGTCGGTCGATCCGAAGGAGCGTCCCGTCCTCCACCCTCTGCCATGGCTCGTCGGTCATTCGCTCCGACGCGATGAAGACCGCCAGGCGCTGCTCCGACCAGGGCGTTTCGAAGACGGTCCCGTCGTGCGCCCTCCGCCGGGTGCGGACTCGATCGAGCGGGCCGCGGTCGAGCAAATGCAGCGTTCGGCCGTGGCGATGCGCGTACGTCGTCGTGCCGTCGGACAGGAGGAAGTTGAACGCACCAAAGTCCGCATGGTCGCGCGCGATGCGGACGGCGGCCCCGAGGGCGCGGTCGGTCGCTTCGGAGGCGGGTTGGGCGGCGACACCTGCCTCGTCGAGGCGCGTCAGCACCCAAGCGAACAGGAGCTCGCTGTCGGTTTCACCCGCGATTTCGGCCAGCCGCTCGTGCGACGAGTGGCTTCGCAGCCAGCCGACGTCCTTCACGGTTCCATTGTGCGCGAAGACCCATCGGCCACGCTCGAACGGATGTGTGTTCGCGAGCGACGTCTCGCCGACCGTCTTTTGCCGAATGTGCGCGACCAAGAGCTGGCCGCGGCTGCCGACGGCAAGCTCGTGAAAGCGAGCGTCTTCGCACGCGCAGGCCGCTCCCTTCTCGACGCACCAGCCGCGAAGCTCCGCGTCGAATACCGCAATTCCCCAGCCGTCGCGGTGCTCCTTGGAGAGGGCGGCCATCGACAGCGGCGCCTCGCGCAAAACAATTCGAAAGTCGGTGGGCTCGCTCGAGACGATGCCCAAAAGGCGGCACATAGGATTGCCCGGTAACTCTAGCAGGACTTGCTGTTTCGCACTCGTTTCGACGGCGATGCAATCCGGGCTTGCGTGTGGGCCGTGCGAGCGAAACGACGTGCAGAAGAGCGTGCCGAGGAGACAAGGTCGAGGATATCCTTTAGACTGGCGGCGCTTTCGCTCCAAGACGCCGGTCCGAACGCCCGCACGGACGGCGGGTCCCACTCGCTGCAAAGAGCGCGATGGAGCGCATCGGCGAGAGCTGCCGGATCCTTCGGCGGAACCATGATCCCCGCGCGCGGGTCCGCCAG
>CAZVPE010000133.1:11410-15509 GCA_964628155.1 uncultured Polyangiaceae bacterium | reverse complement strand
TCCACCCGACGGCGGTGTGACGAGCCGTCCAGCTCGACAACAAGGCGAGCCTCTCAGCAGTAGAAGTCCACGATGGAGCGACCGATGGCGTGTTGCCTCCTGAAGCGAACCCCCAGAAGCCTGCGGCCACGCACGCGCGCCCAAAGCATGGCCTCGGCGACGGTTGGCTCGCGCCGCATCGTCCGGGCCAGTGGCTTTGAGATAAGCTCCCACTGTTTGCCTTGGGCACGCCATCCCATCGACTCCAGTCGTCTCCGTGGCGGGGCAAGTTGCTCGCCAGCGACACCCCTCTCCGCTTGCGGAGAGGGGCCGGGGGTGAGGTCTTCCCGCTTGCGGAGAGGGGCCGGGGGTGAGGTCTTCCGCAGGTGATGCCTAGCAGCGGGTATGGGGCAGGGTTTGGGGCGAGACGACGTAGGGCAAAACCGCAACGCACCGCGCGTCGCGGATCTCGCTGCTCAGGGATCGATGAAGTAGATGTCGTCGATCCAGATGTCGAACGGCGTGCCCGGGCTCAGCTGGAATTGGCAGCTGTAGACGTGTGCGGCGTCGAGGCCGGTGAGCCCCTTCGGGAGACCAAAGCCGGTTTGCTGGAGTTGGGTGTAGGAAATGACGAATTGCTGCCAGGTCGGGGTCAGCGTAATGCCCTTCGAGAAGTAATCGCTGCAGCCGGCCGCACCGCCCTCGCTCGCGGCCGTGCAGACTCCCCCCGCCGCGGACGTGTTCTTGTCGGGGACGGCGAATCGCACGGAAGCGCTGCCTGAATCGCCGCTGATTCGACCCCAGAATACGAAGCCTCGGTACGCGCTCGCGTCGTACGTGGACGCCACCATGTTGTACGCGTTCAGGTTGAATCCCATTCCGGCGTAAAGGGACGACCCGTTGCCCGATACATGGGCGGCGAGGTTGTTTGGATTGCCGCTCCAGCCGACGATCATGCCGACGCTGTCGGCGGGAGGTGACGACGGTGCGGGCACGACGCCACCTGCCGTGCCGTCGGAGTACGTGAACCAGGTTCCGACGCGTCCGCTCCGAATCGGGATCCAACCCGCCATCGACTCGGAGTCGATGTCGTCGATGAGCTCTCCCACGAGTGGGCCGCCGTCGCCGTTCGGGAGCGGACCGCCGTCGGGTCCCGGGATCGGGCCTATCCGGCTGACCGGACCCGTATCGGCGTCGGCCGGCGCCGGTGGTGCGTCGACACCCGCGGGGGCGTCGGGCGGCGCGATGCCCACGCCTGTATCGGAGGCGCCGTCGCCCGTGGCGTCGGCGAGTGCGTCACCGGAAGCGGCCGCGCCGGCGTCGAAGACGTCGGCCATCGCACCGGCGGATTGATCGCTTTGCGTACCCTCGGCCGCGTCGGTCCCGGAATCGACTTGCGAGACGGTGGCGTCGTTCCCGCCTGCGTCCGAGGGGGGAGGTCCGACGTAGACGATGTCCTTAATCCCGGCCACGAGCTCGCAGCCCGTGAGGGCCACGACACCCAACGCGATGATGGTCTTGACTCGATTGGCCAAAAGGAATTCACCGCGCGACACGCAGGCGAAACGGACGCTACCACGGCGCACGCAACCTCCGCAGCCCGTTTGCCGATGAGGGGTCGTGCGGCGAACCGGAGAGTGGCACACGGGCCTACACCGAGTACGATGCGCCGCCGAGGGGTTCGGATGAACGGTCGGATTGCCATCTCGTTTCGTTCGAAAATGGTGTGGATCGTGCTCGGAGCGGCGCTCCCGTGCGCGTGCAGCGGTCCTGACTTCACATCGCGCCCGCCGCCGGGCGCGACTCCAATCGATGCCGGAATCGACGTCGACGAGACGCCGATCATTTTGCCTCCGAGCACGACCACGGTCCCGCCGGCGGTCGATGCCGGAGACGCGACAGTCGGCGCAGAGGCCGCGGGCTCAGACGGCGCCGCGGGCGCGTGGGTCTTCGGCGACGACGCGACTTTGGATCGAGAAGTACCGGATGCGACGGTCGATGGCCGGGTGGGCGCGGCGACGGACGGCGGGACCGTGCCGGCCGCCGAAAGCGGCGGCGGCTCGGCGAGCGGGGGCAAGCCATCGGCAAACGACAGCGGCCGAGGGAGCGATGCCCCGGAGGGAGCGACCGGATGTCCGGCTGGAACGCTTTCGTGCGACGGCGGATGCGTCCCGAGCGACATTCACCATTGCGGCAGCTGCACCAACGACTGCACCGAACTGCCTCACGCAAACGGGCCGGCATGCGCCGCCGGCCAGTGCTCGTTCGCTTCGTGCGCCGCAAACTGGGCCAACTGCAACGCGAGCGCCGCGGACGGGTGCGAAACGGACCTCAGCCAGACGAAGAATTGCGGCGCCTGCGGAACGGTTTGCTCCGGCGGGACGCCGCTCTGCGGGCGCTCCGGCGCGGGCTGGGCGTGCACGTCGGGTTGCCCCGCGGCGACGCCGACGCTTTGCAGCGGCTCTTGCGTCGATCCGACGAGCAGCGTCGGCAACTGCGGAACCTGCGCAAATGCGTGCACGACGAGCATCGCCCACGCCCTTCCGGTCTGCTCTGCCGGACAATGCACGTGGGCGTGCAACACCGGCTACAGCGCGTGCAACGGGGCGTGCGTCGACGAACAGACCGACGCGAACAACTGCGGGGGCTGCGGAGCGGCGCACGCGTGTCCGGCCGGAATGGCCTGTCAGGCGGGGAGCTGCGCGTGCCCCGCTGGGACGCACGATTGCAGCGGCAGCTGCGAGAGCAACACCGCGCTCAATAGCTGCGGCGCCGCGTGCAATGCGCCGTGCCCCGGGCCGACGAACGGCGGCGCGTACGGCGCGGCCACGTGCAACGGGAAGGCGTGCGGAATCGCGTGCAACGAGCCGTACACCCTGTGCGGCACGGCGTGCGTCGACGAGCAGTCGGACAGCAACAACTGCGGGGAGTGCGGCAGCGTGTGCGGCGCCGGAACGACCTGCGTCACGGGCGGGTGCGGCTGCAACACGACGTCCTGTCCGAACGGGTGCTGCACGGGCAACGTCTGCGGCGCGCAGCCGCTCTGGTATCAAGACGCGGATGGCGATGGGTACGGCAATCCCGCGGTGGTGATCGCGGCGTGCGCGAGGCCGGCCGGATATGTCGCCAATGGCACGGATTGCTGCGATTCGGACGCGAATGCGCACCCGGGGCAGACGGCGTATTTCGCGACGGCCGATGCGTGCGGGAGCTTCGATTACAATTGTGACGGGGCGAGCACGCCGCAGCCGAATGGGCCCGCCAACTGCACTGGCTTCACAATTTCGTGCGATTCGAATTGCAATCCGGTATGCGCGAGCTCTTGTGGAAATGCTTGCACATTCTCGATTCTATCGGGATGCGGGGACTTCGTGGACACCGAGGGCTACGGGTGCACTATTATGATGGGGCCATTCTGCGACACATTTACTGAGGGAGGACCAACCTTTATGGAAGCCTGCAACTGACAGCGCATTCGGACCTGAATGCACCGCGTCAGGAAGCCGACTCTCCGACGCGACGTTACGAATGGGCCCGCTTGATCCACGTGCGAAGAGTTGCGTGAGCATCCGGAAAAACCCCCGGGCTCCAGCATGTTCCGTGGTAATTGCCGCTGGTGGTCTGGCTGAAGAAGGGCCTCGGGCCCAAGGACTTGCGGTCGAAGACATTTCGATGAGCCGTCGGTGCCGCCGCCCGCGTCCATAGGTTCTTACGGACGTCTGTAGCGGGACCATCTGGCCGGCCCGCGACAGGCACGCGGAATTCTTCACGGAATCGACGTTCACGAGGAGGACTCTCTGATGGTTGCAAAACGCTCGGCCGCGCCGCTGTGTCTGGTCGCGACCTTCTTGTGCGGTGCGGGCGCGATAAGCGCTTGCTCGAGTACGCCGTCGAACCCGGGGTTTAATAATCAGGGGGGCGACAATTCTTCCTCTGGGAGCGGCAATAACGGCAACGGCTCGGGCAATGGAAACAACGGCAACGGCTCGGGCAACGGAAACAACAGCAACGGCTCCGGCAATGGAAACAACAGCAACGGCTCGGGCAATGGAAACAGCGGCAACAGCTCGGGCAATGGAAACGGTGGCAACGGCTCGGGCAATGGAAACGGTGGCAACGG
>CAZVPE010000133.1:0-11310 GCA_964628155.1 uncultured Polyangiaceae bacterium | reverse complement strand
AGCGGGTCGGGCGCAAACGCATCGAGCAACAGCTCTGGAGTGAACACCTCCGGGAACGGTTCGAGCGGCTCCAGCTCGGGCGCGGGCTCCAGCGGATCGGGCGCGGGCTCCAGCTCATCGAGCGGAGCGGCCGCAAGCTCTAGCTCCAGCTCGGGGGTCGCAGCAAGCAGCAGCGGCGGAGCCTCGGCTTGCGCGGCCACCGTAGCGACGGGTGCGATCATGTTGCAGCAGGGTGGCTACTTTTCAGTTCCCCCCATCCCGATCGGCATGGGCGGCTATACCTTCGCCTTTTCCGACGGGCTTCCGATGGGAAGTACCTCCTGCGTCAGCACGACCGCGTTTTGCGGCATGGGTACGATCGGAGTCGCGAATGCGACCTACACGATCTACGGCGGTGGCATAGGCGTTAACCTTAACCAGGTGATAGCGACCGGTGCGGCCTCACCGCCAATCCTGACGTTGCCGGCGACGGGCGCAGGCATCGCTTACACGCTTAGCAGCCTGCCGACACTCGGGGCACGGCTCATCATCGACAACGCGGGCAAAGACTACTGCGCCATCCTGACCGCGGCGAGCGGAACCGTTGACTGGGCCAGTTTCAACACGGCTTGTTATTCGCCAGCCACGGGGGTAGCGCTAGCGGGTCCACCCACGGCAACCCATGTCGAGTTCGAGGTGCCATCCGGTATGACGGCCGGCTCGTTCAACTTTTGCGTCACGTCCCTCAAGTTCATGTAAGAAGCACCCCATCGTGACTACCCTCAGCAAACTAGCGATCACATGCGCCGGGGGCCCCGCCCCCGGCTTGAACAGCGTCATCGGCGCCGCGACGATTCGCGCGTGCCTGTCGAACGTCGAAGTCATCGGCTTGCTCGACGGGTTTCAGTGGGTGATGCAGGGGGATACCTCGCACATCGTCCCGCTGACCATCGCCGACACGAGCCGGATCCACTTTCGCGGCGGTTCGCAGATTGGCATCTCGCGCGCCAACCCGACGAAGAAGCCGGAGCACATGCGCAACGTGCTCGAGTCGCTCAAGCGTCTCGGCGTCGGGATGCTCATCACCATCGGCGGTGACGACACGGCGTACACGGCGCACAAGCTGTCTCAGGCAGCCGGCGGAACGCTTCGCGTCGCGCACGTTCCGAAGACGATCGACAACGACCTCGACCTGCCGCACGACGTCTGGACGTTCGGCTACCAAACGGCGCGTCACGTCGGTGTCGAGATCGTCCACAATCTGATGGTCGACGCGAAGACGACGGGGCGCTGGTACTTCGTCGTGGCGATGGGCAGGAAAGCCGGTCACCTCGCGCTCGGTATCGGCAAGGCCGCCGGTGCGACGCTCACCATCATTCCCGAGGAGTACGGCGGGCGGACGGTGCGGCTGAAGACGATCGTCGACACGCTGGCGGGCACGATTCTCAAGCGCCTTGCCGCGGGTCGGTCCGACGGGGTGGTCGTGCTGGCCGAGGGTCTCGCCGAATCGGTGCCCGCCGAGGACCTCGCCGAATTGGCGACCGCGGAGCGCGACGAGCACGGCAATCTGCGCCTCGATGAAATCAGCTTCGGCGACATCGTCAAAGCGCGCGTTCGCGAGCGGCTCACGGCCCTCGGCGTGAAGGCGACCATCGTGGCAAAGAACATCGGGTACGAAGTGCGGTGCGCGGACCCGATCCCGTTCGACATGGAGTACACGCGCGACCTCGGGTATTCGGCGGCGAAGTTCGTCATCGAGGGCGGCTCCGACGCGCTCGTGTCGATTCAGCAGGGCCGCTTTCAGCCGGTGCCTTTCTCCTCGATCATGAATCCGGAGACCGGTCGCATGCGGATCCGGTTGGTGGACATCCACAGCGATCGATACCGGATCGCGACGGCGTACATGCTGCGCCTGACCGCCGAAGACTTCGACAAGCCCGCCGAGCTCGCAAAGCTGGCGGCCGCGGCGAACCTTACCCCGGCGAAGTTCCGGAGCGAGTTCGGTCACCTCGTCGGCCGGGAGCCGTCGCGCGCCGACGTGCCGACGCCGATCGCGGGGACAGTCGCGTAATCCGTTTGCAAGAGACCCCCGTTTTCGACGAAGGGGCGAGCGGTCGCCCGTTTCTGAAGTGGGCCGGGGGCAAGCGGCAACTCCTTCCCGCCCTCCTCAAGGAGGTCCCCCGACCCCTGCCCCGCTTCATCGAGCCCTTTGTCGGGGGCGGGGCGCTTTTCTTCGAGCTTCGACCGCGCGAGGCGCTCCTCGCGGACGTCAACGAGCGGCTCATCCGCACGTACCGAGGGGTGCGCGATCACGTCGACGACGTCATCGCGCTCCTCCGGGAATACCCGCACGACGAGGCGTTCTTCTACGACTTGCGTGAGGTCGACGTCGACGCCCGGACGGACGCCGAGGTCGCGGCTTGGTTCATCTATCTCAACCGAACCGGCTTCAACGGCCTCTATCGCGTCAACCGGCGCAATCGTTTCAACGTCCCGTTCGGGCGCCACGACAACCCGACCATTTGCGACGAGACCACGCTGCGGTCCTGCTCACGGGCGCTCGCGCGATCGGAGCTCCTCGTGGCGGACTTCGCAGAGGCCGCCGCGACCGCTCGGCCCGGCGACTTCGTTTACTTCGACCCGCCGTACGTCCCGCTCTCGGTGACGTCGTCGTTCACCTCGTACACGTCGGGCGGCTTCGATGCGGAAGACCAGCGGCGGCTGCGCGACGTGGCGCTCGAGCTCAAGCGGCGCGGCGTGAACGTCCTTCTCTCGAACTCGTCTGCCCCGTTCGTGCGCGAGCTTTACGCGGAGGGGTTCGAGGTGACCGAAGTCTCCGCGACGCGGCTCGTGAACAGCAAAGTCAGCGGGCGAGGTGCAGTGGTGGAGCTCGTCATCCGGTAGCGGAGGGCGGTCCGATCCATGCTATCGTTGATATCAATGGCGCAGCTCATCGTGCGAAATCTGCCGGACGAGGTCGTCGTCTCGCTCAAGCGGCAGGCCGCCGAGCACAATCGGTCAGCCGAGGCAGAGCATCGAGAGATCCTCGTACGCTCGCTTCTCGGCAAAGGCCCGCGGTCGCTCAAGGCGACCCTGGCGGCGATGCCCGACGTCGGAGCCGACGAAGACTTCGAGCGACCACGAGCAAGACAACGGAAAGTCGACCTGTGAGCGGATGGCTGCTCGACACCAACATCGTCTCCGAGCTTCGCAAGAAGGAACGTGCCAACGCAAATGTTCGAGCTTGGTATGAGGCCATCGACGCCGGAGCCATTTGGCTGAGCGTCCTCGTGGTCGGCGAGATCCGTCGCGGCATCGAAACCCTGAGGCGCCGCGATGAACGATCCGCTCGCGCGCTCGATCGATGGGCCGGGCGACTCGAACGAGAGCACGACAGCCGCATCCTTCCCGTGGATCGGGCGATCGCTCTCGAGTGGGGACGGCTTGACGCCGCATTCGGACTATCCCCCATCGATGGTCTTTTGGCGGCGACGGCCCGGGTGCACGGGCTCACGCTGGCCACACGGAACACCAAACACGTCTTACGCAGCGGAGTTCGCTGCGTGAATCCGTTCGCGGTTGCCCCTACGACAGAATGACGTGAAAACCATTCGGCCCGGAACGCCGATGCCTTCACCTGCCGGTCGAATCTCACGTTCCCCCGCTCTTGACCCCCGCCGCCGTCCGCCCGGCGGCCATGGCGGCCTCGCGCCTCTTCCAGCGCACCCTTCCCTTTTCGCGCTCGCCTTCGCGCGTTCGACACGGACCGCGCGGGGTCAGCGCTTCGAGCAGGCGCGTCGTCGCGCTCGCGATCTCGGCGACGGCGGCTTCGAAGGCGGCTCTGTCGGCCTCGATGGGCTTGAGCGTTCCGCTCACTTTGCGCACGTATTGAAGCGACGCCGCGTGCACCTCGTCGGGCGTGGTCGGCGGCTGGAAATGGAACAGCACCCGGATGTTTCGGCACATGCCCGTAGGATACCCGCCCCGCGCACGTCCGCTCCGGGCCGGTGCTATGGCAGGTGCCGCCATGTCCGGCGAAGCGACCGCCCCCTCCGACCATCGGCCGGATGAACCCGAGGAGCAGGCCTCTCCCATCCGGTTTCCGCCCGAGCTGCCGATCTCCGCGCGCGTGCGGGACATCGCCGAGGCGATCGACGCCCATCCGGTCGTGATCGTCGCGGGGGCTACGGGATCGGGCAAGACGACCCAGCTCCCCAAGATTGCCCTGGCGATGGGCCGCGGCGTTCACAAGATGGTCGGCGTCACCCAACCCCGCCGCATCGCCGCCACGAGCGTCGCGGCCCGCGTCGCCAGCGAGCTCGGAAGCCCGGTCGGCACCGAGGTCGGCTATCAAGTGCGGTTCGAAGACCGGACGTCGCCCGGCACTTACGTGAAGTTCATGACCGACGGCATTCTCCTCGCGGAGATCCACGGCGATCGGCTTCTCCGGCGTTACGACACGATCGTCATCGACGAGGCCCACGAGCGAAGCCTGACGATCGACTTTCTCTTGGGCTGGTTGAAGCGCATCGGCCCCGAGCGACCCGACCTCAAAGTGATTGTGAGCTCGGCCACCCTCGAAACCGAGCGGCTCTCGGCGTTCTTCGGCGGGGCGCCCATCATCCAGGTCGAAGGCCGCGCGTATCCGGTAGACGTCCTCTACGAGCCGCCTCCCGAAGACGCCGACCTCCCGGAAGCCGTCGCGAACGCCGTCGCCGGGGTCGCCTCACTCGACCCGCACGGCGACATTCTGGTCTTTTTGCCCGGCGAACGAGAGATTCGCGAGACCGAGCGCGAGCTCGCCGGGCTGAGCCTCAAGCACACGGTCGTGCAGCCCCTCTACGCGCGCCTCTCGGCGGCCGAGCAGCAGAGGGTCTTCGCGAGCATTCCCGAGAGGCGCGTCATCCTCGCGACCAATGTCGCCGAAACGTCGCTGACCATCCCGGGCATCGTGTACGTGATCGACACGGGCCTCGCTCGTCTCTCGCGCTACGACGCGCGATCGGGCATCACGCGATTGCAGATCGAGGCGATCTCCCAGGCCAGCGCCGACCAGAGAAAGGGGCGCTGCGGGCGCGTCCGGGACGGCATCTGCGTGCGCCTCTACGACGAGCCGAGCTTCGCGGCTCGGCCGGCGTTCACCGACCCCGAGATCAAAAGGACGGGCCTCGCCGGGACGATCCTCCGCATGAAGGCCTTCGGTCTCGGCGGCGTCGAAGACTTTCCGTTCGTCGACCCTCCACAGCCTCGGTCGGTCACCGAAGGATACCGCGTCCTCGAGGAGCTCGGCGCGCTCGGCGCCCACCGCGAGCTCACCCCGCTCGGCGAGCGGCTCGCTCGCTTCCCGGTCGACCCGCGCATCGGCCGGATGATCCTCGCCGGAGCCGAGCGCGGATGTCTGCGCGAGGTCCTCGTCGTCGCCGCGGCGCTCAACGTGCAAGACCCCCGTGAACGGCCCCGCGAGGCGCAGCAGAAAGCCGACGAGCTGCACCGGCGTTTTCGCGACGAACGCTCCGACTTCGTGGGCCTCCTGCGACTCTGGACATTCGTTCGCGAAGCGGAGCGCAAGGGCTCGAGTCATCTGCGGCGCGTCTGCAAAGAGAGCTTTCTTTCGTTTCTGCGCATCCGCGAGTGGACCGAGATTCACCGGCAGCTCGAGGACGTCGTGCGCGAGCTCCGCTTGGATTGCCCAGAGGCCGGTCCGGCCGCCGGCTCGCGAGACCACGGCCCTCCGCGTCCCGCGGACGACGGGGGCGACGCGCTCCACCGCGCTCTTCTGACCGGCCTGCTCTCGAAGGTGGGCCAGTGGAACGCCGAGCACCGGGTCTACGTCGGCGCCCGCCAAACGCGCTTCTCGATCCACCCGTCGTCGTCGCTCGCGCGCAAGCCCCCGGCGTGGCTCATGGCGTTCGAGCTCGTCGAAACCTCCGGGCTCTTCGCGCGGATGGCCGCGAAGATCGAGCCCGAGTGGTTGCTCGACGCCGCGCCCCATCTGCTCACGCTAAGGTACGCGGACCCGCACTGGTCCGAGAAGTCCGCGCGGGCCTCGGTCAAGCAGCACGCCACGCTCTTCGGACTGCCGGTCTTTCGCGACCGGAGCGTTGAGTACGCCCGGATCGCACCGGTCGAGGCGCGGCGGATGTTCATCGACCACGCGCTCGTCCGGGGCGAGTTCCGCACGCGCGGCGCGTTTCAGGCGAAGAACCGCGAGCTTCTCGGCGAGGTGGCGCGGCTGCGGGACAAGGCGCGCCGGAGCGACATGCTGGCGGACGGCGAAGCCCTCATCGCCGTCTTCGACCGGCGTCTCCCGGCGTCCGTCGTCGACGGACCCACCTTCGAGGTGTGGCGCGAGGAGGCGGAGAAGAAGGACCCGGCCGTGCTCCTTCTCTCCCTCGAAGACGTGCTCGCGGGAGACCCAGGGCTCGTGCCCTCGGACTACCCGGACACGCTGACCCTCCACGCGGCTTCCCTCCCGCTGACGTACAGGTTCGACCCGTCCGCCGACGACGACGGGATCACCGTCACGCTGCCGCTCGTCCTCCTGGCGCAGATTCATCCCGGAGAGCTCGACTGGACGGTGCCGGGCATGCACCGGGAAAAGATCGCGGCGCTGCTCCACGAACTGCCGCGCGCCGTCCGGCGCGAGCTCGGCTCCATTCCGGAAGTTGCGGACGGACTGGCGGCGCGACTCGTGCCCTTCCGGGGCCCGATGATCCCGGCCCTCGCGGAGGGCCTGGCCACAATTGCTGGCGTCGATGTCGCCGAGGAAAGTTTTCGTCCGGACGCGGCGCCCGCGTTCTTGCGTCTCACGTGCCGTGTGGTCGGCGAGAGGGGAGAGCTCATCGCTCAAGGGAGGGACATCGCCGATCTCTGGGCGCGGCTGCGACCGCGCGCCTTGGAAGCTTGGAAGGACGCCTCGCAGCATCCCCGCTGGGAACGCAAAGGCCTGACAGCGTGGGACTTCGGCGATCTGCCCGCATTCGTGTCCCGGGACGTCGGCAGCGCGACCGTGCGCGCGTACCCGGGGATCGTCGACCGGGACACATCGGTCGAGCTCGCGCTCTTCGAGACGCAAGGCGCCGCCGACGCCGCGAGCCGCGCAGGTGTGCGCCGCCTGCTCGCCCTCGCCGCGCGCGGAGCCCTTTCGACGGTGGTTTCGCGGATTCCGCCCGCGTTTGCCCGCCCGAGCGGCGCGTCCGCGTCTCGCGCCGAGGGCGACGCGTTCCGGGCCGCCGTCCTCGCCCGAATCGTGGACGAAGCGTTCGGGCTCGCCCGTGGGACCGGGCTCCCGCGAACGAAGCGCGCGTTCGACGATCTCTTGGCAATGGGCGCGCCGCGGATCGACCCGGCCTTTGCGCTGTTCGGTCCGGCCATCGCGCGCGCGTCGGCCGAGCTCGACCGAACGCTGCAGGCCCTCCGGAGCGCGGCCAAGCACCCGGGCGCGCAGCTGGCCATCGCGGAGATTCGCGCGCAGCTCGAGCGCCTCTTTGCGCCGGACCTCATCGCGTGGATACCGCTCGGGCGCCTCGAAGACTTGCCGCGTTATCTCCGGGCCGCGCAGACCCGGCTGGGCCGCGCGATCGCCGACCCGCGCAAGGACGCCGACAAGCTCGCCCCGATCGCGCCCTTGTGGGCGGCGTACCTCGCGAAGGAATCGGCGGCGCGCGATCGGGAGACCGCGCTGGCCATCCGCTGGTCGTTCGAGGAGCTCCGCGTCGCGGTCTTCGCGCCGGAGCTCAAAGTGCGGGCGCCGGTGTCCGTCGGCGATCTCACGGCGGCGGTGGCCGAGCTGCGCTGAGCGTGCCGGTCACCCGTAGAACCCGACCGCGGCGTGGCTGACGATAGACCCGTCTTCG
Organism: uncultured Polyangiaceae bacterium; assembly: GCA_964628155.1. Taxonomy (GTDB): domain Bacteria; phylum Myxococcota_A; class Polyangia; order Polyangiales; family Polyangiaceae; genus Palsa-1150. The sequence continues at coordinate 3,475 of CAZVPE010000133.1, read as the reverse complement.
TCATCGACCGTCTGCTCGTAGTGGAGAAGGCGCCCTCGCGCGCCCCCGGAAACGCTTCGCAGGAGCGACCAAATCGGCGCGAGACCGCAGACGCGCCGCTCTCCGAGGTCCTGCGCGACGTGCTCCCAAAACCCGCCCGCGTCGAGCGCCGTCGCGTGCTCCAGCGACGCTCGGTCCTGGCGCTGGAGGCGCTCGCGCTCCTCGGGGCCGAGGGGACGTTCGTCGCCGAATCGCGGGCCTACGTGCGCGAGGTCCGCCCCCGCCACGACGACCACACGGCTGGGCCGGGACTCGACGAGCTCGCGCACGCCGTCCATGAAGCGAGCGATACGGCCGTCGCCGGCGGGATCCTCCCCGCTGGCTTGCTGCGCGCCGAGCCCAGCCAAGATGGGAACGATGCGCGCGGGGCGATCTTTGAGCAGGTGCTTCAGGAACACGACCTGGAACTCGAGCGAGTGCTCGCGCTTGTGGTTGATCTGATCGGCGTACGGGTCGAACCCGTCGGCGCGGGCGGCGATCGCATCGATGCTTTCGAGGTCGGCTTCGACGGTTCCGAGCGGGGTGGCAAACGCCTTGCGGCACAGGGCGAACGGCTGACGCATCGGCGCGTGCGAAGTGCCGAAGAGAACGAACGTATCGGCCTCGGGGGGCAGCGACGCCGCCAGGGCGCCGTAGGCGTGACCGTATCCCACCGCGCCGCGCCAAGGATCGATGTGCGGCGCGACGAGCGCCACCATGCGGCCGCCGTCCGCATTTCTCGCGCCGTGGGCCTTGGCGAGGCATCCCTCTTCGAGGTAGCTCTCGAGCGCGCGGCGCTCGCCGTGATACGCGCCCCCGGCGTGCGCGGCCGGCCGCACTGTGGCTTGCGCGAACGCCTCTCGGACGCGCGCGAGCGCGTCGCGAAAGACCGGCCCTTCCAGAAACAGCCCCTCCTCGAGCTCGCCGGCGAGATGCACGACGACGTCGATCGGAATCGGCTGACCGAGCTCTTGCGAGGCTTCGCGCGCGATCTCTTCGCAGGTCTGCCGTCCGGAGAAGCGAGCCACCACAGGCACCAGCGGCGGGGGCACGACAGCGTGGGATTGAGAGATTCCCTGCGTGTCGCGGAGGACGAGGACACGCCCGTGCCGCTTGTCGGGGACGACGATCGACTCGACGGGCCGCAGCGCGGGGCGGGAGCGTGCATCCATGGCTTTGCCATAGTTTAGCGCCCCGATCGTCCTTCGTTCGAGCCCCCCGCGCGTCGTCCCCCGAGCCCCGTGCCGGCGGCGCGTCGATCTGCTACGGGGTAAAAGCGGGTGATGCGCCCGAGTTCGGCCTGGCCTCAATCTCCCGAACGCGCCAAGCTCCTCGCGCTTTACGCGGAAGCGGACGCCTGCGTCGCGGGGAACACCTGCACCTGCTCCGATGGGGCGGCGAGGGCCGCGGAAGAGGCGCCGTGCTGCCACTTTGCCATCACCGGCCGCGAGCCTCATCCGACGGCGGTGGAGCTCGAAGAAGTGCGCCACGCGATGCGCGGTCTTTCCATCCGAAAGACGCGGCCCAAGCAGCTCCCGCTGGTCGCGCGACGCGACCTCGGGTCCTGCCCGCTGCTCTCGGACGACGGGAGCTGCCGGATCTACGCTTCGAGACCCTTCGGTTGTCGTACGTTCTTCTGCGGCCACGCCGAAGGCCCGTTCGGCGCTCCCGCCGCAATCCCGCGGGCCCCCCTTCTCGAGATCGGCCGCCGCATCGCCGACCTCTCCGCCCGGTTCGCGCCGGAAGACCCGCACCCCCGCCCCCTCACGCGCGCGCTGCGTCCTCGGTGACGCTGCGGCGATTCTGCTGTAAATTTAAACAAGTCGCCTTCGGGCATGCGGCTTCGCTCCCGGGGGCTGGCGGGGCATAATCCGGGGGCTGTGTCGCGCACGCTCTCCCGGACGCTCGCGCCGCTGGCTGCCGCTCTCCTTCGTGCTCCGGTCATCGGGGCGGCGTATCTCCTGGCAATGGCCGCATGGGCGGCGCAAGGCCCCACCGTCGACGAACGGGTCGGCGGCGCCCAGGCCCGGCAGATCGACGCGGTCGTGCACGGACCGTTCGGGCGCGAGATCACGCGGATGGGAATCGCGATTGCGGCTGCGGCGGTCGTCACGGGGGCGCTGCTCGGTTGGGCCGCGGCTGCCCTCGTCTATCTGCGCGATCACGTCGGCCCCCCGCGAAGGGGACCGCCGCGGTCGCTCGCGCGCCGGTCGGCGCTTTTGCTCGCCCTCGTCGCCGCGCTGCACGCGGGAATCGAATTTCGCGCGATGGCCATCTATCCGCAGCTCTACGCGAGCGCGTGGTACGCGCACGGCGGCTTTCGGCGCGCGGTGCACGTGCTGGCGACGGACGTCTTCGGGCCCTCGGGCATCCTGAACGCGATTCTGCTCGGGTGCGTCGCGTTCGTCGCGGGCTCCTGGTCTCGGTGGGGGCTCTGGCCTGAGCGGGTCTCGGCGGGCACCGAGCGGACGGGCGCGCGCATTCTCGAGCTCGGTCGCGACGCGTGGAACCGCCGGGCCACCGTCGCGCTCTTCGCCACCCTCACGGCCGCGGCAATCGCCTGCGGTCTGGGGCTCGCGCACGCCCCCGCGGCCCGTGCGGGGGCGACGCACGCCGCCCCGGCGATCGCGGGGGCGGACGCACGGCCCAACATTCTCGTCATCGCCGCCGATTCGCTGCGCGCCGACCGGCTCGATCCGCAGACTGCTCCGCATTTGTGGTCCTTGGCCGGGCGCGGCACGCGCTTCGAGCGCGCGTATGTCTCGCTTCCTCGAACGTTTCCCTCGTGGGTGACGCTCCTGACAGGCCGCCACCCGCACCACCACGGCATCCGCTCGATGTTCCCGCGCTGGGAGGAGCGGACGCGCGACTTCGACACACTCCCCGAACGACTGGGGCGTGCCGGTTGGACGACCGGCGTCGTGAGCGATTATGCAGGCGACATCTTTTCGCGGATCGATCTGGGCTTCGGCACGGTCGACGTACCCGACTTCGATTTCCGGCAGCTCGTGCGACAGCGCGCGCTGGAGCTCGAGACGCCGCTGCTGCCTTTCGTCGAATCGCGCATCGGCCGAAGGGCCTTCCCGGTGCTGAGGTCGATGAACGACGCGGCCGACCCGTCGCTGCTCGCCGAAGATGCGGTGCAGGCGCTGCACGCGGCCAAGGGTCACGGACCGTTTTTCCTCGTCGTGTTCTTCTCGACTGCGCACTTCCCGTACTCCGCCCCGTATCCCTACTATCTACGCTTCGCCGACCCGACCTACCGGGGGCGCTTCAAGTACTTCAAGCCGGGAGGGCTGGGCCGCGAGGCGCCCCTCGACGCCCGCGACGAGCGGCAGGTACGGGCAGTCTACGACGGCGCGGTGTCCGCGGTGGACGACGCGGAGCAGACGATCCTCGACGCGCTGGCCAGCCAAGGGCTCGCGAGCAATACGGTCGTCGTCTTCACCGCGGACCA
>CAZVPE010000132.1:0-15736 GCA_964628155.1 uncultured Polyangiaceae bacterium | reverse complement strand
GGGTCGCGAGGTGCATCTCACGCCCATCGAATACACGCTGTTCGCGAAGTTGATGCGCAATGCGGGTCGCATCGTGACCTATCAGCAGCTCCTCGATGCGACCTGGGGCCCGCGCCACGCGACCAAGATTCATTACTTGCGTGTCTATGTCGCGCAGCTTCGCCGAAAGCTGGAGCCCGACGGCGGTCTTTCCCGGTACCTTTTGACCGAGCCGGGAGTAGGGTATCGCATCACCGTCCGCCGATAGTCGGGCCGTGACACGGGTAAGGCGCGAGCTTTTTCGCGGAGGGTGTCACCCGTTCGGGCTACGGGGTCCGCCGATGGGAACGCGGTACGGTCCGAGGGCTGTCGAGCAAAGTCGCTTGACTGTCGCGTCACTGCCGCGGGAAAACGCCGCCAGCGCACACCGCCCGCTCGAGGAATCGGAGACCATGCTGACCCGTACCCACTGCCGGCTGGCACTTTTGCTCGGGATGCTGGGCGCTGGGTGCAACGACATCCTCGGAAACCAGCCCCACGACGTCGACCTCGACGCAACGGTCGAAGGGGGAACGATCACCGACGGAGCGTTCGATGGCGCCCCTTTGGTGGACGGCCGGCCGTCCACGGGCGCGGGGGGAAGCGACGGGAATGCGAAGGACGCGCCCGCGCACGACACGGCGCCCGGGGTCGACCCGCGTGATGGCAGTGCAAACGCGACGACGGGACAGAAAGGCGACGCCGGGGTCGAAGGCGCGGCCAGTGGAGGTGGAGGCCTCGATGCCGCCGGAGAGCCCGACGTGACCGAGACGATCACGCCTCCCGCGTGCGTGGGCGGCGGGGTGTGTGCCCCGAACGACTGCCAGAACGGCATGTGGGCTTGCACCGATGCCGGGCGCGTTTGCCAGGAAACGACTCCAGTCGCCAACGGAACGCCCTGCGGGGCCGGCGGCGGCGACGCGGGAGGGCACGTGTGCAGCGCCGGCCAATGCGTCGAGTGCAACGCGGGGGGCGACTGCTCCGACACGACCACCCCATGCGTCAAGAAGAGTTACAGCTGCGGCTCGGGTGTCGCCGTCTGCGCCGTTGCGGGAAACGTCGCCGACGGGACGTCCTGCGGAACGGGGCTCTACTGCAACGGCGGCGATTGCGCGGCATGCGAGGTCGGCGCCGCGTGTCCGCCAGCCGGCAACTCCTGCCACGTGGGCAAGATCACGGCATGCGCGGGCGGCGTGGCGACGTGCACGGATCAAACGACCGCTGCGGCCGCGGGCATATCGTGTGTCGCTGCCGGGGGAGCGACCGGCGTATGCAATGGGAGCGGCAGCTGCGTGGCATGCTCTGCGGGCACGCAGTGCAACCCTGGCGGCAACACGTGCTCGGTGGGTGTGGAGTCGTGCTCCGCTGGGCCCGCGTGCCAGAACGCCGTGCCGGTCGACGAGGGCCAATCGTGCGGGTCCGGCCAGATCTGCCACAACGGCGCGTGCACCGCGTGCGACGCCACCTCGTGCACCGCTGGATGCTGCGATAGCCGCGGGTGCGTTACGGCACAGACCCCTACGGAGTGCGGAACCGGCGCGGGAGGCGCCGCCTGCAAGACGTGCGCGGCACCGAGCTCTGGCACCGGAAGCGCCGCGTGCAACGGCAACGCATGCACCATCGCCTGTACGGGCGCGACTCCCAACGCATGCAACGGCGCCTGTGTTTCCTTGAAAAGCGACGACAACAACTGCGGAACGTGTGGGCACGCGTGCGCGCCGGCTTCGGCGGGCGGGTCGTCTCATTGCGACGGCACGGGCAATTGCAAGTGCACGCCCAATCCGTCCCCCTGTGCGGGTGCGGTGTGTGGTCAGGCGCCGGACGGATGCGGCAACATGGTCACGTGCTTGCCCGGCTGCACGGCGCCGGAGACGTGCAGCGGCGCCGGCACGTGCGCAAACACGATGTGCCCCGCCAGTTGCCCGATGGGATTCACGTGCGGTTCGCTTTCGACGCTCGGGTGCACGACTCTTTCGTGCGGGGGATGCACTGCTCCGTACGCGTGCAGCACGACGGCAACGCCGGGAACGTGTCAGTGCACGCCGAAGACCACTGCCCAAGCCTGCTCCGGACATCAATGCGGCACCGCACCGGACGGGTGCAACGGGACCGTGACCTGCCCCAACACATGCACGGAGCCCTACATTTGCAGCGGCACCACATGCCAGTGCACGCCCAAGACCACTGCTCAAGCGTGCGCCGGGCAGCAATGCGGCAGCGCAATGGACGGATGCAACGGGACCGTGACCTGCCCCAACACGTGCACGGGCCTCTTCGTGTGCAGCGGAACGACCTGCTCGTGTCAGGCGGGGACCGTGAACTGCAGCGGAACGTGCGTGACTACGTCGACCGATCCGCACAATTGCGGGACGTGCGGAAACACGTGCACGGGCGGCAAGAGTTGCAGCGGCGGAACATGCAGCTGCCCATCGCTGCAAACCAGCTGCGGCACGTCGTGCGTCAACGTCCAGACGGATCCAAACAACTGCGGCTCGTGCGGACACGCGTGTCCTGGGGCGTCGCGAGGTGAGGCGTGCACGAACGGCGTCTGTCAGCCGTATCTCCTCACGTCGGCGACGGCCCCGTTCGCCCTCGCGACCGACGGAGTCCGAGTCTATTACTTGTACACGGACGGCAACGGGGTAGAGCTAGCGTCGGTGCCCGTCGCCGGCGGGAACGCGACCGCCGCCGTAGCGGCGACAGGGGCCATGTCCATCGCCACCGATGGAACGGACGTGTACTTCGGAGGCTACAACACGAATAGCGGCTCCGGCCCCGGCTTTCTCTCGCTCGCCCCCGTCGGAAACCTGAGCACGGTCTCGCCGGTCATACCGGTAGCGAACGTACAAGACGTCGTCTCTCCGCTGTTCGTGGACACGCTCACCAACTCCATATTTGCTTACGTGCAGTCCGGCGGCATCTGGCAAGAACAGCTCCGGACGGCGAACGCGCCCGGCCTGGTTAGCGGCTTTGGGAATGGGGCGGAGCCGACGCGCATCGTTGGCGACGCGACGCAAGTCTATTGGGCGAGCATGGGCTTTGGTAGCAACGGAGTCTACGCTCAGCCAATCGGCGTCGCGCCGACTGGAACCAATTACACTACGCTTGCCAGCAGCGCGAACATGAACGCGGTCGGGCTTGCGCTCCAGGGCGGCAATCTCTATTACGCCGACGCGGCGGGCGGCAGCGTGTCGCGCGTACCGACCAGCGGAATCTCGTCGCCGACGCAGCTTGCCACCGCGTCGGGGCCGATCGACCTCGTGGCGGATCTCAGCAACGTCTACTGGATCGACGGGTCGGGCGCGACGGTCATGAAAGTTCCCACGACCGGCGGGGTGGCGACGCAGTTCGCGTCGGGCGGGAACGCGAACGCGATTGCGCAGGACGCAGCCTCCGTGTACTGGGCCAATAGCTCCGGGATCATGCGGGCCCCAAAGTAGGTCCGGCGGGCAATCCCTCGTTTCTCGAGGCCCCAGACTTCTCAAACTTCAGTCCGGGGCGTACCGAGATCGAGGGACCCCTCTCTCAGGCTCGTAGCTAATAGAAGGCCACGTCGCTGATCGTGATGTTCGTCGGGTACACGCTCGGGCTGGTGGTGCATGGCCAGGGTAACGCCCACTGGATCCCGGCGATTTGCGAAGGATCCAAGACGTAGATCGGTGCCCCGCCGGTCAGCATTCGGAACGGCATTTTGATCGTGGTCGGCTGGGGGGAAACCGTGACCGCGTAAGTTGGCTGCGCGCACGACCCGCCGAGCGTGCAAGGGCCTTGGGGCGGGCCGCCGTTCGCGACCATGGAGATGCTGAACGCAATCTGGTCTGGGGATCCGGCCTCGAGGCTTTCGTTCCCCACGTCTCCAGAAATGGTGAATTGAATGCCTTGAAACGCGGATGCGTCGACGCATTGGTAGAGGTACAGGCCGACGCCGGTGAATGTCGCCACCGTGCCCGAGAGGACAAATCCAGTGCCGGGCGTGGCCGTCGCCACGAACGAATTCTTGCTGCCGAGCGTCGTGCAGTAGATGCCGGCGTCGAGGTCGGCGTACGAATCGACCCCTGGCCCGAGGGCCGGATAGGCGTAAGTCCCGCCGCCGAAGATTCCCGGACCGGAGGAGTAGGCGCCGAAGTTCACCGAGCTACCGGGACCGCCGTCGCCGTTGGGCACCGAAAAGTCGGTGATCAGGCTCACCCCGGCGTCTCCCGCCGCGGGCGGCTTCGCGGTGCACGCGACCGGGGCGGACGCGGCGCCTCGTTCCCCGGCGTCGCTCGCCGTCGTGGTCGCGTTGGCCTTTGCCGTGAAGTTGTCGAACTGCGCGTCGTTCCACTGGCTCGCGGAGAGGCCCGCGTTGCCCCCGGCGTACGTCGTGTCCGTGACCGTGGCGATGGTCGCGCCGTCGTAGAAAGCCGTGATGGTCGTCCCGCTGAAATCGAGCGCCAGCGTGTGCCATGAGCCGAGCGGGAACGCGACACTCCCGGTCGCGAGCATCGTATTGGTCATCTGCGCGTCCTGCGCGAAGAGCGTCCACGATCCGCTGTCGCTCGCGCGGAGGTGGTACCCCTCGACGCCGCCGCCCCTCTGATTCTGTGCGGTGATGCGCCCGATGAGGTCGACCGACCCCGAATGCTGGAGAAGCGCATCCACCGAAACCCGGTAATCGCCCCAGAGCGGGTCGCCCACGATCGTCACGGGGTCGAGCAACGCGGCGCTACCCCACTTGATCGGAAGCGCCGTGATCTCCTGTTGCAAGCACTTCCCCGTCCGCCCACCGACGCAAGCCTCTACTTCGAACGCGCCTTCGACCGTGGAGAAATACTTCGGAATATTCGGCATCGCGCCGACCGTATAACTCTCGAAATCGTCGGCGGTCGGAAGCGGCATCTCCGCCGGAGGCGGCGGCGTCGTGATCCCCTTGCCTTGCCCGCTCGTGGTGGAGAGCGTGTAGACGTGGTTCGGCTGAGCCGTAAACGAGAACGTGCAGCCGCTCGGGGTCACGTCCGCTTGTTTGACGAACCACGCGCTCGTCGTCAGGGCCGAGAGGTCGGTCGCCCATACGTGGACCGGCCCCGCGAAGACGCCCCCGGTCTCGACGACCTCGAACGTAGTCGGCGTTCCGGTGTCCAGCGTTTCGAGGACGAGGCTCCAATCGCTCGTGGTCGGCGATTTCAGCGTCACGTAGCTACCGACGCCGCTCACGATGGCGCTCCCCGTGTCGAGGTACTGCCACCCCGGGCGAACGAACTGGGTCGTGTGCGCGGTCGTCCAGATCTCTCGGTCGACGACGTACGACCCCGACCACGGCTGATTGGCCAAGAGTAGGCCGTCGACCCCCGCGTAGGGCAGATTCGCGTACCACGACCCGACGACGGACCAGTTGATGCTGGCCGTTATTTTCGCCTGGATATAGTGGCGATTGTACGCGCGGGCCATGGCGAAGGCGCCGTCGTCGAACGGGCCGGAGCCCTCCTCGCTCGCCCAGAGCGGCTTTCCGAGCGCCAGGGCGTCCGACAGCTTGGGCAAGCTTCCGCAGTCGGTCGATTGGTTCTGGCACGGATAGTGTACACCGACGACGTCCACCGCCGCGTTGAACGCGGAATCGTTCTTCAGGTCGGTGGCGACGTCCAAGTTCTGATAGGCGTCCGCCGCGACGACTTTGGTGCTCAGATTATTCGCGACGAGAGCTGCTTTGAGGCTCTCGAACCAGGGCGCGTAGTACCCATTTTCGTTCCAACCGCCGATGTAGTCGATGGTCAATCCGTAAACGGATTGCGCATTCTGAATCCAGTGAACGATGTAGTCGATGTTGTCCTGCGAAAAGAAACCCCCGTTGAACCAGCCCGGTGCGCTCCACTCGAGGCCGGAGAGCTTGATGTCCGGGTTGCGAGCTTTCGCTTGCTGCATCAACCACCATTCGTACCCACGATGGTAGTTCTGGTCGGTCGCGCTGCGAGCGTGGCTGGCCTCGGCGCCGTTGGTGGTGTCCGAGTCGCCGCCGATCTCCACCTTCAGCAATTGAAGGGAGGCGCCGTAGCCGGGCTTGAACAAGTAATCGAGGATTTCGCTCTGCTGGGCCGCCGGGTAATCGTAGAGCAGTCGTGAAGTGCCGCCGCCTCCGCTCAGGCCGCCGATGAAGTCGAACGTTCGGCCCGGGCTTGCGCCGTCGATCGTGATCACCGTCGAAGCTTCAGCCGGCGAAGGAGTCCCCGAGCAGAGAGCTCCGCTTCCGCTCACGAGGACTCCGGCGCGTGCACCGGCCTCGCTCGACCCGTCGGAAGCCGCTTCGAGGGACGCATCCGAACCCGCCCCCACCGATGCGTCGGGCCCGCCGTCGTGGGTGGTCGGCTGCGTACTGGACGAGGACGAGCATCCGCCGACGAAAGAGAGCGCCGAAACAATGGCGAAGCCGAGACATCGTTCGACGTGAATGGGACTGGTCCGGGTCAAGCAAGCCTTCCTTTCGATCGACGCGCGATCCGAACTCCGTCCGAGAACGGCCCGCGTTGACAGGTCGTGCAACGCGTCGTCCGGTTCGAAGTCGCCATCTGCGCGGGCCGCAGGATGCTTGCAAACGGGGGGATGCACAAGCAAGTCCGCGAAAGTCGCGAGGTCTCTCACGCGGGAGCGCTCATCCGCGAGCGCCACCGGTCGCCCCACGGCGCCGCTTCTACTTGCCGGCCGCGAACGCGTTGGCTCGGATGAGGATTTCCTGCGCGTCGTCGACGCTGTACCCGCGCACGGCCACCTGGAAGCCGTCGCGCGCGGACTGCGCGTCGATGTCCACCATTCTGCCCGGCAGCCAGAAGGGATCGTTCGGCATGACGTTCTCCGGAATTCGTCCGAGCACACGCCGGGCGCTGTGGCACTCGAGCGCGCGATCCAGCCACTCGGCGGTTACTCCTTGAATCGCGCGGATGCGGATGACCGCTCCGAAGAGACGGGACGCCTCGCCGGACTTTCCGCTTGGCTCCCGTGTGTAAAGCGGCTCCGCGGACTCGACGGCCTGGCGATTGAGCACGGGCGCCAGCGCCGCTTCGTCGAGGTCGGGCCCGCAGCGTGTTCGCTCCATGGCCGCCGCTTCTTCCGCCGGGTTGTGCGCAGGGGCCGTGGAAGACGTGTTCGCGCAGCCCGCCGCAATCGTCGCCGCCAGGAGCGGCGCCCCCCATGACGAAAAGCGCGGTCCCCCGGCGTTCGCGCGGCCGGATGACGGGGCAGTGTGCGGTTCGTGCTTTCGATGCATGGCTCTTCCTTTCGGCGACGACGTCAGCCCACGAGTAACGCGGCTCCGGTCAAGTTGCTCCAAAATAGTTTGCCGACGATTCCGCGGGCCTTGCGGCCGGGCGCCGCCTTCCCACGGCTGTCGCAAGCCTTCCCACGGCTGTCGCAAGACGGTGCCGCTCGTCGGTCCGCCGTAAGTTGCTACGATGGAGAGCGTGCGGCGTCGCCACATCATTTCGGTCGTCTGCGTCCTCGCCGCGGTCGGCGTGATTGTCGCGTGCGGCGCGCGTACGGGTCTATTCGTGCCCGGGGAGATCGCCGCTTCGATCGACGCGGCCGCGCCCGAAGACGCAGCCGATGCGACGCGCGACGCGGTCGCAGACGCTACGGCGGAGCCGGACCAATGCTCCCCCACGACGTATTGCGATCCGAGCGACCTGAGTCACGTCTACTCGTGTAACCGCGCCGTCACGCAATGCGGCCTGCTCGAGCAATGCGAAAGCCGCGACGCGGGCGCCGCGTGCATCAACCCGTGCGTCGACTCGCTCGGCAACAACACATCCAACGGTTGCGACTTCTACGCCGTGGAAATGGATACGACACCGGAGGCGACGGGCGTTTGTTATGCCGTCTTCGTCGTCAATCAGTGGAAGACGGGCGAAGCGGCCAAACTCCAGGTAACGCTCGGAGGTCAGCCCCTTCCTCCCATCGAGCAGTTCGCACGGATCCCCGTGGGCACCGGCACGGGAATCACGTACGGACCGTTCGACCCGAACGTGGGTCTGCCGGCCAACCAGATTGCGATTCTGTTTCTGTCGCGGGACCCGAACCATACGAACGACCCGAACGGGGCGCCCACGGACCCGGCCATGCTCGCCAATTGCCCGCCTGGCGTTACGCCGGCGGTGGTGGGCGACGCCGCGCTCCACGGAACAATGAAGGGAAGGGCCTTCCGCATCCAAACGAACGTCCCGATCGTCGCCTACCAGATGCTTCCTTATGGCGGCGGTCAGGCGCGGGTCACGGGGGCGACGCTCCTTCTACCCACGAGCGCGTGGGACACGAACTACGTGGTCGCCGACGCGTACAAGGCTCCGCTCACCAACGTGATCAACGATCTTCGCGCGGGCCCGACGACCGTCATCGTCGCCAGCCAGGACGCGACGAGCGTGACCATCAAGCCCACGGTGGACATCGTCCCCGGCGCGACTCTGCCCGGGGCCGCGGCCAACGCGTCGATCACCTATGCCCTCAACCAGGGCGAGTACCTTCAGTTCACCCAGCCCGCGGAGCTGACGGGGAGTGCGGTCCAGGCCGACAAGCCGGTTGCGGTCTTCGGCGGCTCGACGCTCATGGACGTACCGGTGACGACGGTGCGCGCGGATCACGGCGAACAAATGCTTCCCCCGGTTCGCGCGCTCGGCAGCGAATACGTCGCGGTGCGCTACCGCAATCGCGGTTCGACCGAGGAGGTCGTGCCCTGGAGAGTCGTGGGCGCGGTGAACGGCACGCAGCTCACGTACGACCCGCCCCAGGTCGGAGCGCCCGACTCAATCGACGCCCAGCAGCTCGTCGAGTTCGAGGCGCCCGGTCCGTTCGTCGTACGAAGCCAGGACGCGGGCCACCCGTTCTATCTTGCGTCGTACATGACCGGGGGCTGCGGGACGTCGGTCATGACGGAAGCCGGGATGGCTCCGTGTCTGGCGCCGGCCGGCGACGGGCCGCTCAAGGGATATGGCGATCCGGAGTTTCTGAACGTGGTACCGCCGGCTCAATACCTGCCTCAATACACGTTCTTCACGGACCCGACGTATCCCGAGACCAACCTCGTCATCGTCCGCGTCCGCGATCCGCAAACGAACGCGATGCCCGACGTGACGCTCGATTGTGCCGGCGTGCTCGGCGGGTGGCAGGCCGTGGGCAGCAGCGGCGTCTACGAGATGACGCGCGCCGATCTGTCGACGGGCGACTTTCAAGCGGTCGGCCGATGCAACAATGGCGTGCACACGATCACGGCGGCCCTTGCCGGCGCGACGGGCAATCCGCCCCCGACTCCGCTCGTCGGCGTGACGATATGGGGCTGGGGCAACGACGCGACCTGGCCGACCGACAACAACGACGACGAGACGAATCCGAAGTTCACGCGATGGGTGAGCTACGGCTACCCGGCGGGCGCCAACTTCAAACCGCTCAATTCGGCCGTGCTCTCGGCGCACTAGCCCCGACGGGCCGCCCGCGAAGAGCGGAGTTCACTTCGCGGGGCCGTTCATGCACGTGGGCGAGCACGCCGGTGTACCGTCGCATTGCTCGCCGAACTGCCTCTCCACGACGCCGTCGCCGCAAAAGGGACCAGGCGTGCACGTCGTCGTGCAAACGCCCGGACCATAGGCCGCCGCGACAACGACGTTGCCCGCGCCGTTGTCGCATGCCTCCGGCGGATTCTGTGCGACCCCGTCGCCACAGTACGGACCGAGGGTGCAGTCGGGGTTGCAGCCGCCGTAGCTCCCGGTGTTGCCCGCGGTACCGTAGTCACATTGCTCGGGAGGATTTTGTAGGATGCCGTCGCCGCACGAAGGCGCGAAACGGCATACTGTCGTGCAAATGCCCGGACCGTAGGGCATCGCTCCCGGGTCCACGTTCTTGGTCCCCTGGTCGCAGTCTTCGCCGGGGTCCACGACTCCATTGCCGCACTTGAGCTTGCAGGTCGCGTCGCAGTTGCTGCCGCTCGAGCCGTTGTTCGGTCCGTCGTCGCACTGTTCGCCGCTGGCGCCCTGCACGACGCCGTCTCCGCAGTGGGGCGCGATCGTGCAGGCCGTCGTGCAAATGCCCGTTCCGTACGGATTGCCCGTCAACGGCACGTTGTTGGCTCCGCTGTCGCAAGCCTCGCCGTTCGACACGATGCCGTCGCCACAGTAGGGAGCCCATTTGCAGCCGGGGCCACATTGCTTCGCCGCCCCACCGTAGGTCACGAGATTGCGGCCGTCGTCGCACTGCTCGGGGGGACTCTGCACGATCCCGTCGCCGCAATACGGGCCCAGCGTGCAGTCGTGGTTGCAGCCGCCGTACACGCCGGAAGATCCGGCGTCGGACCCGCCTCCGCCGGTGGCGCTCGCATCGGGAACGCCTCCATCGCTCGGGGCCGATCCAGGGTCGCACTGCTCGCTTCCAGCCACGATTCCGTCGCCGCAGACGTCGTGGCACTGGCTGACGATGTGCGCGAAATTGCTCAGCGTGAGCGCGTAGGTCGATCGGCAAACGTGAGCCTCGGCCTGGAATAGGTCGATCGAGTACCACCCTCCGTCGACGAGGCCGAGCGCCGCGGCGTTCACCGTGTCGAGCGTATAGCTGGCATTGTCGGGACTGTGGACGCCCCCGAGGTCGATGACGAGGTGGTTGTTGATGAACCCCCAGACGTCGTCGTCGCCGATGAAGTTGAAGACGGCCGGGGCGGCGCTGGCCGCGACGGCCGCCTGGTACGTGAAGACGTAGTGAAGTTCGCTCGTGAACGAGAAGTTCCGAGCCGCGGGCACCGCACCCGCGGTGAACATGTTCTCGCAGTCCGTGTCGAGCTGCGGGTTCGCACCCGCATTCCACCCGAGGCCGTCGATCGGGAAAAACTGCTTGCTCGCGAACGTGTACGTGCCGGAAGCTCCTTGCACGAGGGTAAGAGTGGTGGGGTTGCCCGCGAGGTCCAGATAGACGGGCTTGGCGTACGGGTTTGCGCCGCCGTCGCCGCAGCCCGTGTCGTGGTACCACCAGCAAAAGGTCACCGGATCCGTGAGCGTCTGCGGATTTCCGACCGAGGCGAACACCGGTTTGCCGTCCGCACCCAGTGCCGTCTGGACCTCGCCCAGAGACACCGAGTCCGCCCCGCAATGGCCCTGCCCGCAGTTGAAGTCCGGGTGGCCTCCGGACGGAGGCGCCGGTATCGGGAGAACGGTCGTGGATCGTCCCGGCACACCCGTCTGCTGCGGCGTACTGTGGTAAAGCATGTCCCGATACAGGATCGGGATTGCCAGGGTTTGCGCGGGCGGCTGCGCGGCGTTCGCGCAATAGAAGCCGTCGCTCGGCTCGAGCTTGCAGGTCGCGCCACAGCCCTCGTGTTTTCCGTTCCGTGCTCCGAGATCGCACTGCTCCGGCGGCTCGACCAACGCGTCGCCGCACACGGAAGAGCATTGCCCCTGGCCGTTGCATTTGGGTTCGAGCGTGCACGTCGGCGAGCAACCGTCGTACGGAATCAGGTTTCCGTCGTCGCACTGTTCGGCGCCTTCGACGACTCCGTCGCCGCAGACGGTCTTGCGGCAGACCGATTGCGTCGCCGCGCCGGCGTCGGAACCTCCTTCGGAGCTTGCGTCCGCGCTCGCGACACCGCCCGCATCGGGGGCAGCTGGGGGCGTGAGGCACGCAAAACCGGAGTCGATCGTGCACGTCGCGCTGCACCCCGTGCCGGTGCCGTCGAGAGCGCCCTGGTCGCATTGCTCGTTGCCGGCGACGATTCCGTCGCCGCAGACCGTGACGCAGGCCATCCCTGGGGTGGGACAAAGCCAACCCGCAGCGAGCGTGCACATCGAGGTGCAGCCGCCGGTGCCGTTGAAGCGTCCCGAATCACACTGCTCGTTTCCGCCGAGCCGCCCGTCCCCGCACACGACGGTCGAAACACAGAGTTGACCGGGGGTCGGGCACACGAACCCCGGCTCGACCTGGCAGGTGGCGCTGCACCCGTCGCCCGAGACCGTGTTGCTGTCGTCGCACTGCTCCCCAATATCGAGCTCGAGGAGGTCATTTCCGCAGTACTCGATCCGCTTGCACGGCTGCCCCGGGGTGGGACACGTCCAGCCCGTTTCCACCTGGCAGGTGGTGCTGCACCCGTCGCCCGAGACCATATTGCCGTCATCGCACTGCTCGGTTCCCGCGAGAACCGCGTCGCCGCAGACGTTGACCGTGAGCTTGGTGCACGAGCCGCCGACGCAGCCCTGCCCTGCGGTGGACAGCGAGCTGCAGCAAGCGACGCCTGTCGTGCTCAGACACGAGAGCGCGCCGAAATAGTTCCGGCACGAGTAGCCCGGGTCGACCTGGCAAGTCGGCGAGCAGCCGTCGCCCGCGACGGTATTGCCGTCGTCGCATTCCTCGCCGGGATCGACGTGACCGTTCCCGCAGACCCATATCTTGACGCAAGGCTGATCAGCCACCGGGCACGCCCAGCCCGGTTCCAATTGGCATGCGCCCGAACACCCGTCGCCCGGGCGGTCGTTGCCGTCGTCGCAGGTCTCGGGCGGCTCGATCACGCCGTCGCCGCAGTACGGTGCCGCGGCGTCGCAGCTTCCCGGTACACAGGCGTCCCCGGGGATGGTCAGCCCTCCGTCCGAGCCGAGGACGAATGGCGGCGGAGCATCGACCCCCTCGGTCGCGTCCTGGTCCGTGGGCGGGGCGCCAACGTCGACCCCAGCATCGCCGAACACCGACACCGGGGCCGTGCCGCTGCTCCCGCATCCCTCCATCAAGACAAGGCAGAGGCAACCCAAGAGAAGCAGCCGCGATACACTCACCAACATCTCGCCTCCCGATGGACGACCACGTCGCGCAACCGTCCAAAGTGCAATCGCCGCACACTATCGCCGATTCACGCCGAGTGCACGGCACCTTGCTGAATACGCTGACAGCGCAATTCCAGGCGGCGGCTTGCTGCGCCGCGTGAATGACCGACGCTCGGCCGGGAGCAAGGCAAGCTCGGCCGCGAGTCAGCGTGACGGAGTGCTGAGTCAGCGTGACGGAGTGGTGAGTCTTTGAGACTTTGAGACCGGGTCGTGAGTCGGCGAGACCGGGTCGTGAGTTCGCGAGACCGGGTCGTGAGTTCGCGAGACTGGGTCGTGAGTTCGCGAGACTGGGTCGTGAGTCAGCATGACTCGGTGGTGAGTCAGCGAGACTCGGCGGCGTCTCCCATCCACGGAGGCAGCCGCTCGTGCATCTCGCGCGCCTTGTCGCAGGACGACTTCGCGCCCGCCGTGCAGGCGACTTGATAGAGGTCTCCCGCCTTTGCGCGGTCCTGCCGAACGCCGGTTCCCCGCTCGTACATGATGGCGAGGTTATAGCAACCGGGCGCCCATTGAAGGTCGCAGGACCGTTCGTAGAAGCGCGCGGCTTTGACGTCGTTCTTGTCGACTCCATGGGAGTACTCGTACATCTGGCCCGCGAACACGCACGCAGAGGGATCCTTCAAGTCGCAAGCTTGCTCGAAGAGCGTCGTCGCGCGCGCTTCGTCCTTCTCGACCCCCTGGCCGAACGCGTACGTCGCGGCCAGTCTTCGACAACGATCGGCCGAGCCCGAATCGCACTCCTTCTCGCACGCCGAGACGTCCGGGCAGGCGCCCGGTGCAACCCCGATCGTGATGACGCTCGCCGAAGGGACCGGTTCCTCCTTGTCGGGAGCGTGGCGGTGACACGCGGCAAGCGATGCACACCCGACTAAGACCGCAAATTTCTTCATGGGTTCCTAACGTCCACGTCCACGACGGCCTTCGGTGGGCCACGAGGTATAGGGCCAGTGCTCTAGCAGAGGCCGAGGTCGACGAAGAGTTCTTCCAGGTGTCGTGGAGCCCGTTCGACCTGGCGACCGGCGTCCCCCGCCCGTCACCGCTTCGACGTCGCGTTCACCGTTCCCGCCCCGTGGCCCGCTCCCCGATTCGTCCAATAGACGTTCGCCGAATCCACCGCGATAGCCCCAGGGCATGGTTGCCCGAGCGCGATCGCGACGGGGGCCCCCCCTTCGACTGGCGCTTTCATGACCGCGCCGCGGCCGAAGTCCGTCCAGTACACGTAGTTCGTGTCCACCGCGAGGCCCTGCGGACTGCTGGCGGAGGCCAACGTCGTGGCGCTGCCGCCGTCGAGGGGGACTTCCAGGACAACGCCGCCGTCCTCGGACGTGGTGAAGTACACACGGGTCGAGTCGACCGCGATCTGGTTCGGATTGCCTTGTCCCATCGCGAGGGGCACCGGAAGGCCGCCGGTGAGCGGCGCCTTCATCACCGCGCCCGAGCCCTCGTCGACCCAGTACACGTTCACGGAGTCGACTGCGACCGCCGCGGGCTGACCCTGCAATGCCGCGACCGTGCTGCTCGCGCCGCCGTCCGCCATCGACGCGCTCATCACCGAGTCGCCGTCGTAGTTTGCCCAGAACACCCCCGCTCCACTCGCGGCGATCCCGGTGGGCTGCAACTGAAGCGACGCGAGGACCTCCGCCGCGCCTCCGCCGACTGGTGCCGTCGCCACCGTGCCGTCGCCGCCGTTCGTCCAGTAGACCTGTCCGGCGTAAACCGCGAGGCTGTTCGGGCCGTCCTGACCCGAGGCGAGGGTGGCCGCAGGGCCGCCGTCCAAGCCAGCGCTCATGACGGTCCCGCCATATTCGTCGGTCCAGTACACGCCGGTCGAATCCACGGCGATACTGCTCGGACCGTCCAGTCCCGAGGCGAGTGTCATCACGCCCGTCGTCGAAGCGTCGCTGGATCCCCCGGGGCACACGTTGCCCGCCGGCCCCATCGAGCCCTTCGTCTCGTCGGCGGTATCGGTAACCGTGGCGGGCCCGTCGTTCGGGGCATCCGTAGGCGAAAACGCGTCGAAGGGCGCCGCTTCCGGGGCACCGTCGGTCGCGATATCCGAGGCGCCGGCATCCCCGGCAGCCCCCGAATCCACAGCGCTTTGGTTGTTCGAGCAGCTCGCCTGCAGGATGGCCGCGACGGAGAGCGCGATTCGGGCGCGCGTACGGACGGAGTTCATGCGGCCGAGAGAATGGCACGGCCAGAGGGAACCCGGTCTTGGGGTCCTCCTTTTCGGGGGGACTCCGGCGTGGCTGCATGTGAAGAAGGCCACGCTCCAACGGTCCTCGCCGACTCCCGCCTCTAACGCGTCAAAGTTGATTCCCCCGGTTCCGGGCGGCGCTGCTACGCTACAGTGTAGCGCGGTGGGCGGACGCAGCGATATGGCGGAGGAGGGCGCTCTGCCCGATGCGACACTTTCGTCTTCTTGTCGCGTTGGTCTCGCCTCTTGGCGTCCTGGCTTGCGGGCGCGTTCTCGATTCTGAGGAAAGGCCAAAAGTTGAGGATGGCGGTGCCAGCGACGGGGGCGGCACTGGCGGAAGTTCAGGGGCGGACGGCAGCTCCGCGTCGAACAGTTCGGGCGGGGCAGCGTCGAGTAGCGGCGGCAGTGGGAGCAGCTCTGGGTCCGGCGGTGTGGGCGACTCGGGATTGCAATTCTCCGGGTCTGAAGGCGGAGGCGATTCCGGCGACGCAGGGGAATGCCCGCCTCAGCCCATGGGCCAATGCGTTCCTGGCAGCACGACTTGCTCCGGTATCTCATCGGCGCCCATCTGCGGCGTGATCGCCGGGAACTCGGCGGTGCAGACCTGCGGCGTGACCGCGCTGTGGGGCACGCCTTGGCCATGCGCCAGCGGCACATGCAGCGGCGGGGCCTGCACGGGGTCCACGACCAGTGGCACGAGCTGCGAAGGTCTGAG
>CAZVPE010000131.1:0-15788 GCA_964628155.1 uncultured Polyangiaceae bacterium | reverse complement strand
CCGGACCCTCGCCAGTCCCCGCGATCCGTGGCAAGGCCGTGCTACTCTGAGAAACATGACGGCTGCAGCCGCGCGCATCGCTGAAGGGCTGCCCGCGCTCCAAACGTTACGACAGGCGGTGGAGGGCGCCCTCGAGGGGAAGCACGAGGCCGTCGAGCTTTCCTTGGTCGCACTTCTCGCCCGCGGGCATCTGCTCATCGAGGACGTTCCCGGCGTCGGCAAGACGACGCTTGCGCGAGCCCTGGCAAAGGCAGTGGGAGGTGAGCTTCGCCGCGTGCAGTTTACGAGTGATCTCTTGCCGAGCGATGTTCTGGGTGTCAGCGTCTACGACCAGCGCCGCGCGGAATTCGTCCTGCGACACGGGCCGATCTTTGCAAATATCCTCCTTGCAGACGAGATAAACCGCGCGAGTCCGCGAACCCAATCGGCGCTTCTTGAGGCGATGAACGAAGGGCAGGTGTCGCTCGACGGGCAGACGCTCCCGCTGCCCGAGCCCTTCTTCGTCATCGCGACGCAGAACCCCCAGGACTTCGCGGGGACCTTCCCCCTGCCCGAGTCCCAGCTCGATCGGTTTCTACTGCGGGTGCGCATCGGCTATCCACCGGCCAACGTGGAAATGCGCCTCGTGCTCGACGGGCACGTCGATACCGCGCGCGACGTCCGATGTGTGCTCGATCCGGCGCACTTGGTGGAGCTGCAGCGCCAAGTCGAGCGGGTCACGATCGACGGCTCGCTGGCCAATTATCTGCACGCGCTCATCGCCGCGACGCGCACGTCGCCCCTCCTCGCGCTCGGTGCATCCACGCGCGCCGCGATGGCACTGGGACATGCGGCCCGGGCGCGGGCCCTGCTTCGTGGGCGGCATTACTGCATCGCAGACGATATCCATGATCTCGCCGTGCCGGTGTTGGCTCACCGCGTCCGCCTGGCTACTCACGCCGACGGCTTCGTCCCGACCCGCGACGAAGCGGAATCCGCGGTGCGCGAAATCGTGACTCGGATTCCCGTTCCACTTTGAGCGGCACCGGCTCGCCGTGAACGGTCTGCCCGACGTGCCTCAGAGTCCTTTCGCGCGTCGACTGGACCTGTGGCGCAGAAGCTTCCAGCCTCCGCGGCGGCTGAAGTTTACTCGCGAAGGAAAATTCTTCGTCGGCATTACTCTCGGCGTCGGCTTCGCGGCGATTAATACGGCAAACAACCTTCTGTACTTGCTCCTTGGGATGTTGCTTGCGCTCATCGTCGTGAGCGGAGTCATGAGCGAACTTTCGCTCCGCGACCTCACCGTCGTACGCCGCTTGCCGCTGCGGGCTCAGGTCGGGCGAGCCCACCTCGTGGAAATCGAGGTTTTCAACCACAAGACGCGCGTCCCGTCCTATGCGATCGAAGTCGAAGACCTTCGCGCCGGGCAACCCGCCGACAAGCGATGCTTCTTTCTCAAGATAAGCCCAAAGTCGGCCCAAGTCGCCGCATATCGCCGCACGCCTCCGCGACGGGGTCGGGACATGCACGTCGGGTTCCGCATCGCGACCCGTTTCCCGTTCGGGCTCTTCGAGAAGTCGCGCGAAATGCCCGCCGTCGGCGAACTCGTCATCTATCCCGCGGTCGACGCCCTCGAGCTTCCTCCGGCCCCGGCGAACGGCCGGTTCCCCGGCGCGGACCTCGTGGTCGCGCGCGGACATGGCGAGGAGTTTCTCGGGCTAAAGCTGATGCGCCCCGGCGAGGACCCTCGCGACGTGCACTGGCGAAAGAGCGCATCGGTGGGCCAAATGGTGATGCGAGAGCGAGCCCGCGAAACTCGCCCTGACGTCACGCTCACGCTCGACACCATCCGACCGGACCAGGCAGGCGACGATTGGAACGCCGCCTTCGAACGCAAGATTCGCGAAATCGCGTCGAGGGCCGTCGCGCACCTCAAGCGCGGAGACCGGGTAGCGGTCGTTGCGACCGGCGGCGGTGTCGCACGAGCCGACCGAACCACCGGTGCCGATCCGCTACTCCGCTATTTGGCGCTCGTCGAACCGGTTCGCTCGCCGGAAGTGGGTTCTGCTGCCGAACCCGTTGCCGTTCCCGAGGCCTTGCTGGAACCGGGAGCGGCGCAATGAGGTTCGGCCTCGTCCACCGCATCATGACTGACGTTCTTGCCGTGCTCGGCGTGCTCGCCGTGGTGAGCACCGCTTCGCTCAGCGGATGGATGAACGTGGTGCTCCTCGGGGGTCTGGCCGCCGCAATGGCGATACCTGAGGCCTGGCAGGCACGCCCCGCGCTGCGGCAGTTTGCGGCCCTCGCGCCTTTGCTGCTTCTGGTCATCCAGGGAGGTCGACTGCTCGCGGGGCGCCCGGCGCTGGACGTCGCCGTCGAGTTTGCAGCCTTTCTGCAAATCGTTCGTCTCGCGACGCGCCGCGGGGCTGCACACGACCAACAAATCATCGTCCTCGCCATGCTCCACTTCGTCGCGGGCACCGTTCTCGGTGGAGGGCTGGCCTACGGTCTCTGCTTTCTCGGTTTCTTGGTGGTCGCGCCGGGCGCGCTGGTGCTCAGCCACTTGAGGCGGGAGGTCGAAGGCAACTATCGGCAGGGCGCTCGCGATCGCACGGGGCTCCCCGTCGACGTCCCCCGCATCTTGCGGAGTCGGCGGGTCGTCGGTCGGGGGTTTCTCGCGTCGACCTGTCTCCTCTCCGTTCCAATCCTGCTTTTCACGACGGCGCTCTTCGTCCTCTTCCCGCGAGTCGGACTTTCGCTTCTATTGCTGAACCATCCGCGCGCCGGCCGCATGATCGGCTTCTCGGAGCACGTGGACCTCGGCGACGTCGGCGTTCTGCGCGACGACCCGACGATCGCCCTGCGCTTCGAGCCGAAAAACACGCCCGACCCCCTACCGACTCGCTTGGTATTGCGGCTTCGTGGCACCGCCTTCGACGCCTACGATGGTCGTGCGTGGGCCCGCACCCAGCGCGAACTGCATCCCGCCGATCACGGCGCCGACGGCGGTGAAGTGTACCCGCTCTTCCGTCCGGCGGATCCCGCTCGCGATCGATCGATCGCCTTCGACCTCGAGCCAATCGATCCCCCGGTGCTCTTCCTCCCTCCGCGCGCCGTCGCGCTTCGCGTGAAGCCACAGAATCAAATCCTCCTCGGCGAGCCGCTCGTGATTCAACGCGGATCCGAAGACGAGCTTCGTTACGCGGGATCCGATGCGCGCGGCTTGCGCTACGAAGTTTACATCGCAGGCGACGACGAAGTTCTCATCGAGCCGCTCACTGCCTTGGAGCGCCCGCGGTATCTTCTTCTGCCCGGCAATCTTCCACAACGCGTCGTCGACCTCGCACATCGGTGGACCGACGAACTCGCCACACCGGACGCCAAGGCGCGTCGCATCGAAGAGCGACTTCGCCGGGACTTCATCTACGATCTCCGCTCTCCGTCGCAAGGAAGACCGCAGCCCGTCGATCATTTCCTCTTCGAGTCGAGGCGTGGACACTGCGAATTTTTCTCGACGGCGATGGCCCTGATGCTTCGCGCTGTCGGGATTCCGTCGCGCAACGTGACGGGCTTCGTCGGCGGCACCTGGAATCGTTTCGGGCACTACTACGCGGTTCGTGAAGGGGACGCACATTCCTGGGTCGAGGCTTATATCGACAGTCCGAGTCGGTCCGGCTGGAAGACATTCGATCCCACCCCCTCGAGCGGTGCGCAGCCGTTCGAGCCCCCGACGGGCGCATACTATTACGTTCGCGACTTCGTAGAAGCGCTGTCCCAGCGCTGGAATACGTATGTCGTTGGCTACGATTTGCGTAAGCAAGTGCGAATTTTCGACGAGATGAGCCAGCGCTACGAACGCCTTCGTTTCGGCGGATCGACGCGTGCGCCGATCATCGCTGGCGCGCTCTCGGCCGCGGTCATCGTCGGATATGCGGTCTGGAAGCGAATTCGACGCAAGAACGGCAACCGCAAACGCGAGGAATCGACCAGGCGCGCCCAGAGTTACGAAGCTGCGGTGGCGCTCTACCGTGCACTCGAGACGGCCCTTCGAATCCAAGGTCTGACCCGCCCGCTGGCGCGCCCCCCGCTCGGATACGCCGAAGAGCTCCACGAACGCCGTCACCCGCTCGCCGGCGAAGTTCTGGCACTCACGAACGTGTATCTCGAAACCCGGTTCGGCGGGCGGGAATTGACAGAAGTCGTCAAACGCGACTTCGAACGGCGCATCCGCGACATACGCGCATTTCGCGTTTAGCCTCTTCCTTGGTCGTGCGCGACGATTGGACGACGGCCTTCTAGATAGCTCGCCTGCCCCGGCCCTTTCGCGTCCGCCTCTCCAGGACTGTTCGATTTGTCGCCAGTAAATCCCATCCGTCACATTCTCCGCGACTGAGCCGAACCGCGCCCGCATACGCGATCATCGCCGCGTTGTCCGTGCAGCTGCTCGTTGCGGGAAGGAATACGCGAATGCCTCGGGCCGCTCCGAGTTCGGATACCCGCCGTCGCAGCTCTCGATTGGCGGCCACTCCCCCACCGAGCACGACCTCCCGAACCCCCTCGCGCTCCGCCGCCGTGATCAATTTCCGCGATAGCACGCCGGTCACGGTGGCTTGGAATGCCGCGCACATGTCCGCGACCCACGCCTTGTCGGCTGTCTGCCCCTCGACCGCCACGATTCGAGCCACCTGGGCTTTGATTCCGGAGAAGCTCATCTCCAGCGAACCCTGCGAAGCCATCGGGACGGAAAGCGTCACGCGCGACGCATCCCCCTTTTCCGCGAGCCGATCGATCGCCGGGCCGCCGGGATAGCCAAGGCCCAACAGTTTGGCGACCTTGTCGAAAGCCTCGCCGGCTGCGTCGTCGCGGGTCGCACCAAGCTCCGCGATCGCGTCGTCGCGCGGTGCGTCCACCCGGTAGATCGCCGTGTGACCTCCAGAAGCGAGGAGGCAGATGAATGGATACTCCGGCTGCAGCGGTTCGAAGCCCTCTCTGCGAAGAAAGACCGACAGCAGATGCCCCATGAGGTGATCGACGCCGACGAGCCGCTTTCCGGATGCCCAGGCCATTCCCTTCGCCGCTTGCACGCCTACGAGCAGCGAGCCTACGAGCCCCGGGCGGTTGGTGACGGCGATCCCGTCGACGTCGCCGAGTTCCACGCCGGCCTTCTCCAGTGCGGCGCGCACCACCGGTTCGACATTTCGCAGATGATCACGTGACGCGAGCTCCGGTACGACCCCGCCGTAGGGGGCGTGCAGGCTGACTTGCGTGTGCACGACGTCCGCCAGGACATGCCCATCCGCGTCCACGACCGCGGCCCCCGTCTCGTCGCAGGACGACTCGAGCCCCAGAACCAGCATGGCCGACACGCTAATCGCCGTGAGGCGGCGAGCCCTCAAGGAGCGCCCTCGCCGCCTCTTGCACCCTCGGCTCCGGGTCGCTCGCGGCGATTCGCAGCGCCAGGTCGCGCGCCCCGGCTTGGTCGAACGAGGCCAACGACTCGAGAGCTGCTTGTCGAACGAGCGCATAGGCGTCGCGCTTCGCCGCTTCCTGGAGGCTCCGGCCCGCGTCCGAGCTCGCTCCTGCCCCACCCAGGCGGCCTAGCGCCCGCGCGGCCAAAACGCGAATCGCCCAGCTCGGGTGGGCCGCGAGGATTCTTGCGACTGCCTCCACCGCGCGAGGACTGGCTTCGACCCGCCCTCCGTCCGTACGCGGCGCGGCCACGGCAGACAGCGCAATGCGCTGCACGACTTCGTTGGGGTCTTCGAGAGCGCCCGCGATGGCTTCGACGGCGCTTTCACTCGGGGACCGTGCGACGAGAACGATGGCTTTGGTGCGAATGGTCGAATCCGTGTGCTGAACGAGCGGGACGATGCTCGCTTCCAAGGCCGAAACGATGGTGCGCGCCTTCTCGGCGGCGTCGCCGCTCGCGCCTCGGCCCACGAAGGGAGCCAGCTCGCCCTGCCCGGTCCCAAGCGCGACCAGCACCGCCCGAGCGCGATCGCCGGAAGTGCGAAGCGCGGCGAGGGCGGCGCGAAGGACGGGGTCGGCAAAGCGCACGAGCGCCAAGGACCGCTCGGCATCCGACACCTGGCGCGGAACCAGCTCGTCGAGGACGCCTTCCACGTCCAGGTTTCCCTCCGGCACCGGGATCGCATCGCGCGCCAGCGCTTGAGCACGCGCGTTCTCCCCCCCAGCGACGATCGCCAGCGCAGCGACGGCGGTGCGCGTTACGGCTTCCGCTTCTGCACTTCCTCGCGGCCCGTCCCCTTCTCCGGGAAACGTGGCATCCGCCATCGCTTGCACCGCCTGCGCTCGCCAAGACGGCGCCTTTTCCGCGCGGACGGGCGGCGGCGCGCCGGCCGCGGAAGCCAGGCGTGCAAGCGCCATGAGCGCCATCCTCCGCGGCAAGGGGTCCCCCACTTCAGCGGTCTCCAGCAACGTCGGAATCTGCGCCCGTGCATCGAGGTCGCCGAGGGCGTATACGGCTGCGGCACGTACCAGGCTGCCATTGTCGATCGACGTCGCGAGGGCCGTAACTTCGGCGAGTGACGCCATGTCGTGCGCCATTCCCAGACCGAGCGCGGCAAGGGCGCGCATCGGTGGCGAGCCGTTGCGCGCGACGCGCCGCAAGAGGGCCAGCGCCCCTCGTTCGTGCATCCTCGCCAGACCCCACACCGCGGCCACTGCGACGGAGTCGGTGAGCCCCGACTGGTCGGCTCCAGCCTCCTTCGGATAAAGGAGCGTCTCGTACTTCGCAACCAGCGACGAATCGGCAAGGGCGCCGCAGGCGACCATCGCCCGCGTGCGGAGAGGAAGTTCGGCCTGGCCCGTTGCGTACGCGAAGAGCGGCAGAGCAGCATTCCGGTTTTGCACGTAAGCCAGCACGTCGATCGCGATGCGTTGCTGACTGACGTCCGCGTCGGCCAGGGCGTCGAGCAGTGGCATAATGGCCCGGGCTCCGATTCGGGCAAGGGCCGTGCGGCCGGCGTCGGCTTCCTGCGTGGTTCCGTGCCTCACGCGCTGCACGAGTCCGAAGGTCAAGCTGCCGTAGATCTCGACCAGCAGTCGCCTGTAGACCGATCGCTGCGGATTGCCGATGGCGAGCGGCAGCAAATCCTGCTCCAGCGATTCGAGCGTGCCTTTGCTCAAGTTTATTTGCATCGACAACCGGGCCGCCCGAGCAACGAGGTCTTCGTCCGGGGCGCCGCGGATCACCCGCCGAAATAGTCGGTCCGCCTCCTCGGCCTCGGCCTTCGACAGGAGCAGATCGGCGAGCTCGAAGTACACGGGAAAGAGCCGATCATTCTTCTGGATGGCCGCTCGAAACTCGACGATGGCGTGGTCGCCGTCCTGTTTCGAGCGGTACATCTCCCCGAGGCGCCGGTGTCCCTCCGCGTCGTCGGGGTTCAGCTCGACCGCGCGCGCCGCATACCGGATCGCGTCGTCGTCGCGGTAGATCTGGAGCGCGTACTGAGCCATTCGCTCGTAGAGCTCGCGAGCGCGCTTCGGCTCGAGCTGCGCGAGCCTCTCGAGCACGATCAGCGCGTCGGCGATCTTGCTCTCCTGGACCAGGACGCGCTCGAGCGCAAGATAGCTTTCGACGTCCCCCGGCGCGAAATCGATCACCCTTCGGAGCGAGCCCTCGGCATCCGACAGCCGGCGCAAGTGCAGCTCCGCCTCGGCGAGCATCCGCCCCGCCTCGAGGTCCGGCGGCGAGGTCGCGAACTGCCGCTTCAGTCCCGGCAGCTGCTGGTCCAAGACCCGCTCCAGCCCCCAGAGCGTCACGATTCGCGCGCGACATTCGCGCGCAAGCGCCCTGTCGCCCTTCTCTTTCGCCCTGCCGACGATCTCTTCGTAGAGAACGCGAGCTTCGCGGTAGGCGTGTCCCCGCTCGTAGGCCGCCGCAAGTGCCTTCTTGTAGGCGAGGTTTGCCGGTTCGAGCTGAACGGCCTCCCTGAACGCCGCGAGTGCGTCGGATGTCATGTCGTGCTCGAGGTACACGTCTCCGAGCGCGCAGAGCGCCTTGGCGCGAGGCTGAACCGAGGCAAGGATGCGCTTCCAAGTCTGGACCGCGAGTGGCACGTCGCCATCCTGGAAGTAACGGTCACCGAGATCGACCAAATGACCGGCATCGCCGCTGGCGGTTTGTGCCAGACGTTGAAGCACTCTCAGCGACTTCTCCTTTTCGCCGATTCTCCCGTAGAAGTCGGCGATTCGCGTCAGCGCTTCCTCGTCGTTCGCCGCCCGCGCCTCCAAGTCCGTAACCAAACGAAGCGCGCGCGTTCGATCGCCTCGCTGCAGCAGCGCCTCGGACTGCTCGAAGACGAACTGCGGGTTCGTCGGGGCGGCGCGAATCAGCCCGTCGTACTCCGCGATGGCCTTGTCGAGGTCGCCGTTCGCCTGCAAGAGGCGAATCATCCGCAAGCGCACGTCGAGCTGCATCGGATCGGTCGAAAGCGCGCGCCGATACGTCTCGATCGCCCTCGCCGAATCCCCAGTCTCTTCGTATAGAGCGCCGAGGAGTGCGAGCCGCGCAAAATCGATCGCGTGCTCGGCTTCCAGCTGGTGAATGAGGGCCGGCAAATCTTGGTCCGCGCGGTAGATCTCGGCAACGATCTCGTAGATCTGTGCGCGGAGGGCGCTTTGTGCGCCGGCGGCGATCAACGCCTTCTTGAGCGTTGCCAACGCCTCGGCGTTCTTGTGGGCCTTGGCCTGCGCGCGGCCCAGGTCGCGGAGCGCCGGTGCGAGCGCCCGGTTGTCTCCCGCGGCCGCGCTGACGACCTCACCGAGGGCTACCTCGGCCCGCTCGTACTCGCCGCGATCGTAGAGCGCCTGCCCAAGCTCGCCCTTCACGAAAAGGCTCGTGGGCTCCAGAGCAACGAGGGTCTGGTGAAACTTGCCGGCCGCGTCCCAGTCCTTTTGGTCCAGCGCGATCGCAATGAGCGTCCGCAGTGATTGCTCCTTGTCGGCCCGAACCGTCTGAAGCGGAAGCGCCTGCTCGTAGCGAGCTCGCGCGTCCCCGAGCTCGCCGCGGTCTTGGTGCAGGTGCGCCAGCCCGAGGATGGCCACAGGGTCGCCTCCCTGGATGGTCGTCGCCCTTTCGTAAGCGGACACGGCGTCTTGGGTCCTGCCCTCCAGCTTGTAAATCCCCGCGAGCGACACCGTAGCCGCGTATTGGTCACGACCCGGCAACGCGGCTCGCAACTCGAAGTCGCTGACTAGCTTCCCGATGTTGCCGTCGCGCTCCCGGTAGAGCTGTGCGAGGCGTTGGAGCGGGAAAGGCGCGCCCGGTTGGGACAGCACGACGCGCGCATACCGCTCGAGTAGGAGCGCTTGCGACGGGCCGCCCGGCGCGGCGACCGGCCCCGTTGGGTGTCCGGCGCCCGGCGCGGGATGGGACCCCGGTGCGGCATGGTGGCGTCCGTGAGGGTCGAAGTCCTGCGCACGAGCAGCCGACGTTACGGCCAGCGCGAGCGGCACTATCGCCAAGACGAAGGGACGACGGCGCACGGACGGAGCTTAGCAGGCGGGAGCAAGTGGCCAGCAATGCAGGGCGTCTCACGCCGCCCGGACGAGGAACGCCGCGATCAGCGCGAAGCCGAGGAGCGCAACCAGCAGCGCGATTGCGACTCCGCAGACGCGTCGGGCGCTCGCTCTCGGCGCGTACTCTTCGCCCGCCGCCGCTTCGCGCAGGTGCGCGTGGGCCCTCCGCGCCGCATTGAGCAGAAGCGCCGTTTCGAGCAACATCGCGACGACGATTGCGGCTAGGGCCACTCCGAGTCCCAGGTCGCGCCTATTCCCCTCCCGCGCGTGTCGCGCGACGAACCCGTCGAGCGCTGTCCAACGTGGGACGGCCGCGGCGCCGGCGAGCGCGAGGCAAACTTCCACGACCCTGGAGATTGGGCGGGAATCGCCGGCGGGGCGGCACTCGGCGTCCAGACCGAACCCGAGAGCGCGGTCATCGGAGGCCGCCACGAAGAAGGGCCGCGCGATCGTCCCCGCGTCGAGCTTCGCCCCGGCCGCCGGGTCGCTGGCTGTCACTGCCCAATACAGCCCGGGCGCGAGTTTGGGTATGCGGACGCTCGCGCGCGGCATTCCTCCGGACGCAGACAGCGGAACCGCGGTCGCCCACGCCCGCCCACTCGCGTCGTCGATCTCGACGTACGCGACCGTGCGCGGGCTAGGCACAACGACCTCGAGCGTCGGCGGCTCGTCGGGCGCATACCGGTCGCGCGCCACAATCTGCGCCGCTCCAGGCGACGCGAAGAGCGCCCCCGCCCAATGTCCTCCGCGTCCGTCTGCCCCGTGCGCGTCGAGCACGAGTGCGACGCCGTACCCGATGGGGGTCGCCGCGATGTGGGCCCAGCCCCCGGAGTCGGTCGAGGCTTGAGACGGCACCGCCGTCAGGCTCGCATCCGTTTCGGCTTCGACGGTCACGCCGGAAAGGGGGGAGTGGCTCTTCGCATCCGACGCCCGCACCCAGATGCTCGCCGGGAATCCCGAAGCAACGCGTTGTCCGAGAACCGCCACGTCGAGCGCGACTGTGCCCTCGCGCCGCGCGAAGCGGGCCCAACTCGGCTCCGGCGGCATCCGCGGCAGATCGGGGACGGTCACATCGCCTCCGGCGAGGAGCTCGCCGTCCGCCCGCACCTCAACCGTCATCTCGCGCACACTTGGAAGATCGAGGAGGATCTCGGCTACCCCGTCGTCGTTGGTCGGACCGCTCCAGCGCGCGCGACGACCGCCGGCACGTGCCGTGACCTCCAGCTTGGTCAGAGCCACGGGCTGCCGGCCGGCTCGGTCCTCGTCGAAGACGATCACCTGCCAAGCGAGTCCCGTGCCCGCGCGGGACACGGGTGCTCCGACGACCACCGCCGCGCGGAGGCGCCCGCCCGCGCCCATTCGCAGGCCGAGCGCGACGGCTGCCATGGCGACCGCCGGAGCGGCTACCAGGAGCGCGCGTTCGACGCGCGCCGTCACGGCTCCCAGCGAACTTCGAAACCGCGGGCAGTTGCGTCCGCGTCGTCGACGACGACCGGCAGGCGTGGACCGTCGGTCGATGTCCCTAGGGCCCCTCGCGACAGCGCGAGCGAGCGCAATCCCTCGGCTTGGCGCACGTGAACCGCATCGTTCCGTCGCTCGACGTCCACGAACGCGTCGCCGCTCGATGTCGTCCTGGTCCACCGAAGGCCAAATGCTTCGGTGTCGGAGGCCCGAACGCTTCGGTACGTCACGTGCGTTACGTTTTCGGGGGTTCGAGCGGAGGCCGCGAGCGCCACGAGTTCGGGCAAGAACCTCACAACCAACTCCCCCGCGTGTCCCACGCCCGGCACCCGATCGAAGCGGACGCGAAACCCTCGGTCTTGCATCCGCGCCGCCAGGAGCTCGCTCTGGCGAATCGGGGACGTGCGGTCCTCAACTCCGTGAATCAGCCAAACCGGCAAACTCCGCGCGTTGTCGACCACATCGAGCGCGTTGACCAAGTGCGCGGCCGCTTCGCTGGGCAAGATGGCCCGCGCATACGTCGAGAGGTCGTATTTCGAGTCGCCGAAGAAACTCGTGACGCTCGCGAATCGGTCAGGACGATGAAAGCCGATGGTCGTGGCGCCGGCTCCGCCCATCGAAGCCCCCCAGAGCGACACGGCTCGCGGGTCGACCGCAATCAGTTCCGACACGGCATCGATCGCACGCATCACTTCATCTTCTGCCTCGGCGGTATAAAGCGAATTGCCGAGCCCCGACGGCATGAGCAAGAGCACGTCGCGCGCCCGCGCCTCACGTTGGAGCTGGGCGTACGCCGCGTACGTCCAAATCGACCCATTCCACGGATGGAGCCCTACGAGGAGCGGGCCAGGCACGAGGGCGTTGTGGTGAAGGGGTACGTAGACGAGGGCTCGGCCGCCTCCTCTTGCCGACGACGGGCTCGGAAAGTGGATGACCCTCAACCCATCCGGAGCAGAAACGGCTGTGCCGAACCGCGGCCGCTCGCCGCACACGATTCGGCGCTCGTAGCTGCTCACCGCGAAGTCCAGGACCACATCGTGCGGTCCTGGAGAAAGGGCCACGACGAGCGGACCGAGCTCCGCCCCCGCTCGCCGCCCGTCCACCGATATGCCCTCGCGACCGGCGCAATTCGGCAACTCGAGCGCACCGCCGTCGCCGTCGCCCTTCACTTCGAAGCGCGCCTGGTAATGTCCCGGTTCGAGACGCGTGCGATCCAGGTCGTCCCACGGGGTAAGTCTCCACGCCCCCCCGACGGCGCGCACGCTCGCCACGTCGATCTCCACGCCGCGCACCGAGGTATGTGGCTCCAGAGTGGCCGCACCGGCATGGGTCGGCACGGCAACGAACAGCGCCGCCACACTGACGCCTACGGTCGAAGCACGCGCCATCGCGCTCCTCTCTACCCCGCGACGGGCGCGTGCGCGATGGGTCCCGTAGCCCTTGTAAAACTGCGCCGACACGCCTAGAGCTCCGCTGGGTCGAGCGTGAAGTCGAGCGATCCTCACCCAAAATCTCGGTCGCGACCACCTGGGTCGGGCGCGGTGGCGACGAGCTATGGCCACGGGGCACGTGAAGTGACGCCCGCGATTGCGCCCGGGCTGGCGCGGTCCAGCTTCTTCCAAGCTCGAATCGCATCAGCTCTGGCGATCGCGCCGCTCGGTCTTTGGACGTTCGCGCACTTGTGGCACAACCTGGCCGCGTTTGAAGGGGCCGACGCGTGGCAGTCCGCCGTGACCGAGTATGCGCACCCGTTCGCCGAGGCAATCAGCGGCTTGATTGTGCTGGTGCCCCTCGCAATTCATACGGTTTGGGGGATCGGCCGTCTCGCGGCGAGCCGCCCGAACAACCTTCGCTACCGCTTCTACAGCAACTTCAAGTACTTGCTCCAAAGGCTTGCCGCCGTGGGCGTGCTCCTTTTTCTAGGAGCGCATATCTGGCAAGCGATGTTGAGACCGCGCTTGATCGAAGGTCATGCCGAGCCATTCGTCCACATCGCGCAATTCATGCACGGGCATACCCCGACGCTCGTCGTTTACCTGCTGGGCACGCTCGGAGTGGCCTACCACCTCGCGAACGGCACCCAAACCGCGTGCATGAGCTGGGGCATCGTATCGAGCCAACGGGCACTCCGTCGTCTCGAGTGGGTCGCCATCGTGCTGTTCCTGGTGCTTCTAACCATGTCTTGGGGGACGATTTACGCCCTGTGGGCGGCGGGTCGGCCAGTTTGACGGAGAGCGCCTTTCCGAGGGCGAACGAGCCACCCGAACGGCGGCTCCCTCCATGCCCGAGAGGCGCACGGGCGGCGGCGCGAGAACGACAGGCGGTGGGACACTCGCTCTCGAAGAGGGCCGGCAATTGTGCGACGATCGACCGGCATGCAATGCCCGTCCTGTCAGACCCCGGTCGATGCTTCGCAGCGCTTTTGCCCCGCCTGCGGCACGGTGCTCGCGGACGCCGGGGAGGCCGCCCAACGCGACGCAATCCTCGGGCAAACGCTCGGGGGTAAATACAAGGTGTGGCGCCTGTTGGGGGAGGGGGGAATGGGCGCGGTCTACGAAGGGGAACAGCAGCTGGGCACGACCAAACGGAAGGTCGCGATCAAGACCCTGCACCCCCATCTTTCTCGCGATCCCAAGTTGAAGGCGCGCTTCGAGCGAGAAGTCGGGACCGTAGCGGAGCTCGAGCACCCGAACACCATTCAAGTCTACGACTTCGGGTCAAGCAACGACGGAATCCTCTACATCGTGATGGAGTTCTTGCAGGGCAAGAGCCTAGCGGCGATTTTGGAGAAAGACGGAGCGATGTCCCCGGCTCGGGTCGGGGGAATCATCCGGCAGATCGGCGGGTCCCTCGAGGAGGCCCATGGGCGGGGCATCGTTCATCGCGACCTCAAACCAGACAACGTGGTCCTCGTCGACCGAGCAGGGAAGAAAGACTTCGTGAAGGTCCTCGACTTTGGCATCGCCAAGCGATCCCAGGAGATCGACGTCGGCGAGCAAAAACTGACCCAGCAAGGGATGGTGTTGGGGACGCCGCCCTATATGAGCCCCGAGCAGTTTGCGGGACGTACCGTCGACGGGCGCAGCGACATCTACTCGCTCGGTGTCATGGCCTACGAAATGCTCACGGGCAAACTCCCATTCGAAGCCAATACAGCTTGGGAATGGGCTACCCAGCACCTGAACCAGGCCCCGATTCCGATCGAGTCTCATGCTGAGGGGCGGGCGGCGCCCGAGGCCATGCGGCGAGCCATCGGCCGTGCGCTCGCCAAGTCCCCAGACGAGCGCTTTCAATCTGTGGGTGAATTCGTCGATGCGTTCACCGGCGCGCTCTCCGGAAAGGACATCGTGCCAATCCAACCCGAGCTTGCTCTCCGTGGGCAGAAGACGGAGATGGCGACGCCGCTCGACCCCGCCATCGCATTCGGTGCGCTGCCGGCCCCCTCGTCTCTGGGGCAGGCCGCCGCGATGCGTTCCGCGACGCCGGTCGCGGGCAACGTGTCCTTCCCCACCCCTGCTGCCATTCCGCAGCCCCCGACGCGTGACCATCGACATGGGAAGGGGCGGGGGACCCTGTTAGCGCTGGCCGGTGTCCTCTTGATCGCCAGCGCCGGCGCCATCGTTTTCTCGTTCCGCGGTGGCCTGGGCGGACCACCGAAAGCGGTCGTGTTCGATCAAGCAGGGAACTCTGCCCCCGCACCGGCCTTGTCCTTGGTACCGAGCGCGGTTGCGCCGGACCCGTCCGGACCTTCACCCGCTGCCCCGGACGTCCCGCCTCTCGCGACTGTCGGGAGCCACGTCAGTCCTCACCCGGCCGCTCCAGTTCATCCTCTGCCCGCACCCGCAACCGCCGCGCCCAGTACGGGACCGGCACCGGTCCCGAGCGCTCCTTTTCTTCCCCCCTCCCCCCCCAGCCCGACGCTGACCAAGCCCGGGAAGTACGAGGGGGCGGAGTGCGCCAACGCCCGCAGACTGAAGGCCCTCGGCCATGTCAAAGAGGCCGAGGTTTGGGCGGTCGCATGCCTTGCCAAAGGGGGCACCCTCTAAGTGCCCGGTTGCCGGTCGGGTTCGCTTTCGATTGTGTCCCTATATCCAGGGACGGGGCCCCGTGGGTAGGGTGATGGCTGCTGCCGTCGCACGCGAAAAGAACAACCGAAGCGCTCCTGCAGAGCCCCAGTAGACGCCCGCGACAACGATGCTAGATTCTCTTTGTGGACGTGGTGTTGCGCAAGCTCGGGAAGGGCGCCAGGGCCGTGGCCGGTCGCCTCGTCCGAGCGCCACGCAAGGGCTCTGTGGTCGTGATCGAGTTCCCCGACGGGATGCACGAATACGTCACCACGCCGGTGAAACGCGTCCTTCGGATCGCGGGACGAGAAGTTTTTTACATCGAGACGATCAACAGCCGATATCGCCTCGAGGTTCGCAGCCGCGAGGCAGCTGCCGCGGAAGGCACCGGCTGAGTCGGTCCCGGGACCCTTCGTCGCCGATTGGCTCCGTGACAGCTTGACGCGCGCCTCCCGCCGTAGGCATTCTCCTGCCCGTGGGAAAGCACGACCGACGAAGTTCGATGAACATGAGGCGCCGCAAGGCCCAAGTGAAGAAAAAGGCGCGGCTCAAGCGCCATGCCCAGGAGCGCAAAGCTGCCGCGAGCCAGGGCGCAAAGAAAAGCGCGCCCCCGAAGAGGGCGTCAAAGGCCGCTGCTCACCCGCCCGTCGCGGCGCCCGTGGCCCCGGCGTCGGCTCCTCCGGAAGCTCCCTAACGACCGCGCGCGCGATGGTGCAGGCGAGAGTGGCGCTCCTTTCTTAG
>CAZVPE010000130.1:4969-15791 GCA_964628155.1 uncultured Polyangiaceae bacterium | reverse complement strand
ATTCGACACGGCCTCCGGACCGCTACATATTCGCGCCCAGCGTCTGTCCGCGGCTCACCGTACCGGACGGGTCCCTGTCGTGGGGGCGCGGCACGCCAGCTCCGAGCTCCTTGCGCTTCTGGCCCTCGACCCGCTCCTCGCCGGGTGCGACCTCGGACGTGCACTCTTTCTCGACACCGAGACCACCGGTCTGGCCGGCGGAGCCGGCACGGTGGCTTTCCTCGTGGGCTTGGCGTGGTGGGACGAGGGAACGCTGGTCCTCGAGCAGCTGCTCGTGCGCGCGCTCGGCGAAGAGGCGCCCATGCTTGACCACCTCGCGGAACGCGTCCGGCAGGCGTCGATGCTCGTCACCTTCAACGGCAAGAGCTTCGACATGCCTCTCTTGCGCACGCGGTTCGTCATGGCGCGGAGGGATCCACCTGCCGAGCCGCCCCACCTGGACCTCTTGCACGTCGCACGGCGCGTGCACGGCAAGCGCTTGAAGCAGGGGTGCCGCCTCGTCGCAATCGAACGCGACGTGCTCGGCTTCGAGCGAAGCGACGACGTCGAGTCGAGCGACGTGAGCGCATGCTACCTGCACTTTCTGAGAACGGGGGAACCCGGCCCTCTACTCGCAGTCGTGGAGCACAACGCGTGGGACGTCGTGGCCATGGCGGCTCTGGTCGCGCTGTACGGCGAGGCGCTTCACACCGGGCTTGCGCCGGGGGATCTCGTGGGCGTCGCGCGGACGCTCCGACGCGCCGGGGCGCTCGATCGCGCCCATGGTGCCGCGCAAGCCGCCTTCGAACGAGACGGGGCACCCGAATCGCTCCGCGCCCGTGCCGACGTCGCCAAGGCGCGGGGGGATCGGGCCTGTGCCCTCGCCGATTTCGAAGCGCTCGCCGCAGCAGTCGACGACCCTTCCGTACGTCTCGAGCTGGCAAAGCTGTACGAACACTGGGTCAAAGCGCCCGGGCGCGCCCTGGAGTGGGTGGCGCGCGGCACCGGTGAATCCGCCGAGCGTACCCAAAGGCGCTCCGATCGCCTCGCGCGCAAAGCGGAGCGCTCGCGTCAGCCCAGCCTCGGCGAGGACTGGGATCGGAGCGAGTGACCGTAGGGCTTATCGTCCGGCGGAGACCGCGGCAAAAGACTGGTCGAGAATCCCCAGCGCTTCGTCGATTTCTCGGCCGGTCACGATCAGCGGCGGCGCGATACGCAAGACGTTCCCGTAGAGCCCCCCGCGTCCGACGAGTAGCCCGCGGCGCTTCGTTTCCTCGAAGACGGCGGCCGTCGTGTCCTGGGCGGGCGTTCGGTCGCGCTTTTTTTCGTCGCGCACGATTTCCAGGCCCTGCATGAGACCGCGCCCTCGAACATCGCCGATGCACGCGTACTTCGATTTCAGGAGCAAGAGACCATCATTGAGAACCTTGCCATTGTTCGCGGCGTTTTCGACGAGGCGTTCCGCGACGATCGTGTCGATCGTCTCGTTCGCCGCGGCGCAGGCAATCGGGTTGCCCCCGAAGGTCGAGATGTTGCCGGCGCGCCAAGCGTCCGCGACCCGGGCTGTCGTGACGACGGCGCTGATGGGGTAGCCGTTGGCGATTCCTTTGGCCATCGTAACGATGTCCGGGCGCACCCCCTCGTGGTCGACCCCCCACATCGTGCCCGTGCGACCGAAGCCGGTCTGCACTTCGTCGCAAATGAAAAGACCCCCATGGTGCCGCACGATCTCGACGACGAGCTCCATCCACCCCGGCGGGGGCGCGATGACTCCGCCCACGCCGAGAATCGGCTCGACGATGATCGCCGCCAGCTGCCCCGTGGTCGTGGTCCGAATCAGCTCTTCGACGTCGTGCGCGCATCGGAGCTCGCAGCTCGGGTACTCCAGGCCGAACGGACAGCGATAGCAATACGGCGCGTGAGCGTGCTTCACCGCGGCGACCTGAGATTGCGACTGACGGTAACTCGCGTGACCGGTCAGCGATTGGCCGAGGAGCGTTCGCCCGGAATAGCCGTGACGAAGCGCAATGACCTCTTGCCGGCCGGTATGGGCCTGGGCGAGAGAAACGGCCGTCTCGTCGGCTTCGCTACCGCTCGAGCAGAAGAACGCCTTCTCCATGTCGCCCGGCGCCAGGTTCACGAGCTTTTCGGCCAAGGTCGCGAGCGGGAGCGTGGGGTAGAGGGTCGAGACGTGGCCCAGCCGGTCGATCTGAGCGCGCACCGCCGCGTTCACGCGCTCGCTACCGTGGCCCACGCTCACGGTCAGGATGCCGCCGAAAAAGTCGAGGTAGGTATTTCCGTCGAAGTCGCTGACCACGCAGCCTCGGCCGCTCTCGAGGGCCAAGGCCTCCGCGTAGTACGTGGCCACACTCGGAAAGAGGTACTTCTTGTACTTGGCTCGGACGTCGGCGCCGGTTGGCTTTGTCGCGCTCACGAAGACGGGCTTAGCAGCTCAGCGCGAAGTGAGCTCTTGGACCAAGGACGAAGCCCCGTAGACGCGGCTCAGTGCTTCGAGCATCGCCGCGGTATCGACGCTGATCGCCCGGGCCGTCGTTTCGTCGTACACGAACCGGTTCGGCATGCTCGATAGATTGCCGTCGAAGATCAGGCCGACGAGATCGCCCGCGGAATCCACGACGGGACTGCCACTATTGCCACCGATGATGTCATTCGTAGAGACGAAATTGAGGGGCGTCGTGCGCGAGAGTGCGCCCCGGGCCGCGATCCAACGGGCCGGGAGCTTGTACGGGTCCGTCCCGGTCGCGTGCCCGTACATTCCCCCGAAGTCGGTTGCATAGGGCACTGGCTTGCCCTGCTCTGCATAGCCTTTCACGACTCCCAGCGAGAGCCGGAGCGTGAAGGTGGCGTCGGGCGCCACCCGGGTGCCGTCGACGGCGAACGTGGCTTCCGCGACTCGGCGGCCCAGGGCGCGCGTCGGCGCTTCGACCTCGTCGTCGTAACGCTTGCGCGTGGCGCGCGCATCCGGCTCCACGGCGCGCATGGCCAGAATGAGCGGATCGAGCGACGCATCGACGGCCGCTTGCCCGCCCTCCCAGAGTGCGCGGCGCGCGTAGAGGTCATAAAGCTTGGTATTGGCGATGATTTCACGCGCGGCCTGCTGCGGGGGACGACCCGCGAGGACTTTGTCGACGGCCGCATCGCGCGGCCCCGCAACGTCGCTCAATGCTTGAAGCCACTGTGCAACGTAGGCCTCCTCGACCCCCGGGTAGAGTGCCGCGGGCGATAGAACGTGGAGCGACAGCTCCTCGAGCGCCGTGTCGCGAAACTCCGGAAGGCGCTGATCGTTCGGCAAGGCTCGTTCGGTCGGGAGGCGGACGAGCGCGCGTGCATCGCGCAAGAGAGATCCGCCGAGGCCGGCCTCGAGCACTTCGTAGCGAGGAAACATTCCGGCATAGACTTTCTCGACGCGTTCGAGGTCTTCCCAAGCACCCCCGAACTTCGCCTTCAAGGCGGCGTCGCCTTCGACCGCGGCTCGCAGACGGTGTTCCATTTCCGATTTCTTGCGCATGAGCACCGGGTCGCGTAGCCCTCGCTCGAAGCCGCCGAGCGCCTTCAGCGAGTTCTCGACGGCGAAAACGGCTTGGCGGACCTGCCGCTTGCCTTCCTGGCCCGTGGCCGCCCAGCGCAGAAGCCCCGCGCGCCACGCACCCATCCGAGCGATCGTGCGCGGATAGACCACCTCGCGGAGCACATCGAGCTCGGCGACCGTCGCATTTCGGCCCGTCTTGCCGGGATGACCGCTGGTGAAGACGACGTCACCCTCTTTGGGCCCACGCGCGTTCCAGTGCAACCAGTCTTTGGGCTGGAGCGGTTGACCTTGGTCGTAGACACGGAAGACGGCCAGATCGAGGTCGTAGCGAGGGAAGGTGAAGTTGTCCGGATCACCCCCGAAAAACGCGATATCGGCCTCGGGTGCAAACACGAGGCGCACGTCCGTGTACCGACGATAGCGGTAGAGGTGATACATCGCGCCCGCGTAGAGCGTGACGACATCGCAGCGGAGCTTCGTCGCCTCGTGGCACTCTTTTTCGATGGCGCTCATCGCCCCCTTCATCGAGCGATTCGCCTCGGCGTCCGACATGCCCGGCTTGTTGGCGCCGTGAACGCGCGGGGTGACGTCCTCGGTCGAGACGAGTTCGTCGACTTCCAAGTCCGGACACGCGACCTCCGGGCCGTCCTTGCCCGCGAGGTATCCCGTCGCGAGGTAGTCCTGCGAAGGGCTCGCGAGCTTCGCGATGCAGTCGCCCGCGACGTGATGGTTGGTGAGGACGAGCCCCCGCGGCGAAACGAAGGACCCCGAGCCGCCGACGTTGAATCGGACGCTTGCGAGGCGAACGTGGTCGAGCCAGGCGTCTGTAAGGGTCACGTGATGCGCCTGCTCGATGCGCTGCCGCGGAACCATGTCGAAGGGCCACATCCCCTCGTCTGCTCGGGCGGAAGGGGCGGCGAGGACGGCGAGCGCAAAAACGGGCAAGATGGAAGAGTGCATGGCCGGCACTCTACGCCTTGCCAGGGAGAAGCCGGCCGCGAGCGGCAGCCGCGCTCTGGATCGGTCGGTGGAGGACGATTTTGCGGCCTGCCTCCCGGCCGTGAACCCAGGCGTCGGTGCGGCGCTGCCCTGCGTGCCTTACGTGACGAACGTACGGGTGGCGCCTGCGAAAGAAGCGGGCAAGATCGCCGTCACCGACCCAGACGAGCCCCTCGCTCCGGCTCTTTGCGTCCTGCCGCGCAAGCGTGTCGGCGAAGCCGGTCATCACGCCGGAGAAATACGCACGCCTCTCGCGGTTCGACCGGATTCCGTGCGCGTGCTGATGGTCGCTCCAGAGTCGATGGGCGGTCTGCGTGAGAAAACAGTGGACGTATTCGGCGATCGCGAGGTTCGGTCGAGTCCCACAAATCTCGAGCACGCTTCCGCGCTTGCCTTCGAGCGGTCGATACACCGGGACCCAGATGGCCTCGACGAAGAAGTGTTTGCCGAGGATCATCGCCACGATTCGCTCGTGCTCGAGGACCCTTCCGGACGGGCGCCCCAGATGGATGAAACCGTATGCCCGCGCGGCCGCAGCGCGGGATGCGTCCAGATTGTGCTTGAGCATCAGCCGCTGGGCCGCGGCCATCGCGGCCTCGGCTTCGTGGCGGTTCGGACTCTCGGCCAGAGCGAGCAGTCGCGCGACTCGATCGACGATTTTGTTCGTGGGCTCGCCTGGCGACGCATCGGGTACCCCGGACGCATGCGCGTCGATCCCGAGCTTCGCGCAAACGTCGCGAAACGCCGGACCGTGCGCCGTCTGGTCTTTCTCTCCCAACACCTCGTGCACGTACTGATGGGCGGCCTCGTGCTTGAGCACCTCGACCACGGCCCCCCAGGGCCGCTCGAGCACCAGCGAACGCGAGATTTCGATTGTTCGCGTGCCGGGGATCCACCGCCCGAGGGTCGCGCGTGTGGTCACGAGCTCGAGCGTGGGAGCCGAGAGGGCGCCCTTGAAGAACGAGTCGTTGATTTGCCAGTAGGTCGTGCGAAGTTCGCGCACGAGCGCCGCATCGAGCACGGCGGTGAGCTCCGCGTCGCGGTCCATCCTCGAGGGCGTTGGGTTAGCACGACGGACGGCGGACGGCTCCGCCGCCGAGCAACCTCGAGAACGGCAATTGGCCGCGGTGTGGCGTTTCGGTGCAGGCTGTCGCGTGCGGCCGCTACCGGTCCGGACGAGACGCGCGTGCGGCCTCGATTCGAGCGACGATCCAGGCGTGGTGCCTGCGCTCGTCCACCAGGTTTTGCTGGAGGACGGCCACGACATCGACAGGGATGCCTGGCTGCGAGGCTGCATTTTCGTAAACCGCGGTCGCTTCGGCCTCGCTCGTGCGCACCGCCTCGATGAGCCTGCGTTCTTCGATGAGTCCCCGGAGGTCCACCGTGGCGTGACGCAGCCCCTGTCGGAGATCCCCATGGCTCACCGGCTCTCCGCCGAGGTTTCGAACGACCATCGTCAGCACGTCGACGTGACGCCGGTGGTCGGCGAGGAACGCCGCAAACTCCGCCCTGTCGACCGCCTCGCCGAGCCGAGCCTTCGCGGTCTTGTAGGTCTCGATCGCGCCGTTGTCGATCTGGATGAGGCGGTTGAGCAGAGCAATGACATCATTGAGCATGCGCGCCATCGCGGCCCTCCCCGAGCGGCCCAAGCGAAGCGCATGCCCCCCCACGGGTCGCGGGGTCCGAGCGCGCGCACTCGGTTTGCAGAACACCATGGGCCGCTACCGGCGCGATGCGAGCGAGCACATGGGAGCCATAGAATGAACCGGCCGAGCAGGGACCAGCAGCAGCCAGGGGAAGAGGAAAACGGAGTGGGCGCCCGGCGACGCTCGCGACAGGAGGAGCTGGGTCGCGCCTTCGACCCGGCTCGGCTTGCGGAGCTCGGGCGACACCTCGGCGCGCAAATCAGCGAGCAGGCGCGCCGG
Source organism: uncultured Polyangiaceae bacterium (assembly GCA_964628155.1). Lineage (GTDB taxonomy): Bacteria > Myxococcota_A > Polyangia > Polyangiales > Polyangiaceae > Palsa-1150. Next base: position 9,338 of record CAZVPE010000130.1, on the reverse strand, counting down.
CGCCCGTACGCGATTCTTTCGGCGGCGGCCGGCATCGGCTTCGTTGCCGGAAGCTTGTTAGGGTCGAAGCTGGGGCAAATCGCGCTGGCGGTCGGCGTGGGGTACGTCGCGAAAAATGTCGTCGAGGGAGAACTCGGCCTGGAACTGGTCCGCCATGCCCTCGAGAAGCTCGCGCCCGAGGAATCGTAAGAGTCGATCCTCAGCCCTCGAGTGACCGCCGGAGTCGGGCGAACGCCCCGGGTAGGGCGCGAACGGTCAGCCGTGTGCCGCTCTCGTCGTAGCTCTCCCCCAGCACGCGTGCGTTCGCGTAGACCTCGCCCAAGAGAGCCTGCTTGACGTAGGGGACGACAATCTCCTGCTCCACCATCGTCGCTTCGAAGAAGGCGACGATCGCTCGGGAGAGCTCGGCCACTTCCTTCGGGTCGTGCGCCGATAGGACGATGGCCCCGTCGGCGCCGTGCTTTCGGATGATCGCCTGCCGCGCGGCCTCGTCAATGCGGTCGGCCTTGTTGAAGAGGAGCTTGGTCGGTACGAGGCTCGCGCCGATTTCGCGGAGCACGCTGCGCGTGACTTCGATTTGCGCGTCTTGGTTCGGGTCAGCGGCGTCCACCACGTGCAGAAGAAGCGTCGCCTCGAGCGCCTCGTCGAGCGTGGACCGAAACGACGCCACGAGGTCGTGAGGCAACTTCTTGATGAAGCCCACCGTGTCCGAGACCAAAATTCGCGGCTTGGTCTCCGGTTGGAGCGCACGCACCGTCGTGTCGAGTGTGGCGAAAAGCTTGTCTTCCACGAGCACGTCGCTGCCCGTGAGCGCGCGCATGATGGACGATTTGCCTGCATTGGTGTAGCCGACGAGTGCGACGCGAAGCTGCTCTTGCCTCGCGTGCCGGCGGTTCTCGTTTTCTTTGTGGATGGCGTCGAGCTGCTCGCGCAGTTCCGCGATGCGATCGCGGATCTTGCGCCGGTCGAGTTCGACCGCGGTTTCGCCCGCGCCCTTTCCGCGCTGACGCTCCTTGCCACCGCTCGACTCGCGAAGTCGCGGTGCGACGTAGTTGAGTCGTGCAATCTCCACCTCTAGGCGCGCCTCGCGACTTCGGGCGTGGCGATGAAAGATTTCGACGATCACGCTCGTGCGATCGAGCACTCGTGCCCCCGTCGCGCGCTCGAGGTTTCGAGCCTGGCTTGGCGTGATTTCGTGATCCACGACGACGACGGTCGCCTTGTCGAGTGCCTCGGCGCCAGCGTCGTCCTCCATCGCTCTGGGCTGCGACGGGTCTTTGTCCGGGCCTTTGGACGCGGTGGCCCACTTCGCCCGAACCTTCGTCTTGACCTCCGGGGCACCGGATGGAACCGTGCCCTTGCCCCCCGTGAGCTCCGCCAGCTGCTTCAGCTTGCCCTCGCCGAGAACCGCGGCCGCCGCGAGCGCGTCGCGCCGCTGCGACACGGTGGCCACGACGTCGAAGCCCAGCGTTCGTACGAGGCGCTCGAGCTCCGCGAGGTCCGACGCATGGTCGGCGTCGGAGACGCCTGGAAGTTGGACCGCGATGAGGACCGCTCTTGGAGTCAATGGGCGAACCAGTCTACCCGACGGCGCAATCGCACGGCCAATTTACACAAACAGCGGCGATCGAATGAAAAATGAGCCACTCTGAAGCGACCCGCCACTGAATCAACACAACCTGAGGAGAACTGATGACCATGAGCTCCCCCTGCACACGCGGCCGCGGCCGAACGATCACACTGGGTGTCGCTTGCTTCGCGCTCGCAGCCTGCAGCAGCTCACCGGCGTCCCCCGGACCCGACGGAGGAACGCCGATCGAAACCGGCTCCTCGAGCAGTGGCGGTCCGCAAGAAAGTTCCTCCTCGTCTGGCGTCAATAGCAGCAGCGGCGTCAATAGCAGCAGCGGCGTCAATAGCAGCAGCGGCGTCAATAGCAGCAGCAGCAGCAGCAGCGGCGTCGGCGGAAGCAGCAGCAGTAGCGGCGTCGGCGGAAGCAGCAGCAGCAGCGGCGTCGGCGGAAGCAGCAGCAGCAGCGGCGGGGTGACCGGATCGAGCAGCTCTTCGGGCAGTTCGAGTAGCGGCAGCGGCAGCGGGAGCGGATCCGGATCGAGCAGCGGAGGGTCCGGAGGAATGAAGGACGGCGGGAGCGGCGGATCGGGCGGAGGAGACGGGGGCGCGGGCTGCGCCGGGGCGGCCTTCTGCGACGATTTCGAAACCAGCACCATGCTGGGCGCGGCCTGGACGGTCGACAATTCGGTCATGGCCAATACCGTTCAAGTGGTCTCCACCAAGAGCCACTCGGGATCCAACTCCGTGCACATGACGTTCACTACGGCAAGCTGCGCTACTTTCATCGATGAGACGATGGGCGTTCCGGCGACGGGTTCGTACTGGGCGCGAGTCTGGCTCTATGCGAACACCGCGGTGGACGGTGGCCACGACGTCTACTTCGAGGCCGAACCGTCCACGTTCAAGAGCGGTACGTCAAACACCGGTGTTCGCGCGCTGAACACGCAGGGGAACATGTCGATCAACATCGCCCCGCCCGATAACGGAGCGACCTCCACGATGATGTTGCCTCGAGGGGTTTGGACCTGCTTTGAATGGAATACGACGGGGATTGGCGGCACCGGCGGCGTCACCACGTACATGAACGGCACGCAGCTGATGGCCGCCACAGGCAAGCCGATCCCGGCGCTCGCGATGCAGCGCATCGGGTACGAACGTTACGGCACGGGCACCGCAGCTGGGGACCTGTACCTCGACGACTACGCCATCGGCGCGACGCGGATCGGCTGCAACTAGCAGGATCCGACTGAGCTGCTGGCGAGCCGATTTGCGAAAAATCCCCGGGGGGCACGCATAGGGAATGCAGCGCGTGCTAAAGGAAGGGCTTGGCAGAAAGGCTTTCGACTCGAAGGGCCAGAAGAGCGCCACCTAGGGCGTCTCTTCGTTCGAAGACCCTTCCGGCCGCGTGGCGATGAGCCGAGCGGCGATGAATGGTGGCATGAACGCGAAGACCAAGCGCCCCGCGGCTCGCGGGGTGGTTCACGTTCGCCAAGAGGTCCACTGCGGGCAAGAAGGGCTGACAATCGCTGCCGTGGCGGATACCCACGGTCGCCCGCATCCCGGACTCAGCGCTCGAATCGACGAGCTCGCCCCGGATCTCATCGTTCACGCGGGCGATGTTGGCGATGTCTCGGTACTTCGAGGCCTCGAGACCCGCGCGCGGGTCGTTGCGGTCCGTGGGAACATCGACGGCCACGATTTGCCGGACTTCGTCACCATCGACGTCCGCAATGACCGCGGGACGTTGATCAAACTTCTATTGACGCATGTGGCCGTGTATGGGCCGAGGCTCCGGTCCGATGTGGCGCGCATCGCCCGATTGGAGGACGCTTCGCTCGTCGTATGTGGTCACTCGCACGTCCCTTTCGCCGCTCGAGAGGGAAGTATCACGGTCTTCAATCCTGGCTCGGCGGGGCCCCGTCGATTTCAGCTGCCGATCGTGCTGGGAGCAATCGAAGTGAGGGCGAACGGTGCCTCGGTGCGTCACATCGACTGCGAGACGGGGCGTGGGTGGACGCCATGACATGGCCGCACCGCGGGGCAGGGGGCGCAAGGAGCGCCGACCCGATTGACGGCCGCGCACATCCTCGCGCAACATCCGCGCGCCGGATTTCGCCCACGTCGCCGCAACAGAACTCAAGCCCCGCGTTGGAACCCACGAAAGGTGCCCCCGAGCGCCAGCCAAACCGTGCGCTAAGTTCATGCAAGAGAGAAAACCGCCACGATCTTCGAGTGAGGTTCACCTTTTCGCCCAGGCCGAAACGCCCTGCTCGGGGTGTCGCACCGTGACGCGGTGCCTGACGAGAGCCAAAGATGAACGAAATTGAAACCACGATCACCACGGTTACCGACCCGCATGGCCTGCTCACCAGCGCCGAACCGACAGCCACTCTGGCCGAACTCTCCGTGACGCTCGACGTGTCGACGTCCGCTCTTCGAATCGTTCTCAAGGGCGAAGCGAGCGAGCAGGTGCGGTTCGTCCGATGCCGGCCATCGAGCGAGTCACGTTACGCGATCGCGGACGTCCGGGCCGTTGTCGAAAAGAACCGCCAATGGCTCGACGATCGCCGACGAGACGCAGCCCAGCTCGAGGCCGCGCAGCGAGAGGCCAAGCGAGCGAGGACGGCGGCCAACGAGGCGGCATCGAACGCACGACACGATCATCGGTCTCCCCCTCCGTCGAGGAAGGTGCCGAAGCATGGAACACCCCAGCGCGGCCCGGGTACGGAGCGACGTGTGACGAGCAGCGCGCCCGAGGTTTACGTCCGGCGTGGCAAGGGCGCCTGACGCACGCGCTCGC
>CAZVPE010000130.1:0-4869 GCA_964628155.1 uncultured Polyangiaceae bacterium | reverse complement strand
CCGCCCTTCGAAGGCCCTGGCCGCCGGCAAGAACCAAAGTGGTTTCGCGGCTAAGCGTGAGACTTCGCGAAACCACGACAGGACAATAGCCCGCGCATGGTTAGCCTATCCAGTTTTGTGCGAGTGGTCAGGGAAGAGCTGCGCGTCGACTTTCACAGAGTCGGCGCCAACGCCGTGTCCAGAATGTTTCCGCAGCACTCGTTCGTACGCGTTCGCACTGTCCTTCTGCGCGCATTTGGTGTTCGGGTTGGCGCAAAATCGTGCTTTGCAGGGAGTCTGAAGATCACCGGATCGGGGTCGCTCGCTCGGCTGCTGTCCTTCGGTCCCGGATGTTACCTGACGGGCCCGCTGCACATCGACCTCGCGGCACCGGTCCGAATCGGAAGCCACGTCTACATGGGATACGAAGTGATGTTGATGACTGTGGACCACGCTTTGGGCCCATCCGGCCAGCGGTGCGGGTCTCGCGTCTACGGCGATATCGAAATCGGCGACGGGGCTTGGTTAGGCTCGCGCACGGTAATTCTCCCGGGGGTTCGGATCGGCGCCGGTGCCGTGGTGGCCGCGGGCGCGGTAGTCACCAAGGACGTCGATCCCGATACGCTCGTGGCAGGGGTGCCGGCGAAGTTCGTCCGCGACCTCGACGAGGAGAGCGTCAGCATTCCCCCAAGTGACCGGCGGTGCCGCCTGGCCACCGGAGACGAGCGGGGCCGGAGGGCTTCGTAGCATCCTCCCATCGAACGCGACTCAGTCATGAGTCCGCCTGACACGGTCATCGGTCTGCTCGACTCGGTCACGCGTCCGCCTGACTCCATCATCGATCCATCGAGACGACCTCCTGACCGAGGCGACGTTGAGCAAACCTCCGCGCCTCCGATGGGGCACCGATTCTTCCAACATACGGAGCCGACCGCATTAACTTCGAACGCCGCGAGTCGTACTGTCGGGATGCATCATCCCCGTTTCATCCGCAGCGCCGGCCTCGGCGGCATCGCTCTCGCCGCGTACACTTGGAGCCCGGCCGCGTCGGCGTTCATGGAAGACATCTGCTACCCCAACGGCGGTGGCTCTGCGCCGCAGAACTGCCTGACGCTCCCCGCCGTCTGTCAACCAGTCGGCTCGACGACACCCGCGTGCCGGACCTTCATGTCGACGCAGTTTCTCCTCGAGGGCTCGGGGCAGCAGCAAGGCGCGCGCAGCATGGTCCACGCGGACGCGACGTTCCTCCTGGCGCAGTCGGTAGGGTTTTCCACGGACGACGCGTGGTGGATCGCTGCCTTCGACGAGGTGTGCGACTACGGGACGTTCCAGGCGTACGACATGAAGGGGGAGCCACTCGATGCCGCCACGCAGACGCCCACCCTCGAGGGATTCCTGCGCAGCAACACCGCAACCGGCGGAACCTTCTTCCACTACGTCTCGACCTACGCCGACGGCTCGGGCTCCCCAGCGCCCGGTCTCGACGGGCTCGTTCCTGATGTGACCGACGAGTCCACGGAATTCTTCCTCGCGCACCTCCGGAGGTGGGCCCAGGCGGGCAGCGGCCCGTCGCGAGTGCTCTGCACCGGCGGACTCACGACCGAGAGCGACGCAGGGAGCCACGGAACCGGGACGGACTGTTACCCACTCGGGGGAGGTCAGGGCGCGACCGACGCCGGTAACATCGTGTGGTCTACGGCCATCTTCGCGGCCGGCAAGACCATCACCACGACGAACGCCTCGGGTCTCCAGGTGATCCATCGACCCGACGGCGGCGCCGTGGTCCTCTCGCCCGACTTCGACTCGATCGTCGGTGCGACAGACGGCGGCAGCGCCCGCATCATGGACGCGCGTCTCGGGATTTACGTGCACGCGCTGGCGGATCGAATTTCCCACAACGCCTGCACCGACACCGCCACGATGGCGGGGCCGAGCGGCGACGGATGGACGGAGTCGTGGACGACGGGCGCCTGCGACCAGGGCTACCACGTGCTCTTTCATGCCTGGGAAACAGGGGTCGACTTCAGCAAGGTGCCCGCGGCGAACCAGACCACCGTCAGCGCCCTCCGCGCTGTGCACAGCGAGCTCCTGTCCTTCGCGAATACCCGGGGCGTTGCGGGATCGTCGACGGCGGATGCCGGCGCTCTCCTGTCGGACATCGCGACCGCGCTCGAAACGGCGGACGCCCCTGGGCGCATCGGCGCCGTGGCGGCCGTATCGTGCCAGTACGGTCTGCAGCCCTTCCCTGGAGCTCCGGCGTGCGCCCCAGCAGCCGCGGCCAGTGGCGACGGCGGTAGCAGTGCCGACGGCGGTGTCGACGCGACGCTGGCGGACGGTGGAGACAGCGGCAGCGCCGGCGGCGTCGACGCGAGCGTGGCGACCTCCATGCCGGCCACGGATCGTGGATCAAGCTCCTCCTGCTCGGTCGGCGGGGCGGTCCGCGGATCGACCGTTCCGCTCGCCGGCGCAGCCTGGTTCGCTGTCCTGGGCGCGCTGGGAATCCGCCGTCGGAGGGCCGGTCAGTCCTTGCCGCGCATCGCGTGAACGTGCGCGGCGAGCCACTCGTTCGTCGGCTCTAGCCGGAGCGCCACGTCGTAAGCCTTGCGCGCGCCCAACGCGTCGCCCATGACCTCGCGCTCGGCCCCGACGTTCTGCCACGTGGCCGCGAGGTCCCCTTGCGCCTCGGTCGTTGCCTCGAGCTCCAAACGCACGGCCTCGAACGCAGGCGTCCGCAGGGCCGGTGGGGCGCCCATCAAGAGGATGGCCTTCAGCGCCGAAATGCGGACGGCCCGCGCGGGATCGGCCAGCGAGGCAACGGGAGGATCGCCCCAAATCGCGAGCGTTTCGGTCACCTCCAGGCGGATCAGCGCGTCCGGATCGCGCAGCAGCCCGCGCAACGGGTCGACGCCTTCCGGCCGCTGACCCCGCAGCGCCGCCGCGGCAGAGGCTCTCATGAAGCGGCTCGAACCGGGGTCGAGCGCGAGCGCCAGGAGCGCCGACCCCACCGAGGGGTCGCCGGAGCGTGCGGCCGTCCACAGAGCACCAAACGGTCCCGCCGTCGCGTGCATCCCGTGGTCGTGCCGCAGGTGGATCCCCATGTAGACCTGCGTCGGCATGTGACACCCGATGCACGCGGAGCTGGCGGTCGCGGGCGGATGACGGGCGGCGACATCGCCGTGACAACGGACGCAGACCGCGTCGCCCTCGCCGCGCGTCCGACCCGTGTGCGGATCGTGGCAGTCCGAGCAGCGCACCCCGACCCGGTACATCCCCGACTGGCTGTAGGCGCCCCACTCGAACGGCTCTACGGGCGCCGCGTTGCGCCCGTCCGGCCGGAAGGCGATGCTGCCGATGAGCGCGGGCCGGCGTCTATCGAGCGGCTCGGAGGTCGGGCCGCCACCATAGCCGAGGGTCTCGTGGCGGCTGTGGCACGACTCGCACACGCGCATCTGGACGGCCGGGTCGCGGAGCGCAGCGATGCCCTCTCCCGAGCCGTGGCAGGCTTCGCAAGCGACGACCGCGTGGACCGAGGTGCTCGCATAGGAGTCGGTCGAAGGATGGTACGCCTTGTCGTAGCCCGTCGTGTGGCACTCGCCGCAGAGATGGTTCCAGTTGCCGGCCATCCCGGACCAGTAAAGGATATCCCTCGGATCGCCGATGGCGCCGTCGGGGGCCGGATCGAACCAGCGGGCGGCCCTCGTGTCCCAGGCTACGGGCGCGACGACGACACGACCGCGCACGTCCGCGAGGAGGTACTGCTGCAGGGGCGCCACGCCGATAACGCCGGTCGCCTCCCAGACACGTTCGCCGGCGCCGTCCCGAATGCGGAAAACGGGCCTTCCCGCGCGCTGCTCCGGGGTCACGCGAAGCGCAGCGAAGGTTCGCGGTCGCCCGTCGAAACGCTCGGCGTGGAGGGCGGTGCCGCTCGCCTGCGCGTGGTGCGACGAAGACCACGACGTGGCCTCTGCGGCGTGGCAAACGGTGCAGTCGCGCGAAGCCGCGTGGGGCCTGGACGTGGATGTGGCGGAACCAGAGGCGGCGTCAGACCCGGCCGGCCCCGCCCCGCCGCCACATCGCGCACCGTCGCGGTTGCAAGCGGCGAGAGCCAAAGCGAGAAGGCGCGCCGCGTACTTGCCGGCACGAGATGCCGGCGCCCCTGGCTGTTGGGGGCCGCTCTTCCCGCGCGTTCGCATGAGCGCCGGGGGGTGGGGGCTCAGGGCTCGGGCGAACCGGGGTACGTGCAGCTCAGGCCCATGCCCCTCGTGATAATCGCCTCGTCCGTCTGGTCGGTCACGCCGTCCACGTTCAAGTCATAAACGCTCGACAACCCCCAGCCCTGGGACGCCTCGAGTGTTCTGCAATCGGCGAGATCGAGTGGATCGGCGACGCCGTCGATGTTGCCGTCCCCCGAGCAGCCGGGCGTAACCGCGAGCTGCGCGCTCAGCGCCGCCCTGAGGGTGTCGTAGCTCGTCTGCTGGACGGCCGTCAGCGAGGTGATGGTCAGCGCGGTGCCGGCCCTGTCGAGCATCGGCACGGGGACGGCCTCGTTGATCGCGTAGAATTCGTCGCTGACCGTCTCGGCGCACGGCGAGGCCTGGTTGGCGACGTAGGCCATCGTCCTGTTCTCCACGAGCTTGTAGCCGTCGTTGCGGACGGCGCTCGCGAAATCGGGGTTGATGCTGGGCAGAGGGGTGACGCCCTGCGAATCGAGGAGGGCGACCACCTGGCAGCACCGGGCGAAGCCGCCCGGGGGGACGCCCGTCTGCGTCGAACCGACGCCGTACCAAACGCCTCCGTTGTCTTCGCAGACGGACTTCGCCACGGGGATCTGGCTACAGCTCGAGCTGAACAGGCAGGGCCCGTTGATGGCGCCGCCCACCTGCAGGTTCT
>CAZVPE010000129.1:0-15863 GCA_964628155.1 uncultured Polyangiaceae bacterium | reverse complement strand
CGCCCACGCAGGTCGCCGGCGGACCCGGCATCCAAATTCGGGGCGGCGCCGCCATCCTTGCGCCCATCACCGCGTTCCCGAACGGAGTACCGGGCAACGCCCTCGTGCTCCTTCCCATCCAACCGAACGGAACTCCGATCGAGAAGAAGATCGTGGAGGGCCCGGTGGCGCTTCAGATGGAGGAAGTGTGGAAGCTCCTCGGCTTCAACGGTCCCGCGGTCCCCGTGCAGGACGAACAGGGCCGGCAAATCGCAATCGGGCTGGAGGACTTGCTTGGCGGCCTCGAGAAGCACTGGAACGAGGGGCCTGAAGACCTCAGCCGCGGTCGTATCTTCGCTCAGGAGCTGATGAAGCACGCCCGCCACGAGAAGGCCGAGAAAGTACTTTCGAAGATCGTGGCGTTGGGCGGCGACGGCGAAGACTGGCTGGGTCTCGGCGTGGCCCAGCTGGCGCAAAAGAAGCTCGAGCGGGCGGAAGCCACCCTGCGTGGCGCGCAGAACTTGCTCAAGGACTCTCCCTTTCCGAGCCTCCAGCTCGCCAAGGTGATGAAGGAAAAGAGCGACCGCAAGGGCGAGCGCGAGAGCGTCGAGCGAGCGATCCAGATCGACAACAACTCGGTCGACGCATGGGCGTACCTGGCGAACTCTATCCGAGAGCAGACCAGCGACGACGACATGATCAAACAGATCGACGAGCTCGCGAACGCGCCGGTGAACTCGAAGTCGCCAGCGCCCTACATCGCACTCCAGGGCTTCTACGCCGGCGAGGCGAAGGACGAGGCGGTGCGCGCCAAAGCGATCGGCTTCGCCAGGAAAGCGGTCGAGCGGGCGCCCGGCGATGCTCTGTCGCTCTTGTGTCTATCGGCGCTTTACGGTCAGGAAGCGAAGATTGACGAAGTCGTAAAGCTCCTCGCGCCCCACGAGGCGCTCATGATGCGCGACGTTCGGATCGCGCACAATTACTTCGAGGCCCTGTTCCAGATGCGCGATCTGCAGAAGATCACGGCTCTGCTGAACAAGCTCGCCACCAGCCAGGTGCGCGAGGTCAAGCAGTTCGCGGTCGAGCGATCGCGCGCCGTCTCGCAGATGCTCGCTCAGCAGCAGCAGCAGCTCGCGCAAGTGGCCGCCAAACCCGCGTAGAAGCCCGGCGCTTTTCGCCCAGAGCTTCGCGATCCCGGCGTCGAGCGTGCTCGCCTACAGAAGTAGGCTCCGCGCGCTCGCCACCGGCCTCGCTCGCTCTGAGCGAAAATCGCCGGGCTTCTACACCCGATGATGCCGCAAGCGGGAGCGCCGTCACCTCAGTCACGCTCGCGCTGAGCGAAAATCGCCGGGCTTCTACACCCCTTCTGACAGGAAGGATGGCGGGCGGCGAGGCGCACGCGCCAATCTGGGCCTAGCCCCGGCGGCGCGTCAGTAAGACCAAGAACACGGGGCCTCCCAGGAGCGAGGTCACGGCCCCGACGGGTAGCTCGGTGTGCAGGCGCTGCGCGAGGACCCGCACGAGTAGGTCGCAGCCGACCAGAGTGGCACCGCCGACCATCGCGGACGCGGGCAACACCACGCGCAAGTCGGGGCCGAGCACGCGCCGCATGGCCTGCGGGACGACCAGGCCCACGAAGCCGATGAGCCCTGTCACGCTCACCACGGCGCCCACGACCGCCGCGCACGCGAAGAAGGTGCGGCGCTCGAGCGAGCGCACGTCGACCCCGAGGGTCGCCGCGGGCTCGTCCCCGAGCGACAGAAGGTTCATCTGCCCGGCATCGACGAGGAGCACGGCCAGTCCACACGCGACGTAGCCGCTCACGAAGGCGAGCTGACCCCAGGACGGGACGTCGAGGTAGCCCATGAGCCACCAGACGACCGGCTGGACCCGGGTCGGCGCGAGCGCTTCGATCAACATGATGCCCGCGCCCGAGATCGAATTGACGACATAACCCGCAAGCAGGATCGACGAGCCCCCCGAGCGCCCGGCGCGCACGAGCGCCCACACGATCGCGGTCGCCGCTGCGCCCCCGGCGAACGCGACCGCCGGCACCCCAGCCGCTCCGAGCACGCCCAAGCCGCCAAGGCCGAGCGCCATGGCCATCGTGGCTCCGAGAGCCGAGCCGCCGCTGACGCCGAGGACGTACGGTTCCGCGAGGGGGTTTCGAAGAACGGTCTGAAAGGCGGCGCCGACGGCGGCGAGCCCGGCGCCGGTGACCACACCGAGCAGCACGCGCGGCAGGCGATAGCCGACGATGACGTCGTGCGCGCGCGTGGCCCCGTCGAATAGATCCACAAGTCTGGCGCCCCCGCTTCCGAACGCGACGCCGAGCGCGACGGCGAACAGCAGGGCGAGAGCGCAGACGGCGAGCGCGATGGATCTGTGCACGCCCTCACCCGCCGGACTCCCCTCTCCACGAGCGCTACGCATGGATCTTGTCTCTCGAAGAGTGTGCGCCGCCGGGGAAAGATGGCGTTAGCCGCTGTTGCGTTCGTAGAGGATGCGAAGCCCGACAAGCGTCAGCACGTCGTCGATCTCCGCGATGGTCTTCGAGAGAGGCGCAATGAGCGGCGCAAGGCCGCCCGTGGCGATGACGGCGCAGGGAAAATCGAGCTCGGCCTTCAGGCGTTCCACGATGCCGTCTACGAGGCCCACGTAGCCGTAGACGATCCCGGACTGCATGGCGTGGATCGTGTTCTTCCCGAGTACCTTCGGCGGCTTGGCGATCTCCACGCGCGGCAGCTTGGCCGCTCGGGCGAAGAGGGCGTCGGCGCTGATCTGCAAGCCCGGGGCGAGCACGCCCCCCAGGTATTCGCCTTTCGGCGTCACGCAATCGAAGTTCGTCGAAGTCCCGAAGTCGACCACGATGACGCCCCCCTTTGCTCGGTCGTAGCCGGCCACCGCGTCGGCAATTCGGTCGGCGCCGACTTCGCGCGGGTTTTCGATGAGGATGGCCATCCCGGTCCGGATCCCCGGCCCGACGATCATCGCATCGCGGCCAAACGCGCGTTTGACGAGTCCGATCATCGGTTCGGTCAGCGAGGGGACCACGCAGGCGATGATCGCGGCCTGGACGCTGCCGCGGTCTACCGAGTGCATGTCGAGCAGGGCCCGAAGCTGCACGGCGTACTCGTCCGCCGTGCGGCCGCGGGCGCTCTCGACACGAAATTGGTGACGCAAGCGGCTCTCTTGAAAGAGGCCATAGACGATGTTCGTGTTGCCCACGTCGATCGTGAGGAGCATGGCTCCTTCTTACTCCTCCACGCGGACCGCGTGCACGATGTCGCCCTCCGCGACCGCGTTCCAATCGCCGTCGGCGCGCCCCACCCACGTGTATTGGCCGTCCAGGGTAGGGCGGCGCGCGAGCGCGACGAAAATCTGGCTCGACCCCGTGTCCCGCCCAGTGAGGGCTACCCCGACGTCGAGCGGGGCGAACGGCACGGGTGATGTTTCGCATCGCAAGAGCCGACCGCTTCCTCCGTACCCGTCGCCCTCTCGGTCTCCCAACTGCACCACGAAGCCCGGCACAACGCGATGGACCGCGATGCCCGTGTAGAAGCCCGACCGGGCGAGGGCGACGAAGCGCGTGGCGGCCACGGGAGCGAGGCCAGGATCGAAACGAACACCCAGGACCCCCGCGTCGGTGTCGAACACGACGCGCGTGGGTCGCGCGAGAGCATGGCCGATTTCGGGCGCCGGTGGTCCGCCTGAATCGGGTGCGGCGCATCGCGACCCCGCTCCCGTCGCGGCGAGGGCCCGCGCCGCGCGCGCACGCACGGTTTGATTGGCATCCGCGCAAGCCGCCTCGGCAAAAGCCCGTCCCGATTCCCCCCCCCCCGCGGCCAGCGCTGCTTCGACCAACGCGGCGCGGGTCTCCACCTGATCCTCGGTCCAGACGTGCTCGATCGCGGCCGCCAAAGCGCTTTCCACGCGCGGATCGGAAAAACGCTGGGGACGGGCCGAGATGACCTTTGCCGCCGCGGCGACCATGCCAGGCCTGCCCGACCGGAGGGCCTCGGCGATGACCCTTCGGCCCGCGTCGTCGAGCTCCGGGTGGCTCCGGATGGCTTCGATGGCCGCCTCGCGGGCTCGTGGTTGATCCGTCCGGTGGAACAGATCGAGCCACGCCGCCCGCCTCGCCTTCACCAAAGGACCGCGGTCGAGCGCCGCCAGGCGCGCGCGCTGCCCTGCCTGGCCGTCGCCGATGTCGCAGGCGACCAGGAGATCGGAGTCCCAGGCACCGCGCGCCAATTTTTCCGCCGCGGCGCACCGCAAAGCAGAGGCCCGGCGGGCCGTGGGCGCGCCGCGCGGGAGCGGTTCCTCGATGCGAGCGAGCGCCCCGAGCGCTGCGTTCGCGCTGCTCGGCGGGTCCTGGCCCAGCGCCCCGACGGCCGCCATGACGACGCCGAAGCGATCGCCTTGGACTGGCGTCGGAGTCGCTTCCAGCATCGATGGGATCGCGGCGGCGAGCGCGGCTTCTCCGGCTTCGCCGAGGCGTCCCAGTTCACGAGCGGCTTCCGCGCGCTCGGCGGGAGTGAAATCGTTCGACGACAGCACCTGAGCCAGCGACCGAGCCCCCTGCGCGGAACGCCCGATCGGGCGAAGGGCAAAGATGCGCGATTGTCCTGGACGGCCGAGCGCCGCGCGCGCCGCGGCCGTGACCCGCGGCTCGAGGTCGCCTCGGGACGGCACGTCCGAGCGTCCGAGCGCGTAGAGCGCCGCGGTGAGGGGCGGCACGCGCTCGGCCGCCTCGATCAGCGCGACGGTCGAATCGACCGCGAGCGACCCCCGCTGATCGGCGATGTCGCCGAGGGCGAAGGCGGCAGCCTCGTCCTCGTCGAGATCACGGAGGGACCCGTGGGCACCGCCGCGGCCCAGCCAGGCGCCGAGCGTCTTTTCCGCGGCGTCGCTCCCGCAGCGGCCGAGTGCACGGAGGATGGCCGCGCCCGGATTCGGCTTGGTTGAGCTCGAGCCCGGCCGGAGAGAAGCCAAACGGACCGCGAGCGCCCGTACGTGGCTCTCCTGGCGGCCGACGCATGACTCGCCCAGGCCGTAGGCGCCCCATGCGACCGTCTCGCCGTCTTCGTCCTCCAAGGCCCTGAAGAGCGCGCCGTCGTCGTCATCGAGGATTCGGGCGACCGCGCGAGCGGCGCCGCGGCGGACGGCGGGGTCTCGGCTCTTCTGCACATCGAGCGGCAGATCTTTCGCGCGCCGGAGATCCTCGGCTTTCGCGATTTCGACCTCCAAGACGCTCGAACCAGCGGTGGAGGCGGCGTCGGGCGGGACGGCCGTGACGGCCGGACCCTTCTTGCACGCCCCCGCGACCATGGCGAGTGCGAGGGCTCGTGCCGCGCCCCCGGCAGCCTGTTTGCCGTGTAAGCCAGGCACCGTCACCGCGACTGTACCCAGGTCAAGACGCGCTCGAGCTCGCGGCGCCACTTGCGCTTCAGCCAACGGGAGTCAGATTCGCGGGCTGCGACACCCTCGGCCCGCACGCCTGCGCGCCGAAAGAGTGCCAGCGCGCGCGGCAGGTGCCACTCGCAACTGACGACGAAGGCCGAATGGATGCCTCTTCGGGCGAGCGCCTCCGCGGCGAAGCGGGCATTGTCGCGGGTCGTCAGCGAGCAGCGCTCGCGCACGATCGCTCCCATCGGCACGCCGCGTCGCTCGAGCTCGCGCGCCATCACGTCCGCCTCGACGAGGCCGCCCCAGCTCCGCCCTCCGCTCGCGACGACGACCCCGACCTCGGCCTCACGCTGCGCGTATGCCATGGCCGCGGCTTCCAGCCGGCGTGCGAGCGCACCCGGGCGGAGTTGGCCCCGATCGTCGAGGCGCACCGGGCACCCAAGAACGACGATGGCATCGATCGTTCGGACCATGGGACTCCGACTGCAGGCGGACAAGGAATACCTTTCCTTTGCCCGGCGAGGTACGCTCGAACGACCGATAGCGCCCGCAGCCAGACTGAGGAGCGACCGACGAGGATGCAGATCACCTTTTGGGGAGTCCGCGGCAGTATCCCCACTCCAGGGCCGGACACCGTCGAGGTCGGAGGCAATACGAGCTGCGTCGAAGTTCGGGCCGGCCAAGCGATCCTCATTTTCGACGGCGGAACAGGGCTGCGCCTCCTCGGCAAGAAACTGCTCGAAGAGATGCCCCTCGACGCGCACATGTTCTTCAGCCACGTGCACTGGGATCACATCCAGGGTTTCCCATTCTTCGAGCCCGCATTCGTCGCCGGTAACGTGTTTCATCTGTACGGGGGCAACAACGTTTCGCGAACGCTCGGAGAAACCCTCGCGGGCCAGATGGACCATCCGAACTTTCCGGTTCACCTTAAGACGATGGCCGCGAAGATGGTCTTTCGCGATTTGGTGGAGGGGGAAACCGTCGAGATCGACGACGGCCTCGGTGGTCGGGTGTCGGTGCGCAACGCCCGCGGCAACCACCCGCAAGGTGTGTTTGCGTTTCGCGTGGAGCACGGAGGCAAGGCCGTCGTATACGCGACCGACACCGAGCATTACGAAGGTCGCGTGGACGACAAGCTCCTGCAGCTCGCCCGTGGGGCCGACGTGTTCATCTACGATTCACAGTATACGCCCGAGGAGTACGCGGGAGTCGACGGCGCGGGATCGAAGAAGGGCTGGGGGCACAGCACCTTCGAAGAAGGAAGCAAGCTCGCAAAGATGGCGGGCGTGCACCGCATGGTGCTGTTTCATCACGATCCGATCCAGAGCGACGACGCGGTGCGCGACAAGGAGCGGCGCGCCCGGATGCTCTTTCCGGACGTGATCGCCGCACGCGAGGGCCTGACGATCGCTGTCTGATGCGATGGTGGGCTCCGGCGCGCGTGCTAAGCGCAGCGCATGACCGACATTGCCGTCGTGACGGGCGCGGCCGGCGCCCTCGGCGCCGAAGTGGCGCGCGTTCTCTCCTCGCGCGGTTGCAAGCTCGTGCTCGTCGACGCCGACCGCGGCAAGCCCCGCCTCACAGAGCTCGCTGCAGCGCTCGGCGGCGCGAGCGTCGTCACCGGGGACGTCGCTCGAGCCGAAACGTGGAGCGACGCACTCCCGCGTGTGGCGCAAGAGCTCGGGGGTGCTCCTACGCTCGCGGCGCTCATCGCCGGCGCCTGGAGGGGGGGAAAACCACTCCATGAAGAGCAAGACGACGAGGTCTGGCGGGCGATGATGACCGCGAACCTCGAGACCGTGCATCGATCGCTTCGGGCGCTGCTTCCGGCGATGGTCGCGCAGCGCCGCGGAAGCGTCGTCGTGATTGGATCGCGCGCCGGCGAGCAGCCGTCCACGAGCGCCGGCGCCGCCACCTACGCCGCTTCGAAGGCCGGAGTCGTCGCGCTCGCGCGCGCCGTCGCCGCCGAGGTTCTCGGCCACGGCGTCCGCGTCAACGCGGTTCTGCCGAGCACCCTGGACACGCCCGCGAATCGGGCGGCGATGCCCCGCGCCGACGCGACCAAGTGGGTCACTCTTCCGTCCGCGGCGGGCGTCGTGGCTTTTCTCCTCAGCGAGGATGCGCGCGATGTTTCGGGAGCGGCCATTCCCGTGTACGGAAGAGCTTGAGTCATGATCCCCCGATATACGCCGTCCGATTTTGCCGATCTGTGGTCCCAGGCTCGCCGTTA
Source organism: uncultured Polyangiaceae bacterium (assembly GCA_964628155.1). Taxonomy (GTDB): domain Bacteria; phylum Myxococcota_A; class Polyangia; order Polyangiales; family Polyangiaceae; genus Palsa-1150. The sequence continues at coordinate 8,242 of CAZVPE010000129.1, read as the reverse complement.
TCGCGTGTGGTTCGACGTGGAGCTGGCCGCGTGCGACGCAATGGAGGAAGCGGGATTCGTTCCGCGAGGAACGGCAGCAGCCATCCGCGACAAGGCGGTCGTGCTCGATCCGGCCCGCATCGACCAGATCGAGCGCACCACGAAACACGACGTCATCGCCTTCCTGGCGCACGTGGAAGAACTCGCAGGGGCCGACGCGAGATGGCTCCACCGCGGGATGACGTCGAGTGACGTGCTCGACACCTCGCTCGCCATTCTGATGCGCGACGCGTGCGACAAACTGCTCTCGCGCTGCGACCGGCTCCTCGGAGCACTGGCCGCTCGCGCCCGAGAGCACGCCAAGACGCCGATGATTGGCCGTAGCCATGGCATCTTCGCCGAGCCGATCACGTTCGGACTGGCCCTCGCCGGTCACCACGCCGAGATCGCGCGCGGTCGGGCGAGGCTGGAGGGCGCTCGCCGGGAGATCGCCGTCGGCAAGATCGCCGGGGCGGTCGGTTCGTACGCCCACCTCAACCCCGAGATCGAGAAGCGCGCTCTCGCCTCGCTCGGCCTCCAGCCCGAGACCGTCGCGACCCAGGTCGTCGCTCGCGATCGGCACGCCGCGTACTTCGCCGCGCTGGCGCTCGTCGCGGCAGGGATCGAGCGGCTCGCCACGAGCGTTCGGCATTGGCAGCGCAGCGAAGTCGCAGAGGCCGAGGAAGCGTTCACCCCCGGCCAGAAGGGCTCGAGCGCGATGCCGCACAAGCGAAACCCGATCCTCAGCGAGAATCTGTGCGGATTGGCGCGAGTGGTCAGGGCGGCGGTCGTGCCCGCGCTGGAAGACGTCCCGCTATGGCACGAGCGCGACATTTCGCATTCGTCGGTCGAGCGCATGATCGTGCCGGACGCCACCGCAACGCTTGCGTTCATGCTGGACCGTAGCGCCGCCCTGGTCGACGGCCTCGTCGTGTATCCAGAGAACATGAAGAAGAACCTCGACCGTGCCGCCGAGCTCTATTTCAGCGAGGCCGTGCTCCTCGCGCTCGTGGAAGCTGGCATCCAGCGGCAAGACGCCTATCTCCTCGTGCAGCGCAACGCGATGCGCGCTTGGAGCGGCGAAGGGCGCTTTCGCGAGCTGCTCGAGGGCGATCCCGAAGTGAGCGAGAAGCTGAGCAAGCTCAAGCTGCACGAGCTCTTCAATCTCGATCACGCGCTCGCACACGTGCCGGCGATTCTCGAGCGCGCTCTCGGAAAGTGAGAGCTCGCGCCGCGCTACAGCGGTGGATACGCCAACATTCTCCGCATCCACGCGCGCGCAACGAGCCCTGCGACCAGGGGCACGTGTCGTGGCCTGAGGCGGCTCACTTCGTCGGCGTATACGGCGCGGACGGGCACTTCGGCGATGCGTAGCCTCCGCATCGTGAGCTGCGACAAGAGATCGTTCGGATAACCGTATCGAGGCCAAAGGGCTTCGAGATCGAGGCGATTGCAGGCTTCTCCGGCGATGGCCGTGTAGCCGCACTGGCTATCGGAGACCGGGACGCCGATCGCGCGTGACGTCGCCCACGAGAGTACGAGGCCGCCGAGGAGCCTGGCCGGTGGCATCTGGCGCGCGACGTCGCGCGTGCGAAAGCGAGTGCCTTTGACGTAGTCCGCCTCGCCCCGGGCGACCGGCGTCACGAGCGCCGGCAGGTCGCCGGGGTCCATCTGACCGTCGCCCGCCATCACCGCGAACACATCGCGAGCTTCCGGCGCAATCAAGCGGGCGCGCCTGTACCCGGTCGTGATCGCGGCCCCGACCCCGCGGTTGGAATCGTGACGCAAGACGTCGACACGGGGGTCCCCCGCGGCCCGTGCCGCTTCTGACGTTCCGTCGTCGCTCGCGTCGTCGACGACGACGATTGCGTCGACCCAAGCCGGAATGCCGCGGACGACCCGTCCGATTCGCGGCGCCTCGTCCCAAGCCGGCACCACCACGACGACACGCGAGCCCATCCACATGATATGTCCTTCCAATCGAGAATGCGTCGCGGGCCGCTCGTCCTCTTCGCGGTGGCCGCCGGTCTCGCCATCTGGGCCGGCCAGAAGCTGACCGCGCGCCGGCAGTTTCCCCCGGACACCACGCCCGAGGGCGCCTATGCGCGCATCGCCCTCAGCGTGGCCGAGCGGCAATTCCGCGAGATTTTCGCGTACCTGGAGACCGAGGCGCAATGGGCGGCGTACACGATACGCGACATGCGCAAGAGGGCCTGCACGCGCGTTCGAGAAAGTTATCCGCCGGCCGAGCGCGCGCGACTGCTCGAAGCCTGGCAGGGCGAGGCCGACGCGCCGGACGGCGCCGACGTCTTCGTCCTCTTGGCAGCCGCCCGCAAGTGGCCCGCCCGACTCGAGCGCGACCTGTCCGGCGTGGGACACGTGGACATCGAAGGCCAGCGGGCGACGGTGATCACCGCACGCGGTACGCGCTATCCGTTTCGAAGGCGTCAAAACGGGATTTGGGGATTGACGATTTTCACCGCGGAACTCGCGGCCGAAGCGGAGCGCGCTTCGCGAGACCTCGAAGTCGTGGAGCGCGATGCGGCGGACTATGATCGGGTGAACGCCGCAAAGTGAAACGCAAAGACGCGATGGGGAGACAACCGCCAGGACGCGAGGGACGCCAGGGTGAGAGAGCAATCGGCGATGAGGTGGCCGCGGCGTCCTGACCGTTCAACCTTTCCCGTTGCCTGCCCCGGAGGCCTTCTTCTTCATGTCTTGCCACGAGTGGCCGCTCGGCTGTCCGGTGCCAGCCGGCAGGCCGACGCGCGACCAGCCGGGTTCCAATTCGCCGAACGGGCTGCGCGCGCCGTCCCAGCCGGCGCGCTGATCGAGCACGTTCGAAAAGCCCTCCGCGAGCAGCATTTGCGCGGCGCGGAGCGAACGACCGCCCGCCTTGCACCCGACGACGATCTTCGCGTCTTTCGGGAACGCGGCGCTCATGACCGGGACGAAGTCGGCGTTCGGCGTCATTCCCGCGGGTCCCGCGTGCATGAGGGGAACGTTGACCGCACCCAGCGGGTGCCCTGATTCGAACTCTTCGGTGGTCCGGACGTCGACGTACGTCCAGCCTTCAGCGAGCTTTTCGCTCGCCTCTTTCGGAGAAATGCGCGTGGGGCCATTCATGCCCAATCGCATAGCATTGCTGGCCGCTGGCGGCCGACCGGCGGGGTTCCCGCTATAGTCGGATCATGGCCGATCCCGATGCCGCTTCCTTACTCGTGAGCGGGCTGCCGTTCCCGAAGCATGTCGGGATTCGACCCAACGAAGACGGCGCCCTCGTCCTCGCGGAAAACGAATCCCTGTACAACCACGTGGGCACGCTGCACGCGGGGGCGCTCTTCACGCTGGGCGAGAGTGCGTCCGGCGCGACGGTGCTGCGCTTGCTCCCTCCCGCGCTCGCCGGGGCAATGCCCGTCGCCAAGAGCGCCTCGATCGAATACCGCAAGCCCGCCCGGGGGCGAATCCGGGCCGCGGGCACGCTTGCCGAATCGGTCGAAAGCATCGCGGCGCGTCTCAAGCAGGACAAGAAGGCCACGTTCGACGTCCGCGTCTCGCTGCAAGACGACGCGGGCGTGGAAGTCGCGACGATGAACGTAACTTGGTATGTGCGGACCGACCGCTGATGCCCGACAGCGGAAGGGACTTCTCGAGCGCCGCCACCGCTCCATCACGTCGCGGTAACCGAGCGGAAACACGCGGGTGGTTAGCTCCGAAGGAGACACAGCCATGATCTCGCAGCTGCCTCTCAAGTTCGACGCAGACGGACTCGTCCCGGTGATCATGCAGGATCACATCACGGGCGAAATCCGAATGTTTGCCTTCGCCACGGAGGCCGCCGTCCGCAAGACGCTCGAGACCGGACATGCGACCTTCTGGAGCCGGTCGCGCCAAGAACTCTGGCAGAAGGGTCGCGCCAGCGGCCAGGAAACGGCGGTTGTCCGGGTGCTCGCGGACTGCGATGCCGACGTGCTCATTTACTCGAGCGACCCCGAATGCCCCTCCTGCCACTCGGGCGCGCAGAGTTGCTTCTTCCAGTCGGTCGAAGGCGCGCGCCTCGGACAGGCAAGCCAGCAGCCGCAAACGCTCCTGGCGGCCCTCGAGGCCGACATCGAGGCCTCCCGGCGATCGAGCATCAACGGGGTGACCAAAGGGCCGCTCGACGAAGGAATCCCCAGCATCGCCGCGAAGTTCCGTGAAGAGTCGGGAAAACTCGCGCAGGCTCTCGAGGGCGACGGCGAAGAGCGCGTCGTCTTTCTCGCGGCGGACACTTTGTACCAGCTCGTCGTCGGCCTGCGCTCCCGTTCCATCGGAATGCGCCGGGTGCTGGCCGAACTCTCGCGACGTCTCGCAAGCGCCGCGCGCGCCAAAGCCCGGCGCTGATACACTGCGGGCGTGCGTCCGCCGCTTCGCGCGATCTCCTTCGTTCTGTGTGCAGCGTGTGCGGGGCCCCGTGCGGGCCCCACCGTGCGCGCGCCCTCGGTTCAGACTACGCCCTCGCACCCGTTCGGCATTGGAAACGCCGCGTCGACCGCCAGGGGCCCGGAAGGGCCGTCCGCTTGTGGAGCGCCCTGGACCCTTGACCTCGCGGGCGGCGACGCGCGCGTCGTCGTCATTTGCGCGAACGACGTTCGCCGAGAAACGTTCGACGAATCCAGCGTCATCGCGCGATCGCTCTCTCCCGCGCTGATCCCAGCGCGCGAGCGCGTGTGCGCGTGCGCCGGGCGCGTGCGGCCGCCGCCGTTCGTCGATCTGGTGTTCACGGCCAACCCGGAAGACGGAAAGGTGACCGTACGCGCCGGCGACGAAGACCTCGACCCTGAGCTCGGGCCCGCGTTCGTCGCGTGCGTGGGGTCGCTCGTGGCGACGTTTGCGCCGCTTCCGTCTGGGGCGTGCCCCGAGGCGGGGAGGGCCTCGTTCGTGTTTCCGGTGAGGTTGGAGTTGGGGGACGGGGATGAGTAGGTCTTCTCGTCCGTCTGCCCTCACACCCCGCCCGCCCGCTCCCGCGCATAAAGCCTCTGATCCGCTTCGCGGAACCGATCCGCGAGCGCCCGTACGAAGCTTCCCATCCACGAGTTGAGGCCCACGGCTTTCGCGAGTACGTCGCCCGTCACGCGCAGCAGCACCGCATCGGTCCGTGCTTTCACGCTGGCAGTCCTGGGCTTGTCCGAAAACACCGCCGTTTCGCCGAACACCTCGCCCGGCCCCATGACGCGCAGCTCGATATCAGACTCGCCGTCGCGCCGGTGCGCGACGCAGTAACCCTCGAGAATGACGTACGCCGCGTCGCCGGCCTCGCCTTCGGTGACGATTTCGGAGCCAGCGGCCACCTCCGCCCGCGGCGCGTCCCACGCACCGCGCTGGAACAGCTCGATATCGCGCTTGAGATCCGCCACAGACAGATATCGATTCACGGGATCGAACGAGAGTGCTCGCATCGCGATGCGCGACAGCTCCGGGGGGACTCGACCCGGCGGCACTCGTTTCTCCGGCGCGAGGATGGGGGGCGGGCTCTTGTCCAACCAGAGGGCGCTCATGATGGCGGGGGTGAGCGGAGGCTGTCCGGCCAGCATCTCGTACAGCGTGGCGCCGAGCGCGAAGATGTCCGTCTGCGTGTCCTGCTGGTGATGGCGGCCCTCGAGTTGTTCGGGCGGCATGTAGCCCGGGGTTCCGACAGGAGTCCCCGCGGGATCGAGCTCCGAGTGGTGTGCCGATCCGGGCCGGACGCGGACGCGAGGGCCTTCGTGGCACGCATCATCGGGCAACACGCGAGCGATTCCCCAGTCCAAGACATAGACCTGGCCGAAATCGCTGATCATGACGTTCGTGGGCTTGAGGTCGCGGTGGATGACGCCGCGACTATGCGCGAAGTCGACGGCGTCGCAAATCTTGTGGAACACTTGGAGGAGTTCGCCGAGGTGGGCGGGTTCGAGGCGCGATTCGCCGAGCCGCAGCAGAGTCTCTTGAAGGTTCTGCCCCTGAACGAGCTTCATCGACAGAAACCGGCGCCCGACCCGGTCGCGCCCCAGCTCGTATACCGGGACGATGTTCGGATGTTCGAGCTGTCCGGTGATCCGAGCCTCTTCGGCAAACCGGTCGACCCGCGAGCCGTCGTCGCCGACTTCCGACTTGAGGATCTTGACGGCGACGCAGCGAAGAAAGTCGTTGTCGAATGCGCGAATGACGACGCTCGACCCGCCGTACCCGATCACCACTTGCTCGGTATACCGCTCACTGTCGAGCAGCGTCGGCGGCTTGCGCGCGATGGAGACGTGCCCCGCAGGCGCGGTCGGTTCGGACGGCGGTGGCGCTGCGGAGCGCATGGTCGGCCGCCGCCCGGATCGTACGTCCGCGTACTCGTCGTCTGCTCCGTCTTCCGGCGACAGCGCTGTATGGTCGGGATTCGCTGGCATGCTTCTTTCCTCGTGACGCGGTCAACGTCATTCTCGTGCCGTGAACGGGGTAACAATCTTCCGGAGCGCGTTCGTCTTGGCAAGGCCGTCGCTATCGACGTCGGATGGCGTAAGTGAACGGGGTAACAATCTTCCGGAGCGCGTTCGTCCGCCAAACAAGAGTGGCTTGAGCACCTTTGATCCGTCACGCCGCGCCGAGAACGCGGCTTGCAGGGATTGACGAAACGAGTAGCGCTTTCGTTGTCACGCGGAGGTGCCGCGGGTTCCCTCGTAACGCGACCCTTCCAACGGCAAACGCGTCGGCACCCGTTCTTCGAGCGCCCTCCTCACCGGCTACCCTAGAGCGCCGTTCAACTCCGCGAGTATCGTCTCCGGCTCCTCCAGCCCACACGACATCCGAATCAACCCAGGCGATACCGCGTCCGCTCCCCAGCGGGCGCGCCGCTCGAGCGACGTCTCCACCCCGCCGAAGCTCGTCGCCTCCACGATGTGCTCGAGCCGCCCGCAAAAATCCTCCGCTCGCTCCTTCGTCTCCAGATCGAACGTCAGGACCGGCCCGAAGTGTCTCATCTGGCGCGCGGCGAGCGCGTGGTGTGGATGCTCGGCCAAACCTGGGTACCGGACGGGCAAACGCCCGGCCAGCGCGCGCGCAACCGCGAGCGCCGTCTCCGATACTCGCCGGATGCGCAGGTCGAGCGTGTGGATCCCCCGCAGGCAAAGCCACGCTTCGAGCACGCCGGGGATCGCGCCGCCGATCGTGCGCGCGGCCCGCAGTTTCTCCAGAATCCCCGGGTCTTTCGCGGCGGCTAGGCCGATGACCGCGTCGCTATGGCCGCTCGTCCCCTTCGTCGCCGAGACGACGACCACGTCCGCCCCCAGCGCGAAGGGGTCTTGCCCCGCCGCGGTCGCAAGCGTGTTGTCGACCGCGAGCAGCGCCCCCGCGCGCCGGCATGCCTCGGCCGTCGCGCGCAGGTCGACGATGTCGAGGCCCGGGTTCGAGGGCGTCTCGACCCAGACGAGCGCCGCGTTCGCGGCTTGCTCGGCGAACGCGAGCGGCTCGGTGGAAGCGACCAGGCGCGCGTCGATTCTGCGGGCACCGAGGAGCGATCGCAGCGTGTAGTACCCGTCGCTGGGCGCCACGACGCGGTCGCCGGGCGCGACGAGCGCGTCGACGAGGGCAGCGCACGCCGCCATTCCGCTGGCGAACGCGAGGCAAGGGGCCCCGCCGACGGCTTCGTATTCCGCCTCGAGCGCCGACCAGGTGGGGTTCGCCGTGCGCCCGTACGAAAAAGGCGCCCCGGCCGGATCGCCACGGAGAACGTACGTGCTCGAAGGCACGAGCGGCGGCGCGAGCGGTTCGCCTGGTCGTCGTCGTATCGGGCGCACGAGTTCGGATCCTCCTAGCGCCGCGCGGGGCCGCTCGCTATACCCGCGCGCGTGTCGACGCCGCGCAAAGCCAGTTTTCGTATGCCCGCCGAGTGGGCACCGCACGCCGCGACGTGGGTCGCGTGGCCGAGCGATTCCAATCTTTGGGAGCAGAACCTCTGCCCCGCGCGCGCCGCCTTCGTCCGCCTGGTCGCGGCGATCGCCGAGGACGAAACGGCCGAGGTCCTCGTCCCGGACGGCGCCCAGGAAGAACGGGCGCGTGCGATGCTGCCGGAGAGGAACGTGCGGCTGCACAGAGTCCCGTTCGGCGACATCTGGCTGCGGGATACCGCGCCGATCTTTCTCTCCGGCGACGGGGAAGCTCCTGCCCTCGTGCGCTTCGTGCGTCCGGGAGTCGTCGTAGCGATGGAGGCCCGTTCGACCGA
>CAZVPE010000128.1:0-15890 GCA_964628155.1 uncultured Polyangiaceae bacterium | reverse complement strand
GAGGAGGAGCAACGAAGCGATGCGAAGAAAATCGCGGCAAAGCCGACGGGAGTCACACCGTTCGGTGCTCTAGGTTTGCATGGTGCGGGCGGCGACACCCGCCCCGAGTCCTATCCGATCCGTCAAGGATTGCGTCGGCGCGCGCGCCTCGGGTTCGTCGGAGACGTCCCGCCGGCCCTCGCCGCGGTGGTCCTTGGCGATGAGAATGTAGAGAGAAGGGACGACGAAGAGGGTGAAGAGCGTGCCGATGGACATTCCCCCGACGAGCACGATTCCGATCGAGTTGCGCGCGACCGCTCCTGGTCCGGTCACGAGCGTCAGCGGGAAGTGACCGGCCACCGTGGCGACCGTCGTCATCAGAATGGGGCGCAAACGGGTGCTCGCGGCCGCCCGAATCGCCTCGATCTTGCTCATTCCGGCTTCTTGCTGCGTGTTCGCGAACTCGACGATCAAAATCCCGTTTTTCGACACGAGACCCACGAGCGTGACCAGTCCGACCTGCGAATAGATGTTGAGCGTCGTCGTCCAGCCCTCGGTCAGCTTGAAGTGGAGCCCGGGCGGTCCCCCGAACTTGAGGAACGTGAAGATCATCGCGCCGAAGATCGCCAGCGGCACCGATCCGCCGAGAATGACGAACGGGTCTCGGAACGAGTTGAACTGCGCGGCGAGCACGAGGAAAATGAGGATGAGCGCGAGCATCATCGCGGGCAGGAACTTGCCCGCCTCCTGGCGCAACTGCCGCGACTCGCCCGTGTAATCGAAGCGATATCCCGGCGGCAGGATCTTCGCCGCGGCTTCCTCCAGCACGCGGAGTCCGCCGTCCACCGAGCGCGGAGCGACGCCGGAGATTTTGATCGCGTTGAGCTGCTGGAAGCGGTTCAGCGTGCGCGGCTCGACCCCCTGGCGGAGCGTCGCCACGGAGCTGAGCGGCATGAGCTGCCCGTTCGGCCCGGTGATGTGGATGTTGGTGAGCTGGTCTTCCGTGAGACGAGATGCGCGCTCGATCTGCGCGATGACTTTGTAGCTTCGCCCGTCGATGTTGAAGCGATTGACGAAGTTCCCGCCGAGCATCGAAGAAAGATCGGTGCCCACTTGCTGCATAGTGAGGCCCATCGACGCGATCTTGTCGCGATCGAGCGTGATCTCCGCCTTCGCCTCGTCGATCTTCACGTCGGTGATCGGCGGGAACGCGAACTGCCCGCTCTGCGTGGCCTCCTGAACGAGCTGCTTTACGTAGCGCAAGATCTCGTCGTGGTCCGCCGTCGACGCGACGACGAACTCCACGGGGAAGAACCCCGCGCTCGGAAGCGCCGACGGGAGGAACACGGGCGCTCGAATGCCAGCCACTCGCCCGAGCTTGGCGCTCAACTCCTCCTGGATCGGGAAGATGCTTCGGGTGCGCTCCTCCCACGGTTTGACCAAGACTCCGCCGAACCCGCCGGAGGAGAAGGTGATCTGGAAGCTGTGATCGAACTCCGGCTCTTCCTGGAAGATGCGGTTCACCTGGTCGGTGTACGGCGTCAGTTGCTCGAGCGTGGCGTTCGCGGGCACGTCGATGACGCCGAACATCGCGCCTTGGTCCTCGTTCGGCGCGAGCTCGGCCGGCGAGAAGAGGTACATCGGCACGACTAGAACGGTCAGGGTGATCCATACCGCGTAGACCATCGGCCGCATCGACAGCGTGACGTCGAGCGCGCGCGCGTAGATGCCCTTGATACGCCGGAATCCCGCGTCGATGTTGCGCGGAAACCACCCGTGACCGTGCTCGGACCCGAGGAGCTTGGACGCCATCATCGGAGAGAGCGTGAGGGCGACGATGCCGGATATGAAGACGGCGCCCGCCAGGGTGAACGCGAACTCGCGAAAGAGCGCGCCCGTCAGCCCTCCCTGGAACCCGATCGGCGTATAGACCGCCGCGAGCGTTATCGTCATCGCGATGATGGGCCCGACGAGCTCGCGCGCACCGATGAGCGACGCCTGAAGAGGCGTCTTGCCCTCCTGGATGTGGCGCTCGACGTTCTCGACGACGACGATGGCATCGTCGACGACGAGGCCCACCGCAAGCACGATCGCCAGCAGTGTGAGCAGGTTCAGCGTGAAGCCGAAGATCTGCATCAAGAACACGGCGCCGACGAGCGAAACCGGAATCGCGACCAGCGGCGCGAGCACGGTTCGAAGCGAACCGAGAAAGAGGAAGATCACGACGACGACGATGAACACCGTCTCGGTCAGAGTCTTGGTCACTTCGTGGATCGCGTTGTTGATGTACTTGGTCGAGTCGAACGCGACCGCCGCCTGCATGCCCGTCGGCAGCTCCCGCCGGATGATGTCGACCTCCTTGCGCACGCGGCCGATGACGTCGAGCGAGTTGGCGTTGGGCAACACCCAAACGCCCATGAACACGGCCTTCTCTCCAGACAGGCGAACGTCCTGGTCGTACGTGTCGGCGCCGAGAACGACGTCGGCCACGTCCTCCAGCCGGACGAGCGCACCGTTTTGGGATCGGATGACGAGCTTCTTGAATTCGTCGAGGGACTTGAGGTCGGTGGTGACCGTGAGGTTGATCTGGACGAGCGCGCCCTTGGTCTCACCGACGGCCGCGAGGTAATTGTTCGCCGCGAGCGCCTGGCGCACCTGCGCGGGGCTCACGTTGAGCGCCGCCATCCGCGCGGGCTTGAGCCACGCGCGGATCGCGAACGTGCGTCCGCCGAGGATGTCGGCGCGCTGCACGCCTTCGATGGCCGAGAGCCGGGGCTGTACGACGCGAATCAAGTAGTCGGTGACTTGGTTGTCTTCGAGCAGCTTCGAACCGAAGCTCAAGTACATCGCCGCGATTTGCGCGTCCGACGGCTCCATGTTGATCGCGGGGATCTCGGCTTCCGGGGGCAAGTCCGCGCGCACTTGATTGACCCGAGCGCTGATGTCCGCCAGAGCGTTCGCCGCGCTGAAGTTGAGCTTGAGTCGGGCGTTGATCGTCGACAGGCCTTGCACGCTCTGCGACTCGATGAAATCGATCCCGTCGGCCGCCGCGATGGCGCGCTCGAGGGGCGTCGTGATGAACCCGCGAACCAGGTCCGCGCTCGCGCCCACGTACGCGGTGCGAACCGAGATCGTGGCGCTTTCCAATCTCGGGTATTGCCGGACGTTCAGCGAGCGAACCGCTTGTAGCCCGCCGATGACGATCACGAGACTGACGACGATCGCCAGGACCGGACGGCGGATGAAGATGTCGGTGAACTTCATGACGCCCTACTGGTTGGCCGGGTGCGGGTTGAACTCGGGTGCTGCCTTCACATCGTTGTTGACGACGATCCCCGAGCCGTTGCGGAGCTTGAAGGCGCCGGCGCTGACCACTTCTTGGCCCGGCTTCACGCCGTCGAGGATCGCCACGAAGTCGCCGCGCGCCTCGCCCACGCGCACGAACTGCTGACGTGCCAGCTTCGCTGGCTTGCCGTCTTTCCCTTGGGCGACGGCGCCGTTGTCTTCTTTTTTGTCTTCGACGACGAACACCGAGTCGCCATACGACGCGTGAACGAGCGACGTGGAGGGGATGACGACCCGATCGTCGCGCTTGGGGAGTACGACCGACACGGTCACGAACATGCCGGGGCGAAGCCGCTCTTGCTTGTTAGGCACCGTCGCCCGGAGCTTGATCGTGCGGGTCGTCGAGTCGATCTCCGGATCGACCGCGGCAATTGCGCCGTCGAGGGCCAAGGCGTCGGCTCCCTCGACCGTGACGCGCACGGGCATGCCCACCTTCAGGTCGGCGAGGCGCTGTTGCGGCAGTTCGAAGTCGACGTACACGGAGTCGATCGCCTCGAGGACCGTCACCGTGGTCCCGGAGTTCAGATACTGCCCGACGTTCACGGCGCGAATGCCGAGCCGGCCGGCGAACGGCGCACGGATGATCTTGCGGTCGATCTGGGCCTGGAGCGCACCGAGATCGGTCGTCGCCGTTTTCAACTGCGCTTCGTCGTTGTCGAGCTGGGACTTGGGAATGGCGTCGTGGCTCACGAGCGTCCGGGTCCGTCCAGCGGTGATGGCGGCCAGGTCCAGCCGAGAGCGGGCCGAGGCGAGCTGCGCCCGCTCGACGCTCGTGTCGAGTTCGAGGAGGACCTGGCCTTCTTTCACGCTCGCACCGGACTCGAAATGGATGCGCGACACGACGCCGGGCGCGTCGTTGCTCACCGCGACGCCTTTGACCGCGGCGATGCTTCCGACCGCCGAGAGGTCGGCCTCCCACGACTTTTGCTGCGAGACCGCGGTTCCGACCACTTCGGGCGGAGGACCGGCCTTCTGCATCGCCTTTCCGAACCCGATAAGTGTCGAAATCTCTGCGAATTTCACGCCGACCAACGCCGCTATCAGCGCGAGGAGACCTAGGATGGGGAGGAGGTATCGCACACGTGTAGGATGTCTTCCGGCCCCCCAAGGTTCCGGCGATCCCAGCAAAATCTTCTCCCTGGTTCTTCCCCGTCCGCGGGTGCTTTTATCGGTCGGCCCATCGAAGGCCGTCGGTGCTCGCTAGCGACCGGCGCCGCCGGTTCTGGCGAGCGAAGCGCGGACTTCGGCCAGCGGAACGTGCGCTTCGGCCGCGGGGGGAGCTTCGACGAGCGGGCCGAGGAGGGCTTTCTCCGGAGGCTCGCGCAAGTCCCAGACGATGCCCATCCAAGAGAGAACCTTCAGCGCGTAGTAGCTCGCGTCCACCTCCCACCAGAAAAACCCCTGCCGGGTGCTGGTCATGCAGTGGTGGTGGTTGTTGTGCCACCCCTCGCCGAGCGTGATGATCGCCAGCCAGGGATTGTTCCTCGATTGGTCTCCCGTCTCGTAACGGCGAGACCCCCAGACGTGACCGAGCGAATTGATGAACAACGTGCCGTGATAAAGCATCACCGTGCTCACCGAGAATCCCCAGACGATGCCCGCCCATCCCGCGACGGCAAAGCAAGCGCCGATGTAAACCGCGATGGGAATCCACTTGTGCTTGTCGAGGAACACGAGCTCCGGATAACGCACGAGGTCTCGAACATTGGAAAGATCGGGCGATCCGTGATTTCCGTCGAGCGCCCACCCGAAGTGCGAATGCCAGAAGCCGTGCTGCACCGGAGAGTGGGGGTCGCGCGGCGTGTCCGAATACTTGTGGTGGCGCCGATGCCAACTCGCCCACCAGAGCGGCCCGTTTTGCATCGACGAAGTTCCGAGCCACGCCATGACGAACTGGAAGGCACGGCTGGTCTTGAACGTCCGATGAGAAAAGTAGCGGTGATAACCGGCGGTGATCGCCCACATACGCACGACGTATCCCCCGGCCGCGAGCGCGACGAGGCTCCAGCGGGAGGGCGCGGCGAAGACCAACAGGCACGAGAGGTGGACGAGCGCGAGCAGGGCGAGCGAAAGTCGACGCTCGACCTTGGCGGGGAGAACGAACATGGCAAACCGCGATCGCAACGCGAAACACCGGTGCCCCACCGCCGAACGCACTGCAGCGGAGCTACGCGCCCCGCACCGACCGGAGCCGTCGAACCTGCGAGATCAACCTCGCAGCGTGTAGAGCATCATGGTCGTTCGCGCCGAATCCCGCCAGCGATCCCACGTCATGAATGCGTCATGGCGGTCTCGCGGCGCGTGCGGTTTATCACGTTGCAAAAGCCGAGTTGCAAATCGCGAATTGTGGAGCGCAGCCGCACGGTCTTTTTCGACGTTCGAGCCATCGCGTCATCCGCCTTCTCTCGGAAGCCGGACCCAGAAGACGACGGCGACGACCAGGTAGGTGACCGAGGTCGAGAGCGCGATTCCGGAGAGGCCGAGGGGACCCACGAAGAGCGCGTTGAACACGACGTTGAGTGTGGCGTTGAGCACACCCATGCTCGGCATGATTCGGCTATTTTGCCGGGCCACGTGAGCCCGCGCGAGGACCAAGAGCGCCCCGAACGGGGCCGCTCCGGCGAGGGCCCACGGAAGAATTCGCGCGATCCGGGCGACACCGGCGAGGTCCATCGCGCCGCGCAAGAAGAGAAGTCGGCAGAGTGGCGTCCGGAAAACGGCCAGGACCCCGGAAAGCAGCGCCAGCATGACGACGATGGTGAACACGGTGCGCCGCGTCGTGGCGCGGAACTGCTCGATGTGACGCGCCTCTAGCGCGAGCCGCCGCAGCAGCACGGGGAAGAGGGTCGCCTGCAACATGGACGTCGGCAGAGACGCCACCTCGCCCGCATACTGAACGAGCGTCCCACCGCCTACGACCCCGGCGAGTCCGGCCATCAGCTGATCAACGAGCGGATTGATTCGTGTGATGAGCGAACCGGCGACCTCCAGCCGCGTCAACGCGAAGATTCGGCGGATCGGCTCGCCGCGCTTCAGGCTCGGGACGATTCGGAGCCCCAACCGGCGCCGCGCCAGAGCGGCGAGGAACGCGACGGCCAGACTCTCGCCCATCCCCATCGCGAATGGGATGCTGCATACCCCGAGCGCCCCGCGCGTCGAGTAAAGAAGCGCCCAGGTCAGCGCCATACCGGTCCCGCTCGCGAGCGGATGTGCGGAGAAGGCCCCGAGCGCATTCAGGACACCGACGTAAAACCCCCGAACCGACACGGCGACCATGCCGACCGACATCAGCGCGACGAGCTCGACTGCCAGCGTGCGCTCCGGACAGACAAACCATGCGACGGCTGCCGCCACGAAGCCCATGACCAGCGCCAGAACGCCGCTTGTGGCCAGGGTAAAGCCCAAGAGAGACCCGGCCACGTCGCGGAAGGCTCGGGGGCCGGCGGACTCCACTTCGATGAGCACCGCGACCGCTCCGGAGTCTTGAAACACGCCGGTGACGACCGCCCCGACGAATACGAAATACGCCGCCAATAGGTAGTAAAGATCCGTTCCGGCGCTGCGGCCGAACCATGCGGCGAGCAAGAGCGGGAGAAGCGCTTCGCCGAGGCGAAACACCGCTTGAAGCGGCAGCAAGGCGAGCGCCGTCCGGGCCAGAGAAGGCGCAGCGGGGGCCGCAGGCCGCTCTCGTTCCGACGTCATGCGCGCGACACCGCCCCGTACGCCGCCGCGTATCCGTCGCACGTGCGCTCGATCGAGCCCTCTTCGACCGCGAACCGCCGGCCGCTCTCGCCCATCTCGCGCAAGCGGAACCGATCGCTCTGCACGCGACGGATGGCGGCGGCCAGCGCCGGTCCCGTGGCCTCGGTCACGAGCAGGCCGGTCCGCTCGTGTTGGACGATCTCCGGAATTCCCCCTCCGTCGAGCGCAATGACCGGCTTTCCCATGCCGAGCGATTCGAGGACGGCCAGCCCGAGGGGCTCCTTTTCCGCGGTGCTGAGGATCGCGTCGCACGCGGCGATGAAGGGGCGCGGATCGGCTTGGTGCCCGAGAAATCGCGCCGCCGCCCCGCGCTCCTTCGCCAGGGCTTCTAGCCGCGCGCGCAGATCTCCGTCGCCAATCACCAGAAGTTCGGTGTTCGCCAGCGCGGCGGCCTCGATCGCCAGGTGGACGCGCTTCCACGCGACCAGGCGACACACCACCCCCGCGCGAAAGCGACCGCCTCGGAGCGGTTGTCCCGGGCCAGGCGACGCGTCTTCCTGGGGGCTCCAATACTCGGTGTCGATCCCATTCCGAACGACCGTCGTTCGCGCTGCCACGGCAGGCGCGGCCACCACCAGGACCGAGCGGACGTATTCGCTGACGGCCACGAACGCGTCGGTGCGCGCGGCGGCCCAGCGCGTGAAGGGCGAGCAGCTCGGATCGAAGTAGTGCATCACGTGGTGCTCGGTCCGGAGCTGCGGCCGGCGCGCGCGGCGTGCCGCTCGGGTCCCCAAGACGTGCGAGCCGAACGTGTGCGTGTGAACGACATCGATGCGTTGCTCTGCGATCCGCCGCGCGAGCCAGGCGACGTCGAGGGGTCCGAGCGATCGGGCGAGGAACGCGACGGGGTTCTCGCGGACCAGGCCCCGGTCGTGGACCTGAATCCCGGCGCGCCTGAAATACGCCGCGAGCGCTCGATTCGGCGTAAAGAGGGCGACTTGGTGGTCGGCGCCGGTTCGCTCGGGCCGGGTCGCGAGGTCCGCGAGGAGCCGCTCGGCCCCGCCGATATCGCCGCCGGCGACGACGTGCATGACGCGTACCCGCTTCATGGATGGATCACGCCGCGGCGGATGCCACTACCACATCCCGAGGGCGGGGTGTTTCCAACCCGCGGATGTGTCATGTAAAGCGGGTGTGCGGCATCAGCGGACACGTTACGGCCGAAGGCCGGCCCGACGAGCGGGCGGTTCGGCGAATGAACGCCGCCCAGCGCCACCGCGGACCGGACGCGGAAGGCGTGTGGGCGAGCGGCCGCGCTGCCCTCGGACACCGGCGGCTCTCGATCATCGATTTGAGCCCCGAGGCCCATCAACCCCTTCTCAACGAGGACCGGACGATCGGCGTGACGGTCAACGGCGAAATCTACAATTTTGCCCTTCTGAGAGCGGACCTCGTCGCAAAAGGCCATACCTTCCGCTCGAACAGCGACAGCGAAGTCGTCCTTCACTTGTACGAAGAGTACGGAGCGGACGGAATCGCAAAACTGTCCGGCATGTTCGCGTTCGCGCTGTGGGATTCGCGCGCGCAGCGCCTCGTCTTGGCGCGTGACCGCGCCGGGAAAAAGCCGCTCTTCTATCGGCGCACACCGGGGGGCGGCCTCGCGTTCGCGTCGGAGCTCCACGCGCTCGTCCGCGGCTTTCGCGACTTACCCGTCGAGCCCAACTACGCCGCCCTCGACGAGTACCTCACGCTCCAATACGTTCCGGGCCCGCTGACGGCCTACCGGGACATTTACAAGCTGCCCGCGGCCCACGTTGCGATCCTCGAACCGGGCGCCGACCTCGTCATCCGGCGCTACTGGCGCAAACCCGAGGGGGCCGAACGGGACGGCAGCGAAGAAGACCTGGCCCGCGAGCTGCGGCAGCTCCTCGAGAAAGCCGTACGGCGCCGGCTCGTCGCCGACGTACCGGTCGGCGCGTTTCTCTCGGGGGGAATCGACAGCTCGACCGTCGTCGCGCTCATGGCCACGCAGTCGACCCGGCCCGTCGAAACGTTCTCCATCGGGTTTCCGGACGCGTCGGACAGCGAGCTCCCGTGGGCGCGCAAGGTGGCGGCGCGGTACGGCACCGTTCACCACGAAAAGGTCATCGGTCCGGCGGTCGCCGAGATCGTCCAAGAATTGGTGCGGCATCACGGCGAGCCGTTCGCCGACAGCTCGGCCGTCGCGACGTACTGCCTCGCGCAGATGACCCGCGAAAACGTGACCGTGGCCCTGTCGGGCGACGGAAGCGACGAGACATTCGCCGGATACGAGCGCTACAGGACGGCGCAGCTCGCCCACGTCCACGACGCGCTGCCCGTTTCGTGGAGGCCCCTCTACCGGCGCGGGCTCGGCGCGGTCGTGCGCGCCGCCGCCCCTCACATCGCCGGTTTCGTCGACCACATCGAAGACGGCGAAGCCGTTCGATACCCGTACATCATGTGTCAGTTCTCGAGCGAGGAGAAGCAGGCGCTTCAGGTCGGCTCCCTCTGGAACTCGAGGGGCGCCACGGCCGCTCGGTTTGCGCGCGTGCTCGCCGAGAGCGGCGGCCGCTCTCGGCTTGGACGCCTCATCGATCTCGATTGGCAAACGTATCTCGTCGACGACATCAACACGAAGGTCGACATCGCGTCGATGGCGCACTCGCTCGAAGTGCGCTCTCCCTTCCTCGACACCGACGTCGTCGAATTCGCCGCGCGCATTCCGCGGCGGATGCTGATGCGCGTGCGCGGCAAGCACCTCTTGCGGCGAGCGGTGCGAGACCTCGTCCCGGCCGAGATCATGCGCCGTGGCAAGCGCGGCTTCGCGCTGCCGCTACGGCGGTGGATGAAAGGCGATCTGTCTTCCCTGACCCGCGACGTCCTGCTCGACCGAACCGCCCGCGAGCGCGGGATCTTTCGGCGGGAAGAGGTGGAGCGGCTCGTCGCGGCGGTCGGCCGAGACCGGACCGCGCCCGACCGAGTCTGGACCTTGCTGGTGCTCGAGCTCTGGTTTCGAGCGTTCATCGACCGCAGGCCCGACGAGCCGTGGATCGACATGGAAGTCTGCAGGATGACGCCGTGAAACGTTCAGCGGAAAGCGCGGCCGAAGAGAAGCGAACAACGCGGCCGCGCTCTCCGTCTCCCACATTCGTCCTCGTCCTGCTCCTCTTCGCCGTCGTCGGCACGGCGGCCTGCCGGCGTCGCGCGCGCGAGCTCGCCCCCGCGGCGCCGCCGGCCGCGGCCCAAGCGCGTTCCGGCCAGCCGGCTCCGGCGCCCGAGCCTCTCCCGTTCGGCTCTGCCGTCGTGCCGAGCCCGGCCGCCTTCGCCGACGGCGGCGCTCCCACCGGGTACGAGCATGCGACCGTATGGGATTTCGTCCCCACCGGCGACGGCGCCGCCGTGCTCTTGCTCGACGCGAGCCGCACGACGGTGCTGCCGATTTACGTCGGGGGCACCGAGGCGCTCACGATTCGGCTCAATCTCGACGGCAAGCACTACGAACGGCCCCTCACGCACGACCTTCTGGCGCTGATGGTGAAAGAGCTCGGCGGGCGGCCGATCAAGGCGCAGATCGACGACGTCCGCGACGACACCTACTACGGGAGCGTATTTGTGCGACAGGGCGATCGGGTGGTGCAGCTCGACGCCCGCCCGTCCGACGCCATCGCGATCGCGCTCGGAAGCGGGGCCCCGCTCTACGTGTCACGTTCGGTACTCCTGGCGTCCGGTGTGCCGCTCGAAGACTTGGAGCGAGAGCAGAAGGGCCATGGCGTGGAGAATCGAAAGACGCCGATCTCTCTTTGATCGCGAAAAGTGCGAGGAGTGAGCCTCGGGATCCTTTAAGGCATTGGCTCTTCGGGCGCCGCGGCGCGATGATGAGAGGAGCCATGGAGGCGCCCGAGTCCGTCCTGCGCGCTGGGTATCGGCTCGATCGCTACGAGCTACTCTGCCCGATCGCGTCGGGCGGAATGGCCACCGTGTGGTTGGCCAGGCTTCGCGGCAAGCGAGGCTTCGAGAAACTGTTCGCGATCAAGACGATACGCACCGAGCTCGTCGACGACGCACGTTTCCAGGAGATGTTTCTCGACGAGGCGCGCATCGCGTCCGGCATCCAGCATCCGAACGTCGCGCAGATCCTCGATCTCGGCGAGCAAGAGGACGTCCTCTTCATCGTCATGGAGTGGGTCGACGGCGATTCTCTGGCGAAGATCCGCAGGCTCTTGGCCAAACGGGACGCGAAGCTCCCGCTGGGGGTCGTGCTCCGCGTGATGGCCGACGCCTGCGCCGGGTTGCACGCCGCCCACGAGCTCCGCGACGAGCGCGGCACGCCCATCGAGATCGTGCACCGCGACGTATCGCCGCACAACATCCTCCTCGCGAGCTCGGGCGCGGTGAAGGTCATCGACTTCGGGATCGCCAAGGCGCAAAACCGGCTGCAAGGCGAAACGCGCACCGGAATCGTCAAAGGCAAAGTCCAATACATGGCCCCCGAGCAGGTGAAGAAAGGGGCCCGGGTCGATCGGCGGGCGGACGTGTGGTCGCTCGGGATATGCCTGCACGAACTCGTCGCGGGCAACCTGCCCTACGGGGGCGAAGACGAAGTGGGCGTCATCCGTATGCTCATGTCCGACGAAGCGCCGGCCATCGCGTCCGACGTTCCGGAGCCGATCGTGCGTGTCCTCGAACGCTCGATGGTGATCCACCCCGACAATCGCTTTCCGACGGCCGCGGGCATGCAGCGCGCGATCGAGACCGCGATGAAGGAGCTCGGGCTGAGCGCGTCGGGCGAGGACATCGCCGCGTTTCTGCGGTCCGAGCTGCCGGATCCCGCGCGACGGCGGCGCGAGGCCGTCGGCAAAGCGATCGACGACGCGCGCGAGCGCGGCACGCCCATAACCGAGTCGCCCGACGAAGTCGCCTTCGCGCCGACCGTAGTCGGAGAGCGCGACGAACGCGGGCAAAGCCGCGAGGACGAGGGGGCCATCGCGCTCACCAAGGTCAAGGCAGGACCGGCGGCGGCCCGGTCGCCGGAGGAATCGCACGTCGCGGCGCTGGACCAGGAGCCCATTCGGATCCCGAAGCGGAGCCACCCGTGGCTGTGGGCCATTTTGGCCGTCGCCGTCGCCATTGCCGGAGTCGCGCTCAAGTGGCCGGCAGCGGCGAGCGCCGTGCTCACCACGATGGGCTTGAAGGCGTCGTTGCAGGTGCCGCTGCCGGTGGAGTCCGTCGTCCCTGTGGTGCGTCCCCTTCCCGCGGAGCCCGAAGTGCACGCGGAAACCCACATTGCCTCGACCCCGCAGGCGCGGGCCGTTCCGACCGCGGGGCACGCGGCGGTGGACCTGGCTTCGCCGCGGCTGCCGACGGTCCGCACGGGGCCTTCGGCCAGCGCGATCCCGAGCGCGGCGGTGGAAGGACCAGACGCGTCAACACCTGCGGGGAGCGCCGCGGCTCCGGTTCCGGCTCCGGCTGCAAGCGAGGACGACCCGAACAATCCATACAACGACTGACCCGTTCGTCGGCCTGCCCGAAACTCGGACGTGTACGCGCGATCGGGGCGCGTTCTCCCGGAAGAGCGAGGCTCACGCACGCGAAAGCGAGGATCGATTCGACGGGAAAGAGCCTCGTTCTCGGGTACCCGCGCGATGCTCCGCGACGAAGAAGGGCGGCGCGTGGGAGGGCTTTGCTCCCCCACGCGTTCGCGAGCTTCACGTGCCGGGCAGCGGCGCTCGATCCCGGCGCACGCCCTGCGAGAGAAGAGACCAGTCCCCAGCGCTCCGCGGGGGGCCCTGACGGGGGCTCTCAGAGAGACCTGAGCTAGCGCGAGGAACGGTTCAAACTGATCGCCTCTAGGGTCTCTGCCAGGCGACCAGCCTCGCGATCAACAGAAGATCGAGCGCGCGAAGCACTTCGTTCGCAGTCGTGGCTCCGCCCTTCGCCATCGACGAGAGCACGTCGCGCAGCGGCTGTGGTTTGCGGGTCACATCGATGAGATGCGCATACAATGGGGGCCACGCGGCCGCGCGCATCTTCGCGCTCGCAGAATGGGCAAGTCCGATGACGTCGTCGTATCGAGCCCGCCAGCCCGCGAGCGACATGTCGGACGATTCCGTGGCCTCGACGCCCGCAACGACTAGGGGAACGACGTCGAGATCGAGCGGAAATTCGACGTGCGGCGCCGTGGGTCCCTTGAAGAAGGCGATTTTGCCGGCGCGCCATTGGAAGAGGTGCACGATGCGATCGTGTCCTTGGTCGCGAATGGCATGGAAGATATCGAGCGAAGCGACGAGGCCGAGAGAAATGAGCGTGTCGCCCATTCGTCCGCCGTAGCGCGGTAGGACGGCAAGTGCGAAGTCGAGCTCCTCGCGCGAGATCATCTTGCGGCGGACCAGGTACTCGCCGAGGAGCTCGCCCGCGTCGTTCGACGCAACGTGGTGGAGCTTGCCATTCAAGAAGTAGAGATCTTTGCGCCCCCCTTCCCCGCCTGCCGGCGGGTGCGGCCGGCCGAGTCGTCGCGCCTCGGTCGGCCCCTCGGCGAAGAGCACACCCGTCGCTTCGGTCTCTGCGACCCGGAGGAGCATGGTCGCCAAGGCCTCCGTCGAAACGTCGTCGACGAACTCGGGCGTTCCGATTTCGGCAAGGCGGTCGGTGGTCACCGAGCGCGCCGGCAGAAACCGCGATAGATCGTCGATGGTCTCGATCGGGGCGAAGCCGCTTCCCAGGTAGTTCACCTGATCGCCACGACCGATTTCTCCCGTGGCGATGGCCTCGACGAGTCGAGCGAAAGGCCAAGGTCCAAACTTCGCTCCGCTCTGCGTCTGGACGTGCGAAGGCAGCGGCGCGTACTCGATCGTCCGCTCGGGCTCGCCTTCGCGCGCCGCCACGGCCGCGCGGATCTTGCCCGCGCTCTCCCGCACCGCCTGGATTTGCTCGGCCGAAGGGGCCGATTGCACCCAGCGGACCATCGCGCTGAGCTCGGCGCGAGCGGCCTGGGGCGCGGTGTCGAACGGGGCAAGCGCGGCGGAAAGCGCCGCCGCCGACTGAAAGCGTTGCCCCGGGTCCCTCGCGAGCGCGCGCTCGAGGACCTCGTAGAGGCCCCTGGGCAGCGAGTCCTTCGCGTCGCGGAGGGGGTCGATTCGGCAGTCGCGGATCGCCAGAAGCACGGCGAGCTGGCCGCTCCCGGAAAACAGCCCCTTCCCGATGAGCATCTCGGTCAGCACGGCCGCGATCGAGAACAAGTCGGCTCGCGAATCGAACGGCTCGCCCGCGACTTGCTCGGGCGCGAGGTAAGCGAGCTTGCCCTTGAGCATGTCGCTGCCGGCAGAGCGCAGGGTCGCGCGATTGGCCCGCGCGATCCCAAAGTCGCCCAGCTTCACGTCGCCTCGAACCGAAAGGTAGATGTTCGACGGAGTGACGTCGCGGTGGACGATCGACATGGGCTGGCCCCGGGCGTCGCGCGCTTCGTGAACGCTTCCCAGGGCCGACAGCACCTGACGTGCCAGATACGTCGCGACGCTCGGGCCCAGCCTCTTGCCATCGCCCGCCACGCGCCGCAAGAGCCGGTAGAGGTCGCACCCATCGACGAGCTCCATCGCGAGCCACGGCTCGCCGCCGGCCATACCGGAGGCGTAGACACGAACGACATTCTCGTGGTGCACAGAAGCGTGCAGGGCGGCTTCGCGTTCGAACATCGTGTGCCCCTCCGGATCGGAGGCAAAGTGGGGCAGGAGACGCTTCACGATGAGTTTGCGCGGCTGGCCCTTCGGATCGATCGGGCGGGCGACGTACACTTCCGCGGTACCGCCGACCGCCAGGCGCGCCTCGAGCCAATAGGGGCCGAACTTGACCGGTCCGCCCGAGAGCGGACGGGGCACCCCGCGGCGTGGTGAGTTTTCGCCCGACGACATCCATCGCAGAGTGTATCTATGCCTGCGTTGCAAGGCACAAAATGAGGGCTCTTCATCACCAGATAGTTTTCGCCGTCTTGCCCCTATCGCTTGGCCTGGGGGCATGCGAGGGGTGCCGCTCGGCTGGTCCGGCCGGCAAGCACCGGACTTCCAGCGCGGACGCCGGGGCGCCGACGGTGCGTCTTTACCTGGTGAGCGATTTGGCCGGGGCGCTCGAACCGTGTGGGTGCACGAAAGACCAATTGGGGGGCTTGGACCACTTCGGCGCTTGGGTGAACAACGAGCGCACGCGGGCGCCGGCCTCCGTCGTCGCCTCGGCAGGGCCTCTCTTCTTCATGGACGACAAGCTGGACGCGGAGCGCGCGTACCAGGACCGCGCGAAGGCCGAGGCCATCGCGCACGTTCTTCGCGAGCTGAAGTTTGCTGCCTTCGCCCCGGGAGCGAACGATTGGGCCGACGACGGCGTTCGCGGGCTGGAAAAGCTCGTCGACACGTCGGGCGGGGCTGCAATCGCCGAGGGGAAAGGCGCGCCGGCCCTCTTCGCGCAGGCGATTGTTCGCGACATCGGTGGGGTCAAGGTCGGCTTCGTGGGCTTCGGGCAGCCGCCCGCAGGCCAATCGCCCCAGAACGTCGAAGACGCGGTCGTGCGCGGCGTCGAAGCGGCCAAGCGGCAGGGCGCCAACGTCCTCGTGGCGCTCGCGGCGGTCGGACGCGGCGAGGCCAAGCGGATCGCGGACACCGTGCCCGAGCTGACGGCGATCGTCGTGGGCTCGGCGAAGTCGAGCGGGGAGGGAAATACAACCGCGCCCCAGCCGGAGCGCGTGGGCGACGTTCTCGTCGTGCAGACGGGCAACCACCTCCAAAGTGTCGCTGTGCTCGACCTTTTCGTCCGCGATCCGCTCACCCCCGGCCATGTGGTCCGATTCGCCGACGGAACGG
>CAZVPE010000127.1:0-15990 GCA_964628155.1 uncultured Polyangiaceae bacterium | reverse complement strand
GCACGCGAAACGCTAATGCGAGCGTACGATTCAGTTTTCAAGGACCGAGGGAGCCGGGGGCTCCGTGTCGGGGGCAGTGAACTTAGTTTCTCATCTCAGATTCGTCAAGAGTTTGTCATCTGCCGGAAGCTTTTTCTTTACGGGGCTTCCTTGCGATGACACACAAAGGGACGAGCGAAGGAACCGGAGTACCGGTCGAAGGCCGCGGCCTGAGCAATCGGACCGTAGACTTCGTGGCTTGCAGTTGTCCCCAAGCTTTCCTCAGGGAACGGTGCGTAACTCCAGTTACTTTTTGCGTCCAAGGCACCGCTCGGGTGGAACACCAACCGGCCGGTGAGGGAGGCGCACAGTAGTCCTGGCGGCCTGACTGTCAACGACTTTTTCGCGAGGGCCTATCCAGTGCGATCCCGTCCACGGCGGCGTCCGCATACCACGTTCCGCCGGGTTCGCGAACCAGCGTTGCTTCCGCGCCTGTTTCGAAGCGCACGCGCCAGCCCCGCTCTCGGCCCGCCGAGTCGCCCGGCTCCGCCCACGGGGCCATGCGCTCCTGATGCACAATCGTCCCAAGGATCTCGACCGGACGGTCGGCCCCGGAAAGTCGAACGGAGCTCGGGCGGTGGTGCGCGTCCGAAGCGACTTCTACGTGAAACCACTGCGCCGGAGCGTCGGCCTGGTCCCTCCACGCGGCCTCCTGGCCGAGAGCGCGCGCACAGACGGCCACCGCCCGATGCCAGCCCGCGAATCCGGCCGCTCGCGCGAGGACGAGCACCAGCGCGTAGCGCTCCGGAAGCCCGTACACGACGTAACTCCTCCGCGCGGCGCGCGCGACGATCCACTTCAAGCCTTGGAAGGACGACTGGCCTTCGGCTTCGTCGAGGACGATGCGCCAGTGCGCGGCGGCGACACGCACGTCGAACGGGATTGCCCGACCGGAGTAGTCGACCGTCTCGCCCAGAAAGTCGACCAGAGCGGCCGCTCGGGCGCCGGGGACGCGGGCGACGAGCGCGCGAAGAATGGCGGTGAATGCGCTCTCCCCCTGGTCGCGGGCCGGCCGAAGACGGCGCCGGGCGGTCCGTGCGCTCCCGGTCCGCGGGCTCATTGCACACCAGCCGCCGCCTCGGCCATGAGCGCTCCCGCCGCCTCCGAGATCTCGACCGGCACGCGCCGCCGCGCCTCGCGAAGCGCGGCGTTCGCCTGGGACCGGACGCGCACGTCTCGGACCGCGCCGGCGAGGTCGTTCCTCAACCGCTCCACCGAGTCTTGCTTCGGAGCGACACGCTCCGTGAGACGAATGACATGCCAGCCGAACGGCGTCTCGACGACTTCACTCACCTGTCCGCGGCTGCGGAGCTCGAGCGCCGCAGCAACGAACGCGGCGTCGACCAGCTCGCCGCTGGGAATACGCCCCGTCGCGTCGAACTCGGGGAGTCGTTCGACGATGACGTCCAGCCCGGGATGCGGCACTTGTTTGGCCAGCCTCTCGAACGCGTCGTCGTCGTGAGCGGTCGCAACCGCGCTCCGTATCGCTTCGGCGGTCGCGAAGGCGCGTGCCGGGCGGGCGGGCGGAGAGCGGCGGACGACGGCATGCGTCACACGCACGCTTGCCAGCTCGTCGTCGCTCGGTGCGCCGCCGGAGCGGGCGGCGTCGCTCAGTCGCTCCGGAACGAAGCGAGCAACGGCCGCGGTGCACGCCCACTGAACGGCCGGATCGCGGTCCAGTCCGCGGACCGATGCTTGGCTGGCGAGGAGCGCGTCTTCGATGAGGTCATCGAGCGCCCGGCGCAAGCCTTGCCGGCGCGCGCGCGCCACTTCGGCCACGAGCGAGGTCGCAATGGCCACCTCTCCGACGCGCGCCGCATCGCCGTGGAGCGCCGCAGTGGTGGTTCGCGGCGCTGCGCCAGGACCGCACGCGAGCCCGGCGGGCAGCGCGACGATCGACGACAGGAGAGCCAGCATCCATGTCTTCACGGCCGCGCTCCGGGTCGCACGACCTGGACGGCGGCGCGCAAGGATACGACGCCGACCGCGAGCCAGTACACGGCGCGCAGGTCTTCTGCGCGCGTCATCGCCGCCTCGCCGGCGACGAACGCCCCGACCGCGCCGACCACGAGCGCAACGGCCAGCACGTCGACCAGCTTCATCGTTCGCAAGATATCAGTCGGCCACGCCCCACAGCAGGCCGGCGAACGCGAGAATCGCGAGGGATAGGAGGGCAACCAGGGCACGGCGAAGCCTCCGAGCGTTGGACGGGAAGGAGCGCGGGGCGTGGCGCTCGAGCGCGATCTGCGTCGAAGTGCCAATGACGGCGAGGCCAGCCGCCAGTGCGACGAACCGGCCGAGGAGGGATCGCTCGACGCCGGCGATTCGCCATCCGACGCTCTGGAGGACGCCGGCCAAGAGTGCGCCGCCCGCGACGTATGCGGCGTCGGCTCGAGTCGACCTCCTGAAGGGGCCAAGCGCGGGTGCTTCGGGACCACGGTCCTCGCTCTCTCCCGTCTTCACCGCGGGGGCGGCCGACACGAATGCGAAGAGAGCCCAGCCGAGCACTCCTGCGATGCCGCGAGACGCGTCCATCCGAAGAGGTCCGAGCCCGGCGGGAGCCGCCGACCAGGACACGGCGCAGGCGGCCACGAACCCCCAGAGCGATGCCGCGCGCGTACGGTTGGCCCAGCGGCGTTCTCCGAAGACGCCCACCGCCAGGGCGACGAGGGCGGCGACAGCGCCCGCGCGGGCAAGCGTGGGGGCGCCGCGCGCCCACGCGCCCGGGGCGACGGTCACTCCCCACGCGTAGACGCCCGGGACGCTCGCCTGGGCGGCCACCCCGACCGAGGACAGACGCTCGAGTAGCCCGTCGACACGCATGGCGGAGGCAGTCTATCGTCCGGAACCCTGATTTGGGGAACGGCCCTTCAGCGGCGCACGAGTCGCTGCTCCGAGACCGTCGCTTGCTCGGTCTCGTCTTCGTCGCGAGCGACGGGAACGCCCAGCGCCGCCCAGAGCCCCCGGTCGAGGAGGTGGCTGGGCCTGACGTTCTGGAGCGCCGCGAGCATGACCGTCTTGGTGCCGGGGCGCTCGCGCTCGAGTTCGTCGATGAGGCGCCCAACCGCCTTGCGCTGCAGCTGCTCCTGGGAGCCGCACAAGTCGCAAGGCAGGATGGGAAAGCTCGCCAACTCTGCGAAGGCGCGAATGTCGTCTTCAGCGCAGTAGACCAGCGGCCGAATCACGATGTGGGCGCCCTTGTCGGCCACGAGCTTCGGCGGCATCGACGCGAGTTGGCCGGCGAAAAAAAGATTCAAGAAAAGCGTCTGAAGAATGTCTTCGCGGTGATGCCCGAGGGCAATCTTGCCGCATCCGAGCTCTTTGGCGACTCGATAGAGAATGCCGCGGCGCAAGCGCGAGCAGAGAGAACAATACGTCTTTCCGACAGGGATCTTGTCCGTAACGATTGAATACGTGTCCTCTTCGATCATGGTAAAATCGTACTTTTCGCGATCCATGTATTCGCGAAGGACGTGGCCCGGGTAGCCGGGGTGTCCCTGGTCGACATTGACCGCTTTGAGCTCGAAGCGGACGGGGGCACGGCGCTGGAGCTCGCGAAGGAGGTAGAGGAGCGTGTAGCTGTCTTTTCCGCCGCTCACGGCGACCAGAATTCGGTCGCCGTCGTCGATCATTTTGTAATCGCCGATGGCGCGGGACACGGCGCGCCCGAGCTTTCGCTCGACCAGTTCGCGAGTCGGCTCCGTCCGAACCATACTGCGCCCGTGCGCTAGCACGTCACCGAGAGGCGCGCTCGATCAGGGCGAGAAAGGTGAGGAGCGCGTGACCGGTCGCCCCCTTGCTCTGCGTCCACGAACTCGGTCGATCGGTGGAAGCCGGGCCGGCGATGTCGCAGTGGATCCACCGCGAGTCACCCACGAACTCGCGAAGGAACAGCGCCGCAGTGATCGAACCGCCGTGGCGGTCGCCGGCTTGCTTCAAGTCGGCGACGTCGCTCTTGACCTGCTCGCGCAGGTCTTCGAGAAGCGGCATCCGCCACATCTGTTCGCCCGATTGCTTCAGCGCCGCACCGAATTCGCGCGCCCCCTCCTCGTCGCTGGCGTACCAACCCGAGCACGTGGTGCCGAGGGCCACGACGCACGCGCCCGTGAGGGTCGCGTTGTCGACCAGCAGTGCCGGCGAAAGGGCGCGCGCGTACGCGAGGGCGTCCGCGAGCACCAGGCGCCCCTCGGCGTCGGTATTGACGATTTCGACCGTCTTGCCGTCGAGAGAGCCCCACACGTCGCCGGGCCGGTAGGCATCGCCGTCGGGCATGTTCTCGGCGCACGCGGCAATGGCGTGCACTTCGACCTTCGGTTGAATCGCCGCGACGGCAGCCATGAGGGCGACGACGTTCGCCGCGCCGCTCATGTCGTGCTTCATTTCGCCCATCCCGGCCGCCGGCTTGATGCTCAGTCCTCCGCTGTCGAAGGTGATGCCCTTGCCGACGAAGACCAGCTTGCGCGTGGCTTTCTTCGGCGTCCACGCGAGGTGGACGAAGCGCGGCTCGCGGGCGCTGCCCCGACCGACGGCGTCGATGAGTTTCATCCCGCGTTTGCGGATTTCGGCGAAATCGAAGACTTGGATCTTGAGCCCGCAGTCTTTTGCCAATTTCGACGCGGCGGCGGCGAAGCTCTCCGGGTACATCACGTTGCCCGGCTCGTTGCTCCAGTCGCGCGACAAGTTGACGGCCGCGCCGATTCGTTGCCCCAGCGCGAGCGCGGACTTGGCGCTGCCCTTGGGCGCGGACGCCAATCCGATGGCGACTTTGAGCAGCTCCGCCTTCGGCTTTCTGTCGCCGGTGAAGTACTTCGTGAATCGGTAGGCACCGAGCTCCAGCCCTTCGGCGATGGAACGGAGGTCTGCCTCCGGTCCGGCCGGGAGGACGAGGGCCAGCGACGCGGCCTTCTCGGAATTGGCCGTACGCGCTGCCTTTGCGGCAAACGCGCGGAGCTCTGGCGCGCCCACGGAACGCCTCTCTCCCAGGCCGAAGAGGAAGACCTTGTCCGCCGGCAGTCGGCCGAGCGTGGCGAGAGACAGGACCTGATCTCGTTTGCCCGTGAATTCTTCTTTGGCCGCGATCTTCGAAAGCGTCCCCTGAAGCGCCTGATCGACGGGCTTGAGGGCAGTGGGAAGCGACGTGGATTTGGCGGCCGCCTGCGGGACGCCGATGACGAGCACGTCGGCAGCGAGTTCTTGGGGCGGCGCCACACGAAATTGAATGTCGAGGGGCATCCAGACTCCGGAGGGGAGAAAAAGGGAATCGACTATGCCAGAGGCGGAGCGCGAAGCACAAGAAGGCGGCTTTCGACCCGCGCGCCGCTACCCGAGCGCCGCGCCCGAGAAATGCGTTACGCTCCTTACCCTAGCCGCGATGAGGCCACATCTCCTCTTCTCCAGGGTCGGCAAGGTCGGGCATCGGCGTCTTTTCGGACTGCCCTTGCTGGCCGCGCTCGCGGTCGCTGCTTGTGCCGAGCCGAAGGTATCGCTCGCCACGGGCCCGCGCGAATACGTGCCCACCGATTACCCGCAAGTACTCAAGAAGTGGACACGAAACGAGAACCTGATCGTCCTCTCGGAGCTCTCCGACGAGCTCAACGTCACGGCGACTTACGAGTCGTGGGACTTTCGGTGGGCGTACGTGATCCGCTACGCGGCAGACTATCGATTGACCATCGATCAGCGTCACGAGCTCCTCGAGCACACGCTGCAAGAGACGGCCAACGACCACGAGTTTTACGTCACCCTCTACGGAACGAGCTGGCGCTGGCTCGACTTGAGTCGCCCGACCAGCGCATGGATCGTGCGCCTCATCGACGACCAGGGCAGCGAAACGGCACCGGCGAGAATCGAGTCGATCCCAAAGCCCGGACCCCTCGAATATCGGTACTTCCCGTTTACGACGGTCTGGCGCCGCGTGTTCCGTATCCGATTTCCGCGTCAGGCCCCCGACGGGCGGCCGACCATCGCCAACAACGCTCGGTGGTTCGGGCTTCGGTTCGCGGGGGCGGCAGGAAACGAGGAGCTACGGTGGCTGGTCGAGTCCTCCGCCGATCGGGTGGCGACGTTCGGCGACCGAGCACCCTGAGGCTCGCGATCAGGCTCCGGCGAAGATTTCGAGCAGCGGAGGACAGGTGACCAGGAGTTCTTGGGCATTGGGCCGATCGGCGAAGAGGATGAGCGCCCCGCCTTTGGACGCGCGCACCGTGCACGGCGCGGGAGCGGCGAGCAGCACTTCGCTTGGAAATAGAAAATCTCCGGGCCTCAGCACCGAACCCGACGGCAAATCGTCGTCGCCGACGAGCTCGAGCTCCCCGGCTCCGACGATGAGAAGCCCGGGGATGGGCTTTCCGCGCGCCGCGAACACCTCGTGTTCGGAGAGCGCTAGCACCGTCAACTTGCTGGCGACTTGAGCGCGCAGCGCCGGATCGAATCGCTCGCCGAGGGGACCCATCGTAACCCCCACGAGCGCCTGGAAGCGATTGCCGGCCGCGCGAAGATCGTCCTCGACCCAAGGACAGGTGCGAAACGCCTCTTCGACGGCCCGCTCGTCCCAGGTCGCCACTCTGGTGTTCCCCGATGCGGCCACGAGGCGCACCGGGGTCGTGTGTTCGATCGTGCCGCGCGACCGGACGACGCTTCCCGCCTCCATGCGCTTCGCCGGCGTATCCAAAAACGTCGCAGCCAGATCGACTTGCCCGTGGAGGATGAGCGCCAACGCGAAGCCCGAGGTCTCCTCTTCCGGCAAGAGATCGTGGACGATTGCCGCACGCGCGAACGACTCCCGTGCGTCGTCGGGTAGATCGCTGAAGGCGTCGACGTCGGACAGATCGACTGCGCGGAGCGAGGCACGGAGAGGAACGCTGGATTGAATCTTGGGCTCCCGCCGGACGGGGAGCCGGGCGGCAGGCAGCGCGATGAGCCGGGCGCTCGTCACGACTTCATCGATGTCCTGCGGCCGGAGCTCGGGAGAAGCCCTGAGGGACGCCTCGTGCTCCAGCGCGGGGGTATCGGCATCGCCCTCGGCCCACGGATCAAGCATCCCCGCGTGCTTTTCGGCGGCGCTCGGAACACGCGGTTCCGCCGGAGTCGAGATGGACGAACGCTCCTCGTAGAGGACCGGCGTCTCCATCCGATCGCGTGGCAGCGAGGGGCTCGAGTCCACGATGACTTCGACTGACAACTCCTCGACTTCGTCGGGATGCGTCGCCCGACTCTCGTCGAGAAGAGTTGCGTTCGTGCGGACATTCGACAACGGAAAAGCGGAGAGGCTCGCGCTCTGTGTGTGTGGATGAGAAGCGAGCCATTCGGCGAGCTCCGCGCCGTCGTGGGCGAGCTCGAGCGCGCGGTCGTCTTGCTCGGCTTCGCCGGCCGCCTGCGCCGCCCGTCGCAGCCATATGAGCGCGTCGACTCGCTCGTTGCGCTTCCAGAGCGCCTCGGCCGTTTGAAGAGCCCACGTCACATCCTCGGTGTCCGAGTCGAGGGCGGGCGGGATTCCGGGCATGCGAGCGTATTCGTACCACGCCGCCATCACATCGCGCGCAGCAGATATACGCGTCCGTCGTCTGAGCCGACGACCACGGAGCCGTCGCCGAGGAGCGTCACCGGCGCATCGACGTCGCCTCCCGTCCGGAAGCGCCAAAGGAGGTCGCTCGCCTCGCCGACTGCGTACACGAAGTCGTCCTGGGTGCCGAAGAGGACGGTCCCCGTGTCGTCCTCCAGCGCCCCGCCGTGCACGCCGAACTCGCGGGCGCCCGTTCCCTGAACGGCGAATTGTCCGATGACACTGCCGTCGCCTGCTCGAACACGCACTTCACGCGGGGTGGGCCCGTATACGCCCGCCAGGACGTCACCGCTTCGCGTTACCGAGAGCGTGCCCCGCACATACCCGCCCACGTTGGCGCGCCAGATCACCCGGCCGTCGTCGGGATCGAGACGCACGATCTCGTCGCCGTCGGTGCCGAAAAATACCGCGCCGTCGTCGCCGACGGCCGGCGCGCCGTCGACGTCCGCGCCGAGATCGACGCTCCACGCGAGCGCGCCTTTCTCCGTGAGCGCGTACGCGCGGTGGTCCTGCGAGCCGAAGAACACTCGACCGCTCGGCCCGATTGCCGGCGAAGTGAACACTTTCCGCTTCGCCGCAAAACGCCACTTGAGATGGCCGTATGGCGTCACCCCGTAAACCGTTCGTCCGGCGGCGAAGACGACGATGTCGTCACTGGCCATTACCGGGCCCGTGTCGGCGTCCCCTTCGGTCGCGAGCGACCACTTCACTTTGCCTTCCGGCGAGACGGCCACGAACTTTTTGGAGTCGCTCCCGACGTAAATGGTGCCGTCGCGCGCGACGCACGGCGTCGCATAGACCCGGTCGCCGAGCGGGAGGCTCCAACGCTCGGTGCCGTCCTCGCGCGCAAGCGCGGTGAGCGACCCCCCGAGAGACGCGACATAGAGCGTCTGTTCATCGGCGGAAGTCGCAATCTGCGCTTCGATGGGACCGCCGACGTCGTGCGACCAAAGAAGCGCGGGGGCCGACCGGGGCGCGCCACCGAGCGCTCTGTGGGTATGGCGTGGATCGCCGTGGAGCATCGCGACGCCGCGCGCCGAGGACTCCGAGGCGTCGCCCGCCGAAGGCGGAGCTCCGACGCCGAGACCGTGAGGCAAACTCGGGGGCGACGCAAGCGAAGACGCCACGTCCGGAGGCCTCGACCAACCCGCGGCCGGCCCGCCCGCACTGCGCTTGTGGCGAGACGCAAACACCGCTGCGGCAAGCGTCATCGCCGCGAGGCCCGCAACGACGCCCGACCGGTGGCGCTTCACGCGCGCGTTACTACCGCGCCTTCGCCCGCGCCGCCTGCAGCCGCCGCCGAGACCTGCGCGCTTCCTCGACCCCGACCGCATGCGCGGGCTCTTCCGGACGGCGCCGAGCGAGCCAGCCGATGAGCGTGAGCCCGGCGAGGCGCGTGGTCTCCGGGACGGCCGGCCCGCCGATCAGCCGAGAGATGTCGTGGATGAGCCGTGCTCGCTCTTCGGCGCCGGCGCGCTCCGCCTCTTGCTCGGTTCGCGCCGAGGAACACGGGTCGGTTCGCGGCCTGGGGGACGAGTCCGGCGCAGGACCGTCGTCCTCGGATTCGGCGGCGCAGCTGGGTTCGTCGGCGGTGGTCACCCGCTGCACAACGACCGCAATTCTTCCGTTTGCCTCGTCGGTCCGGGACACGTGGGCGCAAGCATACCCTGCCTTGCGGAGCCGTCGAGCCGCCCGCTTTCAGAGGCTGTCGACCAGGACTTCGCGGTCTTTCGCGCCGTTGGCGGGACCTACGAGCCCGCGGCGCTCCATGGTCTCGACGATGCGGGCGGCCCGGTTGTACCCGAGCCCGAGCTTGCGCTGCAGCCAGGAGGTCGAGCAGCGGCGCGTCTCGGCGACCAGACGAACCGCGTCGTCGTAGAGGGGATCGCGCTCGGCGTCGGGCTCATCGGCGTTCGACTCCTCGTCCTCGCGAGGCTTGACGATGTTGTCGTCGTAGACGGGCTCTCCCTGAGTGCGGAGAAAATCGGTGACGCGCTGCACTTCTTCTTCGCTCACCCACGGGCACTGCACACGCCGGGTCTCCCCCGTTCCGTTGAGCTTGATCAGCATGTCGCCCATCCCGAGCAGGTGCTCGGCCCCCTGCTCGTCCAAGATCGTGCGCGAGTCGACTTTTTGCGCGACGCGATAGGCGATTCGGGTGGGAAAGTTTGCTTTGATGGTGCCCGTGATGACGTCGGTGCTGGGCCGCTGCGTCGCCAGAATGACGTGCATCCCTGCCGCACGCGCCTTTTGTGCGAGGCGCGCGACGGCAGACTCCACTTCTTTGCCCTGCTGCATCATCAGGTCGGCGAACTCGTCGACGACGATGACGATCCACGGGAGCTTCTCGGGGAGAGGTGCCTTTCCCTCGCCCTCTTGGGCACGAATCTCTTCGGGCAGACCGTTGTGGTCTTTGGCGATGACCGTGCGCGCGTTGTGGTTGGGGGCGTCGCCGCGTACGACCCGCGCGACCCACCCGTTGTACGTCGCGATGTTCTTGGTTCCCGCGTCCGCGAAGAGCTGATAGCGACGTTCCATCTCGTCGACCGCCCACTTGAGCGCGTTGGCCGCTTGCTTCATGTCGGTGACGACCGGCAGAAGCATATGGGGGATTCGATCGAACGGAGCGAGTTCGACGACCTTGGGATCGATCATCAAGAGGCGCAGCTCTTCGGGCGACCGCCGGTAGAGGAGCGACAGCAGCATCACGTTGAGGCCCACGCTCTTTCCCGCGCCCGTCGCGCCGGCGACGATCACGTGGGGCATGCTCGCGAGGTCCGCGTACATCGGGTTCCCGAGGATGTCGCGTCCGAGCACGATCGGCAGCGGGACGTTCAGGGCCTGAAAGCGTCGATCCTCGACCAGGTCTCGCAGAACGACCCGGACGCGCTTGTCGTTTGGGAGCTCGAACCCGATGCGGTTCTTGCCCGGGATCGGCGCGACGATGCGCACTTTGCGCGCGAGAGCCAAGGCGAGGTCGTCGGCGAGGCCTGCGACTTTCGACACCTTGGTCCCGACGGCGGGCGACACCTCGTAGGTGGTGACGGTCGGCCCCGGCAAGATGTCTTCGACCTTCCCTTGCACCCCATAGTGCGCGAGCGTCTCGACCAGAGTTTGGGCGTTCGCGAGGAGCTTGTCGCGATCGATGGCCAGGTTCGGATCGACCTGCTCGGCGACCAAAAGGTCCATACTCGGAAGGTCGAATGTGGCCGCCTTGCTCCCCGGAGCTTCCTCCGGCGCGATCCGTTCTTTTTCGAGGGCGGACGAGGTGTCCACGATCGTCGGAGCGGCCTTGCGCACGCGCTTCGCCTTCGGCGGCGCCTCGACGCTTGCCGCGCTCGCGTCGAGGACGAGAGCCTCCGACTCCGACGCGGCCGGCTGGACCCCCGCTTCTGGTTCCTCCTGTGCGGCCTCGGGCTTGGCGGCCTCGGACGGTACCCCCACCTCAGCGGGAAGCGCCGGCGCCGCTGGCGGCGCCGAGTCCCTCGAATCCTGACGCGGCTCTCTCGGCTTGCGCCGGGGCTTCGGGAGCGGCCCCTCCTCTAAGTCGAGCGCGCCTGCCAGCCCGTCGTCCAGATCGAACGGGAGCGCGGCCACGATGGCCTCGTCCTTGGTTGAGTCGTCGATCCGCGGCTCTCGAGCCAGCCGGGCGATGTCTCGGCGCTCGCGCTCCAGCTCCCGCGCCCGCTTCCAAGCTTCGGCGACGGCCCGAGCCGCTGCCGCGATCCACGCGGCCACCCGCCTCACGATACGGACGACCAGACGCGCCAGGGCGATGAACGAAAACTCGGCACGGCCGATGAGAATGAGCCCGAGGCAGGCGAATCCGACGAGGAACGAACCCGCCGTCGAAAAAAGCGATCGCGCCAGCTCGCCGAACACCTCGCCCACCAGTCCCGACGCGGGGTGGGTCCCGAACGCCGTGCGCCCCTCGGCGCCGACTTCGACGAGGGCCGCGGTGACGATCGCCAGCAGCAAATCCCCGGCGACTCGGCCGGGCGTGACGGGACTCGGCTTTCCGCGCACCAATGGAATTCCCAGCACGAACAGCTCGAGCGGAAGCGCCCAGGCGACGACGCCGATGAGCGACACCAGCCCGCGCGCGACGGCCTCGCCGACCGGTCCGACCCAGGCCGCGCTCGCCGGCGTCGGGAGGGGCGGAGCGGCGCCCGCAGGGTCGCCTCGATACGACGCGAGCGCGAGCGCCAGAAAGAGCGCGACCGTCCACAATACGAGTGCGGCCACCTCGTGTTTGCGACCGTACGCCGACGCACCTCGACCGAGGACAGTAGGAACGCGCGTGTTGGCGGGTGCCCGCGAACTCTCACGCGAACTCTCGACCGAGGGCCTTGGAGCGAAGACCGGAAGGGGCATGCCTACGTAATCCCACATCACGCTAGGGCTCACCGCACGGACGGTCAACTTCCCGAAACAATTCCGATCGGACAGCGGGGGGCGTAGCATCGCCTGGCAGACCCACCCCCGAGGAAAAGGCGACAAAGGAATGCTTCAGCGGCTCGTAGGAAGGCGATGGCGGTGCCGGGAGTTGCTCGCGGCAGCGGTGCTCGCGGCGGGGATCAGCGCCGGCTGCGCCGTGAGCGAGTCGGACGTGCACCGGTGGGAAACCACGGAGGCCGGCCCCGAGAAGCTCTACTCGATCGTGACCCACGACAAGTACTCCTGGCCGCTTCGCGAGGAGGCAGCCCTGTCGCTCGTGCGGATGCGGTCGCGCAACGGAAAGCGCATCGGCCTCGAGTATCTGGCCATGGGCTACGACACCTCCCAGGGCAAAGTCCCCGGAGCTCTCTCGGTCGTCCCCGAGGAAGCACGCCGAGCCATCGTCGACGGGATCTTGCCCCAGCTTGTCGCGGCCATGGCGCAGCCGCCTCCCGCGAAACCGGCGGAGGGAAACCCCACGATTCCCGACCCGAGCGTCCCGTACAAGGACGCGGCGTTCGCCCTCCTGTCGCACGAGCCCCCCTTGGCCACCGACGAAAAGACGAAGGCCGACCTGTCGGCCGCGTTGACGCAGTGGGTTCAAACGGACTTCGAGACGCGCATCGACAACAGCAGCCAGCAGTTCGGCGTCGAGCAGATCATGCGCTTTCTCGGAGCGCCCACGGTCCGCGCGCTGCCCAGCTTCATCAACGAGAGCTCTTCGAAAGTCGACCGAGCCTGCTCGCTCATCGCGGACATCGGCGACGACGACACGAAGAAGCGAGCGGGTGAAGCGCTCGTCGCGATGGCCAAGAAGATCGACACCACCGAATGGATTGAAAAGCAGCGGGTGCTCGTCAACCAGGCGAACGCGAAGGCGAAGCTCGACGTCAAGCCGGAGCAAGTCGCCGCCCAGCTCCAGAACTACCAGGAGCAGGAGCTCGAGAGGGTCTTCACCTCGATGAAGCGCCTGGGCGGCCGGCCGGTGGTGGAATATTGCCTGACGTTCGCCCGCGACAAGACCAAGAGCGAAAAGATGCGGACCGACGCGTTGGCCGCGATCGAGAACCGCATCGACAAGAACGTCGCGGGCGACCTCAACGCAATTTTCGACATCTTGCGCGACGATTCGAACCCCGACAAAGTGCGGGGCGTCGCAATGGCTCGCTTCGGCGAGCTGCCCAAAGAGACGATTGTGCCGAGGCTCTATTCACTCTTCGACAAGAAGTGGCAGCTCCGGCTCGACGCGGCGCGCATGATCCTCAAGACAATCACGACGAGGGATCTCCCTGACTTCATGCGTCATCTGCCGCCGAGCGACCGCAGCAAAATGTCGTTGAGCGAGCCGATCACCTACGGTGCGGTCATCATGGCGATGGACCCGCAGGGAGGCCCCAAGCCTCGCGACGTGCTCAGCCAGTTCCTCGGATCGCCGCTGATGGGGGCCAAGCTCACGGCCGCGGGGTCGTACTACCAGGCCAAGAAATCCGAGGCATCGCCGCTCGTAGGCCTCGAAGAGGACCGGATGCCGGTGTCGAAATGCGACCCGGCGGATCAGTGCGGCTGGCAATGCGATGTCGCGAAGGCGCCCGGCTCCCAAGAGAAGGAGACGAAGACCGTCA
Organism: uncultured Polyangiaceae bacterium; assembly: GCA_964628155.1. Taxonomy (GTDB): domain Bacteria; phylum Myxococcota_A; class Polyangia; order Polyangiales; family Polyangiaceae; genus Palsa-1150. The sequence goes on along the minus strand of CAZVPE010000127.1, from coordinate 2,331 downwards.
CGACGGTTGGAGAGTTCGTGAAGTGGTGCATCGAGCCTTCCCTGCAGGGAGGCTAGAGCTGTGCAAACCGTTCGATGGAGGGTACTTTAGGGACCGCCCGCCGGGAGTGAGGACTCCACCGGGCGCGTCAGCGACAATCCCATGAGCGCCGATCCGAACAAGAAGAGCGCCCGCACCTTCCAATGCCGTGACGTCCTGTGGGGAGCGTTCGAGCAGATGGCGCGCGACCTCGAGTGCAGCGTGGATTACCTCATCAACGAGGCGATGAAGCAGTACGCTCGCCAGCGGAGCCAGGACAATAGCCGCGCGCCCTACTCCGCGCCGCCGCGCGAACCATCGCAACCGAGTGGCGTGCCCGCTCCCACGGCTCCCGCGCGCGCCCCCGCCGGCGCGGCTCACGCGGCCCTCCAGCCGAGCGGTCGCATGCCGGGACCAGCGGGCCGTGCCCCACTTCCACCTCCCCCGCCGCCGCCGCCGCAAGGAGTGCGCGCGCCGATGTCGGCGCCCACGGCATCCGCCACGCGATCGACGCTGCCCCCCGCCGCGAGCCGCCCGGCGCCGCCGCCGTTGCCACGAACTCCAATGCCCCCGCCCGGACCGATTCCGGCTCCGCGAAGCACCAACGGCTTTGTCAGCGCCGCGGCCCAAACGGCCCCGCTCACGCTCGTCTATCAAGGGGAGCGATTTGCCATCAACAAGGATCGTTTCGTCATCGGCCGGGGCAAGCAGTCGAGCGACCTCACGCTGAAAGACCCGAACGTCTCGCGCCAGCACGCGATGATCGAGTTCCAGAACGGCGTGTACTTCATGGTCGACATGGGCTCGACCAACGGCGTCGAGTACAACGGCCAGCGAATCGCTCGAAAGCAGATCACCGAGGGGGACGTCTTTCGGATCTGCGACCACGGGCTCGCGTTCACGTACCGCTGACGCGATCGCGCGGTTGGGTAACCGTGACGCGCCCAGGCCTCCGGCCCATGCGTGCGCTGCCGCTCCTCGAGGCGCAACGCGCCGAGCTCGAGACGTGCGTCTTTTGTCCGAAGCTCTGTCGTAGCGCGTGCCCGGTCTCGAACGCGGACACGCGAGAGACCGTGACTCCGTGGGGCAAGATGACCTCGGCCTGGATGACCGCGCACGGCGACGTGCCGCTCGACCGCTCCCACGCTCGACCGGCGTGGGCGTGCACCGGCTGCTTGGCTTGCCGAGAATCGTGCGACCATCGAAATCCCGTGGCCCGCGTTCTATTGGACGCGCGGGAGGCGCTCGCGCGGCGAGGGGTCGCCCCCGAAGCGGCGCAGCGCGTTCTCCGCGGTTTCGAGCGGCACAACGAGAGGACGCGAGCGGCGGCCCGCCGTCTCGCCCCGCACGTCGGGCGCGCGCGCCCGCGCTCGGAAGCCGCGCTGCTCATCGGCTGCGGCTACCTGCGTTCGGCGCGACGCGAAGCGGGCGATGCGGTCGACGCGGCCGCCGGGTTGCTGGGCCCCACCGCGATCGTCGAGGCGTGCTGCGGACTTCCTTTGCGGCTGGCGGGAGGTGGCGAGGCGTTCGTTCGCCACGCGCGCGCGGTCGCCCAGTCGCTCGAGCCCTACCGTCGCGTGATCGTGGTCGACGCGGGATGCGCGCTCGCTCTCGGCCGCTCGTACCCGGAGGCCGGCGTGACGCTCGCGCCAAAGGTGGAGCTGCTCGTGCAGATCGCAGCGATCAAGCTCTCTGCGCTTGCGCCGGTCCCCTCCCCCGCCCAACCAGTGCGGTGGCACGACCCATGTCAGCTCGGGCGAGGCATGGGCGTCTATGACGAGCCACGCACCGTACTCGCGCGCTTGATCGGCGGGCCGCCTGCCGAGTTCGAGGACAATCGCGAGCAAGCCGTTTGCTCGGGTGGAGGAGGATTGCTGCCGTCGACGATGCCGGAGGTCGCGCACACGATCGCCGGGGCGCGGCTCGACGCGCACGCGCGCGCCGGGGGTGGACGCGTCGTGACGGCGTGCGCGTCCAGCCTGATGGCGCTGCGTGCGCGCGCGCGAGGGACCGGAGTCGCGGTGGACGACCTGGTGACGTGGATCGCGCGGGGGCTGCGGGCGGCGAAGACGCGGCGCGAGTGACCCGCGGCGGCGCATCCGCGACAGTCACCCCACTCGGCAACTGAATGACTTCTACCGGCGCGCGAACCGATCCCACTTGGAGGGCGCTCGTCCCGATCGGCAGCACGGCGAGCACGATGTCTTGGCGGCCGCGTAGTGCCAAGTCGAAGCTCGGATGCTGCGGGGTCTTGGCCAGGCGGGCGCTGTCGCGAACGGTCCGCTCCCGCGCGTAGTCGAAAGCCTCCTGAAG
>CAZVPE010000126.1:0-16133 GCA_964628155.1 uncultured Polyangiaceae bacterium | reverse complement strand
TCGTCCCTTTGCCGACGCCACCGTCCACCTGCGCGCCGGCCGGGGTAACACTAACGAGTACCGCCGGGCCTGGGATCTGAAAGGCAAGACGCTCGGGATCGCAGGGCTGGGACGGGTGGGGAGCGAGCTCGCGAAGCGTGCTCGCGCATTCGAGATGCGAGTCGTCGCCTGGTCGGTCCCGTTTCACCCCGCGCGGGTCGATTCGCTCGGCATCGGCTTCTGCGGGAGCCTCGAGGATCTCGTCGAGGAGTCCGACGTCGTGAGCGTGCACCTGCCACAGAGCCCCTCGACCCGCCGTCTCTTCGACGCGGCGGTGTTCGCACGAATGAAGCCGCACGCGATCTTCGTCAACACGAGTCGCGGCGGAATCGTCGACGAAACGGCCCTGGCGGCGGCGATGCAGGAAAAGCATCTCCGAGTGGGTCTGGACGTCTTCGACCCCGAACCGGCCGAGGGCGTTGCGGCGTTTCGGCCTGCACTTGCCGACGCTGGATCGTTCGTGGGGACACCGCATATCGGCGCGAGCACCGCGCAGTCGCAGAACGCCATCGCGGCGGAGGCCGTGCGCATCTGCTCGGAGTTCTTCAAGACCGGCGGAGCGCCGAACACCGTGAACATCGAAGAGAACGCGCCCGCCGAGTGCCAGCTCGTCGTGAGACACTACGACCGGGTTGGGGTGCTCGCGTCGGTGTTGGCCGTGCTGCGGACGCACCGCGTGAACGTCGAGGAGATGAGCAACGCGATCTTCCGCGGCGCGAAGACCGCGGTGGCAACGATCCGCCTGTCGAAGATGCCCGCGCCCGAGGTCGTCGCCGAGATCACGGCGCTCGAAGACGCGGTGATCTCCGTGGATGCGAAGCGGGTCTGAGACGAGTTAGGCGCGTGCGAGGCGCGCGGACCTTTGACCTCGTCGTTTACTCTTCGAGCGGGCCGATTTCCTCGCCGGAGAGAACGAAGAACGCTTCGCCGTATTCCTTGAGGAGCGCCAGGGCCCGATCGAGGTCCTCTTGGGTGTGGCCTCGGGTGACGTTGAGGCGAAGCCGTTCTTCGCCGTATTTCACGGCGGGATAAATCACTGGAACCATGAGCACGCCGCATTCGAAGAGCGCTATGTGCATGAAGATCGTCTTTCGCTCGTCGCGGCACATGACGGGCATGATGTGCGTACTGCTCGCGCCGAGATCGAATCCGGCCCGCACGAGCTCACCGCGCATGTAGCGAGCCTTCTCGTGGAGCTCGGCCACGAGCTTGTCTCCCTCGGTCTCCACGATGTCGAGGATCGTCGACGCCGCAGCGACGACCGGCACGGGCAAAGACGCGCTGAACATGAAGCTTCGCGCCGAGTGCTTCACCTGATCGAGGATCTCGGCCGGCCCGAAGAGAAGTCCCCCGATGCCGCCGAATGTCTTGCTGAGGGTCGAGACGACGATGGGAACCCGTCCTTCGAGGCCCATCGCTTCGAGCGTTCCGCGGCCGTGCGCTCCCATCGTTCCGCTGCCGTGGGCGTCGTCGACGACGAGAAGCGCGTCGTAGCGGTCACACAGTTGGACGAACTCCTCGAGCTTCGCCGTGTCGCCGTCGAGCGAATAGACGCCCTCGACGACGACGAGAGCGTTCTTGCGCTCCCGCGTCGTGAGGATGCGCTCCAGGCTCTTGGCGGAATTGTGATTGAAGAAGCGAATTTCCGGGCTGTTCTTGGGCACCCCGGCCGCGAGGAACGATCCGTCGAGGATGCAGGCGTGGCTGTAGGCGTCCAGGGCAATGGTGGTGTCCTTGTCCGCGAGCGTCACGAGCGCGCCGACCATCGCCTGATAGCCCGTCGTAAAGAGGAGACAGGACTCGAAGCCGAGCCACTTCGCAAACCGCCGCTCGAGCTCGACGTGCTCGACCGTCGTCGCCTGGGGCCGCGAACTCGAGAGCCCGCAGCCGTATTTGTCGACCGCTCGCTTGGCCGCCTCTTTGACCTTCGGATGACTGGTCAGGCCGAGGTAGTCGTTCGAGCTGAAATTGGTGACCGGCCTGCCCGCGATCTCCGTATGAAGACCGCCGGTCTCGAATTCGCGGAAAAACGGATACGTCTGGTCGGCACGCGCCTTTCGGCTGCGCTCGTTCTCGGCCCGTGCCTTCGCAAAGGCCCAGCTCCCGCCGCTCGGGCTACTCGGGCTGGTCAATCGAATCGCCGACGTCATGCCGTTTGCCTCCGTGCAATTGGGGGTCCTCTTACCCCGAAGGGTGGCGCATGACGAGCGCCGAAGCGTTCCCGTAATACCCCATCGACGTGACGAGCGCCGTACGCGCCTCGGCGCGTAACGCACCGCGCAGCACAGGCGCGTTGGGGCAGCGCGACGCCGTTTGCCCCAGCCAAGCCGTGGCCGCGAGCATGCCCATTGCCCCGCTTGCGCCCAGCGTTTCGCCAAGCGCGAGCTTCGGCGCGACGACGCACACCTTTTCGCCGAAGACGTGCCCGATCGCGCGCATCTCCGCGTCATCGAAGACACGGAGCCCGGACACGCCCGACACCACCAGATCGACGTCGCCGGCCGCGACGTCCGCGTCCAGGAGGGCCGACGCGATGGCCCGGCTGACCGCCTCGGAAGAGGCATACACGAGCGTGGCCTCGCGCCTGGGCGGGGAGAAGGCCGTTCCGAACCCGCAGATGGTCGCGAGGATCCGCGCGTCGCGGGCGCGCGCGGCATCCAGCGGCTCGACCGCCAGGATCGCGGCCCCCTCTCCGAGGCATGCGCCTTCCGCGAAGGCCCCCAGCCGATCGAACGCGAACGCGAGCGCTTCGCACATCGCCTCGACGCCGCCGACGAGGAGGGCGGCGGCGCGCGCTTGCTCGAGAAACAGGTTTGCGCACGCGACCGCGTCGAGCGCGCCCGCGCCTCCGTCGCTCACGGTCACGTTGAGCGCGCGCAGATCCTCCCAAATGCTCGCGTACCCGGCCGCGCTGTTCGACACCGTCAGCGGAAATCGCGATGGATTGATGTAACGAGCATCCTCGAGCGTCGCGACCCGATCGAGCTCCGTGATCGCTTCGAGCGAACCGTAGGCATTGGATACGACCATTCCGACCGTTTCGGGCGAACCCGCCGTCCAGGCGCCGTCTTTCTTCAACCCTGCGTCGTGAAGCGCCAGACGCGAGGCCACGACGAGCAACTTCGTCAGGCGATCGAGCGACCGAAGACCCTTGTCGCCCAGGTACTTCGCCGCGTCGAAGCCAGGCACTTCGGCGATCCGCACGCGCGGGTACGTCGAGGCATCGAACGTCTCTGCGCGCCCGACGTGGCCCATCGCACGCGCGCCGGAGCGCAGCGATTCGACGAGCGCGGCGCGACCGACGCCCAGTGTGGAAACGACTCCGGCGCCGGTGACGGCCAGAGCCTTCACGACGACCTCGACGCCGCCGGCCGAGCAGGCGGGGGGGGCCCAGGCGGGGGGGGCAGAACGCCCGGTCGGGCGAACACGGCAACGGCGTTGTATCCGCCGAACGCGAGCGAGTTATTGATGACGATGTCGGCCTTTCCGCGCCGAGCCACGTTCGCGACGACATTCATGTCGCATTCCGGGTCCGGTGTCTCGAATCCGATCGTCGGCGGATAGAGGCCGGTCTCGAGGGTAAAAATGCAGCCGATCGCTTCGAGCGCGCTCGCCGCGCCCATGCAATGTCCGAGCATGCTCTTCATGCTGGATATGGGCACGCGCCGGTCGCCGAACACCTCGCGGACTACCTTGGCCTCGGCGAGGTCGTTCTGCTTCGTCCCGGTTCCGTGCGCGTTGACGAAGTCGACGTCGTCCGGCGCGATCGCCGACCGGGCGATCGCAGCGCGCATCGCGACGATGCTCCCAGTCGCCTCCGGGTGGGGACGGGTGATGTGATAGGCGTCGCACGACATTCCGTACGCGCCCACTTCGGCCTGCAGTTCGACCCCGCGCCGAGTCGCATGGGCCTCGCTCTCGAGCACGAGCAGCCCGGCTCCCTCGCCCAGAAGAAGGCCTTGGCGGTTCAAATCGAACGGCTGGCACCGCTCGGTCGCCATGGCAGCGAGCCGCACGAACCCGCTGAACTGGAGCTGCTGGATGAGCTCCGCGGCCCCCGTCACGACGACGTCCGCGCGCCCCGAGCGAATCAAGTCCGCAGAGAAGCCGATGGCGTAGTTGCCCGCCGCGCACGCCGCAGGAAGCGTGAGCACCATGCCTTGCGCGCCGATTGCGCGGGCGACGTGAATGGGAAGAAGGGTGGACCCGTACCTCGGAATGAGGGCACGACGGACCGCCCCAGCGCCACCGACGATCCACTGGTGCTCCAGCTCGCCGAGGATCTCGCCCTCTCCCATCGTCGTGCCGAGGACCACGGCAAGGCGCGGGGGATCGAGCCCTGCGGGGTCCAGGCGTGCGTCCGCCAAAGCCATTCGGGCGGCCGCGACCGCCATCGCCGAGCAGCGTCCCGTCCGTCCCTGCTCGGCCCGCGTCAGATGATCGCGCGCGTCGAAGTTTCGCACCTCTCCCGCGAATTGCCGGCCGAGCTGCGCTGTGTCGAACGAAGAGACCGGTGAAATGCCGCTGATTCCTTCGCCGAGCGCGCGAAAAAACGCCTCTTTGCCGAGCCCGATCGAGCTCACGACCCCCACGCCGGTGACGAATACGCGACGCAGCACGCCGGTCGGTGTAGCGCGGCGCTGCACATGCGAGCAACGTCAGCCGGCGCGAACCAGAATTCGCGTATGAACGAGGTTACGCGGCGACCGGGACTGGCGCTCGCAAGTGCATGACGCGCGTCGCGCTTGCATGGGCGTCGCCGCCGAAGTAGAGCCCGCGTGAAACGAGCGACCATGCCTCCCCGCCTAGCCGCTCCCACGCTCGTCGATGCCGTTCGTGCCATCGCCGGCGACACCGCGCGCGGCTTCGTGTTCGTCAAATCCGACGGAACCGAAAGGCTCTACACGTTCCACGACCTCGCCGACGAGGCCGAGCGGCGGGCTGCCCGGCTGATCTCCATGGGCGTCCGGAAGGGAGACCGCGTCGCGCTCATCATCCCGGACGGGGACGAGTTCGTCCTATCGTTTCTCGGGACTCTCTTTGCGGGCGGCATTCCCGTCCCGATCTATCCGCAGGTCAGCTTCAAGAACGTCGAAACGTACCACGACACGGTCGCTCACATCGTGCAGGCCTCGGACGCCGCGATGCTCCTGACGACGAACGCGTCGAAGCCCTTCGTCGATCCGGTCATGGCGCGCACTTCGGATACGCTGCGGAGCGCTCATACGGTCGAAGATTTGAGAGGCGAAGAGGGGGCCGGCCCCGCGCCTCGCGTCGACGTGCGCGTGGACCCCGAAGACCTCGCGCTCCTCCAGTTCACGAGTGGCAGCACCTCGCGGCCCAAAGGGGTGATGGTTACCCACGCGAACCTCGCGGCGAACGCCGCGGCGTTCATGCTCGACGGGATCCACCGCGACGAGGACACGGACAAGGGCGTGAGCTGGTTGCCGCTCTTCCACGACATGGGGCTCATCGGTTTCGTCGTGGGCCCGCTCTTCACGCATATTCCGTGCGTGCTTTTGCCCACCGCGAGCTTCGTGCGCTCGCCGCGGCTCTGGCTCGACAAGATCCACCAACACCGCGGCACGATCACCTACGCTCCGAGCTTCGCGTACGCGCTCGTGGCCAAACGCCTGAAGGACAAGGACGTCGAGGGCCTCGACCTCTCGTGTCTGCGCGTCGCGGGCTGCGGTGCAGAGCCGATTCGAGCGCGCGCTCTGAGGGATTTCGCCTCGAAGCTCGCACCGGCACGCTTCGATCCGAGCGCATTCTTACCGTCGTACGGAATGGCCGAGGCGACTCTCGCCATCACGTTCATACCGCTCAAAGTCGGCCTTCACACGGACGAGGTGGATCCCGAGCACCTCACCCTTGGCGAAGCCGTTCGGGCGACGGGTCCGGCCGAGAGCCGCCAGGAGCTCGTCGACTGTGGGGTGCCGTTTCCTCATCACGAGTTGGCGATCGTGGACGAGTCAGGAACGATCTTGGGCGAGCGCCGCGTGGGCCAGATCGTCACGCGCGGCCCGAGCGTGACAAACGGCTACTTCCGCGAACCGGAGCTGACGGCCCAGGCGCTCAAGCCCCTGTCGTCATCGGCCGGCGCCCCGCAAGATATTTGGCTTCACACCGGCGACCTCGGATACACGGTCGACGGACGACTGTTCGTTTGCGGTCGGATCAAAGAGATCATCATCATTCGTGGACGCAACTACTACCCGAGCGACATCGAGTGGGCCGTCGGCGAGCTGCCCGCCGTGCGCCGTGGCAACGCTGTGGCGTTTGGCGCGCAGTTCGATGGCGAAGAAAAACTCGTGATTTGCTGTGAAGGGGCCGCGAGCGACGCCGCGAAGATTCAAGACGGCGTTCGCACGTGCGTAGGAGCGCAATTCGGCCTGGAAGTCCACGAAGTCGTGGTGACGCCGCCGGCCTCGCTGCCGCGGACCTCGAGCGGCAAACCGCAGCGTAACAAGACGCGGCTCATGTACCTCAACGGGACGTTGCTCCGCGCACGAAGCGTGCATGTTCCCCCGGCAGCGGGCGGCGATCCGACTCAATCCACGGAAGGAAGCGCGCCCACCGCCGGTCCGCAAACGTCGTGATCGGCCAGCACAAGCGACGAATGATGCTCGAGTGGTCGAACGAGGCAAACGACAGAAGGAACTTGCGACCAAACGCCAGCGCGTAAACGTCTACGCGCTCGATTTCTGGACACACGCCGAATGGAACACGATTCAATGGCCGCGCCCGACATGCGCGAAGTGGAAAATGAACGCCCGACGCGCGAAGCCCTGCTCGCCATGTTCCGCGAGACGGCGACGGAGGTCGTGGAGCGCGATTTCCACCACGTCATCGAAGCCATGCGCATCGACGAGCTCGTCATCGACTCGCTGGGCATGCTCGAGATCATCGGCTCGCTCGAGCGCCGGCTGCGGATTCAGGTCCCTGACGACAGCCTCGCGGGCCTGCAAACGATTCGGGACCTTCTCGACGTCGTCGAGAAGCGCCTCGGGTGAGCTTCACAAGGAGAGAGAGACCCATGTCCCTGGCGAACTTCGATGCAAACCTGAGAGAGGAGCTGCGAACGCTCGTCGCGGAGATTGCCGAAAAAGACGACATCCCCGACGGGGCCACGTTCAAGGAGCTTGGGATCGACTCGATGATGGGCGTCGAGATCGTCGCGGCGATCGAGCGCCAATATCACATCAAGATCGACGACGAGGAGCTCGGGGGCTTCACCGATCTCGATACGGCGTACGCGCTCGTCGTGAAGAAGCTGGACGCGAAAGACGGCACGGCCGCGGCCTGACGTGATGGCGAACGGGACGCGCGGCGCTCGGATTGGCGGGCTCCGGCCATGCTAAACGTCGTGACCCCGCATGCCCGTGCCGCTCTTTGCGAAGGTAGCCAACGTCCTCGATTTTCCAGCCGAAGAGCGTGAAGTCCTCCGTTTCTGGAGGGGCGCGCGAATCTTCGAAAAGACTCTGAGCAAGCCAGCGCCGCGCGGCACTTTCGTCTTTTACGAGGGTCCCCCGACGGCCAATGGCATGCCGCACAACGGACATGTGCTCACGCGCGTCATCAAAGATCTCTTCCCGAGATACAAGACGATGCGCGGATGGAACGTCCCGCGCAAGGCGGGGTGGGACACGCACGGGCTTCCCGTCGAGGTCGAGGTCGAGAAAGAGCTTCGCATCCACGGAAAAGCGGCGATCGAAGCCTACGGCGTCGAACCCTTCGTGAAAAAGTGCCTCGAATCGGTCTTCCGGTACACGCGCGAGTGGGAAGAACTGACCGAGCGAGTGGCCTTCTGGGTGGACCTCGGAGACGCGTATGTCACCTACCACCGGTCGTACGTCGAGAGTGTCTGGTGGGCGCTCGGTCAGCTCTTCAAAAAGGGGCTTCTCTACCAGGGGCACAAAGTCGTCTGGTGGTGGGCGCAGGGCGGGACGGCGCTGAGTTCGGGCGAGGTGGGGCAGGGGTACAAGACCGTCGACGATCCGAGCGTGTACGTGGCCTTCCCCGTCAAGGGCGAGGAGAACCTGTCGCTCCTGGTCTGGACGACGACCCCCTGGACGCTTCCCTCGAACATGTTCGCCGCGGTCCACGCGGACTTCGACTACGTCGTTGCGCGGGCCAAAGACGGGCGGCGATACGTGATCGCGAAGGCGCTGGTCGAGCCCATCGCACGGAAAATCGGAGAGCTCGCCGTCGAACGCGAGATGAAGGGCGCGGAGCTCGAGTGGCTCGAGTACACGCCGCCCTTCGACCTCTTTCGAGAAGAGAAGCGACCGCCGCGGCCGGCCGGCGAGCGGAGCGCCGGCGCCTCGTACTGGCGCGTTCTCTCGGCGAACTTCGTCACGCTCGACGCGGGCACCGGAATCGTGCACATCGCTCCGGCCTTCGGCGAAGACGACCACGCCCTCTTCATGCGCGAGCAGACGCGCCTCTCGCGGCCGGGCGAACCGCCGGCCCTCGAGCTCTTCTGTGCCGTCAAGCCGGACGGCACGTTCATCGACCGCTTCGACCGCTACGCCGGCCGCTGGGTGAAAGATTGCGACAAGGAAATCCAACACGACCTGAAAGACGCAGGGCTGCTCGTGTTTGCCGAGTCGTACCGCCACGACTACCCGTTCTGCTGGCGCGCGGACACCGATCCGCTCATCCAATACGCGCGTCCGGCCTGGTACATCCGCACGACCGCGCTCATCGACCGTGCGATCGCCAACAGCCGCGCCATTCATTGGCTCCCCGAGCACATCAAAGAAGGCCGCTTCGGCGATTTTCTCGCCAACAACGTCGACTGGGCCCTGTCGCGCGAACGCTGGTGGGGAACGCCGCTCAACGTCTGGGTGTGCGACCGGGAGCCGGAGCACAAGGACGCGCCGTCGAGCGTCGCCGAAATCGAAACGCGAAACCCGCGGGCGTTCGAACACTTTCACGCCGCGCGGCGCATCGACGAGACGCTGAGCGAACACTTGATCGTCCACAAGCCGTGGATCGACCAGGTCACCTTTCCCTGCGCAAAGTGCGCCGGAACGATGCGTCGCGTCCCCGAGGTCATCGACTGCTGGTTCGATTCGGGGTGCATGCCGTTCGCCCAGTGGGGATACCCCCATCGAGGTCGCGAGCAGTTCGAACGGAGCTTTCCGGCCGACTTCATCAGCGAAGCCATCGATCAGACCCGCGGCTGGTTCTACTCGCTGCTCATGATTTCCACGCTCGTCTTCGACGAGCAGCCGCTCCCTCACCCCTTCAAGACGTGCATCGTCCTCGGACACGTCAGCGACAAGGAGGGCAAGAAGGAAAGCAAGAGCAAGGGCAACTACACGCCGCCGGAGATCATCCTCGACCGGGTGGCGATGGAGTTCGCCGTACGCGACACCAAGCCCGGAGATCCGCCCCCCGCGGTCGCGGCCATTTCGCGCGAAGACCTCGAGGGAATGGATTTGTCCGAAGGCGCGATCGTCCGAATTTATCGCGGAGACGACCCCAATGGGGGCATCGCGCTCCCCGTCGTGGCGGACAAGCGCTTGCCGCGGCGTGTGGTCGTCCTCGGGCAAGAGCACCGAGCGAAGCTCGGCGTATTGCCGGCGGAATCGAAAGACATCAAGCCGTCCGAAGTCCCGCGCCTACCGCACGAAGAGCGCGTGACGATCGAAGACCCGACGACTCCTGCGCCGGGTGCGGACGCCTTCCGTTGGTTCTTCTATGCGTCGAGCCCGCCGTGGTCTTCCACGCGTCATTCGCTCTCGAACGTGCGCGCCCTCCAGAAGGAGTTCGCGGTCAAACTGCGGAACGTCTATTCGTTCTTTACCATCTACGCGAACATCGACGGGTTTCGGCCGGGCGCCGAGCAGGAGATGCCTCTCGCGGACCGGCCGGAACTCGATCGGTGGATCCGCGGCGAGCTCGCAGAGGCCACGCACGTCGTCACCGCGCGGATGGACGAGTACGACGTCTTCGGCGCGACGCAGCGGCTCGTGGCGCTCGTCGACGCGCTGTCGAACTGGTGGGTGCGCCGGAGCCGTAGCCGGTTCTGGAGGTCGGGCTGGGGCAACGACAAGCGGAGCGCGCACGAGACCCTGTACACGTCGCTCGTCACGATCGCGAAGCTCACGGCTCCGTTCACGCCGTACGCGGCAGAGGCCATGTATCGGAACCTCGTTGTAGGCGCCGGAGTCTCGGGGGCGCGCGAGAGCGTGCACCTCGAAGACTGGCCGGCGGCCGACCAAGCTGCGATCGACGAGCATCTCTCGCGCAAGGTAGAAGTGGTCCGCGCGATCGTGAGCCTGGGCCTGAGAGCGCGCATGGACGCGAAAGTCCGGGTGCGCCAGCCGCTCCGCACCGCGACGATCGTCTTGAACGACGAGCGGGACGCGGGCCTCGTCGAGACCGCATTCGACGCGATCCGCGAAGAGCTGAACGTGCTCGACGTCAAGGTTGGTTCCCACGAGGAGCGCGGCAACTTCGGCCGCACCGAATACAAACCGAACTTCCGGAGCCTGGGCCAACGCGGCATGGGGCGCGTCGCGCAGGAGTTGAAGAAGGCGACCGCGGCCGGCGACGCCGACACGCTTCGCGCAAAGCTGGACGCGCTGAAGTTCGGCAAGTCGTCCTGGCGCGGGCACGAAATCCTCCGTGAGGACATCGAGGTGGCGTTCGAGCCCAATCCGGGCGTCGCCGCGGCTGCCGACCGCATCGGGTCGGTTTTTCTCGACACCGAGATCGACGACGAACTGCGCGATCTGGGGCTCCTTCGCGAGGTCTTGAGCAGAATCCAAGCGATGCGCAAAGAGATGGGGCTCGAGTACACCGACCGCGTCCGGCTCTCGGTCCGAGCGGTCGGTCGCATTCGAGGCGTCGTCGAAAAGCACCGGGACGTGCTCGCGGCCGAAGCCCTGGCTGTCGAAGTTTCCACCGAGGCTCATGCTCCCGGGGCCGAGCTGCGTGACCTCGACGTAGAAGGAGAGGCCGTTACCCTGGGGATCGCGCGCGCGTGACGTTTCCTGCGGCAGACTAGGGTGTGCGTCTGATATGCTGAGGGGCTCCGAATGGGGGCACCAACTTGATTAAGGCAAAGCGGCTCCGATCGGAAGCAGTGGACCGGCAAGGCGCCGGGGCTGCCTGGGGAGGGCCTGCCGTAGGCACACCCCTCGCCAAGGCTAGGAAGCGAGAGCCGGTCGCCGGTCGCGCCGCTGTCCGGCCGCCGCTCGCTCGTGCGGAACTCCTCGACAAGGGGGCGCGAACCCGGTTCGAAGAGGAGATCGATGCGGCTCTGAAGCGGCGGCCCGTGAGCGAGGCGAAGCTGGCCGGTGCGCTTCGTGCGGTTGCCCCCTTCAGCCCGTCGCTTCGCGCATCCCTCGGCGAAGCCACGGCGGTGCTCTTGCGGCGCGGTGCGCGGCAGCGCGAGCTCTACGCGAGCGGCTTGCGAGCGCTCGCAGAGGCACAAGACCGGCAAGTCGTCGGGCTCCTCCGCCAGGCCCTCGCCGGGGACGAGGCGGGGGGATCCGCGGCGCTCAGTGCGGCGTGCTTCTCGCGCGATCCCGAGCTCTCGCCGGTCCTCGCGAAAGTCGCCGCGAGCCGCCAGTCGCACCTCGCGTTCGGCGCGGAGCTGGCGCGCGTCGCGCGGGGAGAGTCCAACGGGGCGCTGCTCGCTCAACTCGCGCCGATGATCAAAGAGAGTCACCGAATCTCGATGTGCATCGAGCTCTTCGTCCCGCTCTCGCGCGCGCGTCCGGTCGCCGCGCCGGTCGCGCCCGCGCTATCGGTCCTTCGCGGAGCCGAACGGCACCTCGGGCGTTGGCTCGTCCTTGCAGAGGTGGCGGTACGGGCAGGGGACTCGGCCCCGCTCGCCGAGGCACGCGTCCGCTCGGGGGTCGGACCGAGCAGTGCTCGAACCGCGTGGTCGCTCGTGACGTGGGCCCTTTCCGACACCGATGCCGTCGTGCGGGGCAAGCCGCCGCCTCCGGCTCCGGCCACGCGCCCGACGCTCGAACTCATTGCCCGGCTGTCCGACCGGCCGAGCGCCGATCGAGACACGACGTTCTTGTTCCGACTGGCGCGCGCGGGCTCGACCTCGGTGCGGCCGATGCTCGAAGCGCTCGCGCGCACCTTGCCCCTCGCGGACGACACGAGCGTGCGCGCCGCATTGCATCTCGCCCGCGACCACGGTCGCCACGAGTTGGGCGAAGCGCTGGCCGAGGTGGCGGGGCGAGGAAAACACGAGGAGCTTCGTGGAATGGCGGCCGCCGCGCTTTGGGACGTGACCTCCGTCGGCGACAGCGAGTTCGCAAGCGGGACGCGCGCGCGGATGCCCGAGCTCATCGAAGAGCTGCTCGCGTCGCGGAGCATCGGCAACGTCGCGTGGGGAGCGCTGCTTCGGGCAGCGGCCAAAGGGGGCGCGGGCCTCGACCCGCTGCTGACGGAGACGCCGTTCCGGTGGATCCAGTGGGGCTGGCTCGAGTGAACGCGCGCCTGCTCGGTGCGTTGATCTGCGCGACCATCGCCGTGCAGATCCCCGCCCGCGCAGGCGACTCGACGCAGCTGCGGATCGCCGTTTGGGCGGACCGCGACGACGACGACGCCGACGGGAACCCCGACGGCGAGCAGAGCATCCTCCCTCCACTTGCGCGGGCGGACCTGGCTCCTCTGGATGCTCGACTCGCAGGCGCCACGCTCCAGGTCGTATCGGGCGGTGAGCACGCGCGGGTGGTGCTGGCAAACGGCAGGCCGCTTCCCTGGGGGCGGGTCGTAGCCGCGGGAGCGTGGGCGCAGGGCCTGTCCGCGGGACGGGCCGAGTTGGTCGCCAAGTCGGCTGGTGCCCCGGTGCACGTGACCATCGACGTTCGCGGAATCGACATGCGGGACGGGAAGGGCGCGCTGGTCGACATGGCCCGCTCGCACGCGTCGCTCGAAAGGACACCCCCGACGCGAGTCGAAGGCCCCCCGGACGCGGACTACGACGACGTCGACGCGCTGCGCGTCGTGATGGGCCTGATCGACGACGGCCCGGGGCTCGACGGGGATCGCGAAATCGGCGTCGAGTCGGTGAGCGCGCTCGGCGCGCAGATAGACGCCATCCCGCGGCTCCCCCTGGCGCCGTCGGCGTGCGCCCGTCCGTACGTCGGCGTGCGCTGCTGGGCGAGTGCGCCGCTGCGTCTGGTCATCGACGACGTCGATCGCGATCACCCGCTCGTCGCCGAGCGATCGATCAAAGCGGAGGTCGGCGGCGCCGTCGTGTTTCGCTCCGAAGGTCGCAAGGCCCAGATGATTCGGGTGCTCGGCCCGCGGAGCTCGCCGGTCGGGCCCATCGGACGGTTGCGGGCCACGTTGCGCTCCTTCGTGGTGCGGGTGACCCCCGGCGGCGCGCCGGCAATAGGGGGCACCGACGCGGGTGCGGTCAGCGCGCTCCGAGCGGAGCTCGGTTCGGCATCGGCCATTTGGGGACAGTGCGGCCTCACGTTCGGCGATCCCAACCAGCAGGAAGTTCGCCTCTTCGACCCCCCTCCTTCGCACCTGGTGGCAATCGGAGACGATCTGGGGATCGCCGCGAGCGGCGGGGAGATTCGATTGCGCGTCGCCGACAAGACCATCGTCGTGCCGACGTCCTCGGGAGAAGGCCCCGATCGGGTCGCGCGAGACCTCGCCAGGCTGGCCGATCGAGCCGGGTTCGTGGCCGTCGTGTCTCCGAACGCGCGAATCGGCCCGGGGCTGGCGCCGAGTGTCGACGTGTCGCTGCGACGAAGGGACGGCTCGCTCGTCGCGGTCGATACCGTCCCCGGGACTTCGCTGTCGACGGACCCCACGCTGAGCGTTCGCATCGGCTCGGTCGATTTGAGCGACGGCCTCCGGCACTTCACGGACATGGACGCGATGGCCGGTACGCTCGAAGAGCGGACGTTGCTCAAGGCAATCGACGACGGCGACCCCACCACGATTGAAGTCGTCGTCGTGCCGCTCTTCGCCGGGGGGGGGCGGATCGGCGAATCGTTCATCGGGAGCGATCTCTCGAGCGTGCGCAACGTGGTGCTGCTCGACCGCGCCGGCATCCGCGCTCGGAAAAGCAGCCTGACGCTCGCGCACGAGCTCGGGCACGTGCTCATGGATCTGCCCGGCCACCCCGACGACTACGGAGTCGACGCACCCACGCTGCTCATGGACTCGGACGCGGCCGACGCGTCCCCGTTCGGTCCGCGGCGCATTACGATCGATGAGTGCGCACGCGCTGTGCGGCAGTCCGGGCCAGGAGCGCGAATCCCCCTCTTGGTCGACTGGCCGATCGGGCCGCTCGAACGGCGGTAAAGCGCTTCTTTCCCGACGAAGCAAAGAGGCCGCAGGCCTGGCAAGTCTTGTGCGTCGAACGCCCTCGAAGGCCGTCGTGGACGTGGACGTTACGTCCACGTTTACGCTTTCGAGGGGCCAGCGGACATACGGACACAGGCCTCGCCAGCCTCGTCTCGCCGCACCGCGGGCGCTTCAAAGGCGCCGGCGGACTTTAGCCCTCAATACGACCCCGTGGCGGTATCCAGCGCGAAGGCGCTCCAGGCGCCGCTCGGGACGGCCGCAAACTGACCGTAACGGAGCGACGCGTACGCGAACGAATTCAGGCGCGCGATCGAGAAGGTGGTCACCGTGGGCCCGCGCACCAGGGAAGTGACGCCCGCAATCTGCGAGAGATCGGGGACGTCGAACGACAGGTCCGAACCGGGTGCGACGATTTGCCAGGTCACGAGCCCGTCCCCCGACGAAATCCGCACGTCGACGAGGTCGATGGCGCCCGTCGCTTGAAGCGCGATGTGCGTGCCGCTCCAACCGGCCGCCGACGGCTCGACGAGCGTCGGAATCGCGAAGAATCCGCCGACGGTCACCGGGTCGTTGGCGAGCGTGGTCTCGACGCGGTTCACGACGGACATGGGCGCGAGCCCGTTGGCGCCCGTGACGGCCGACCCGGTGAGATCGTAGGAGCAACCGGACAGCGTGCCGTCGAGCGAAGGGGCTCCGACGAACGAAACCTGACCCGAGATGGGAAGAAGCGACGAAATCGTCCCATGCGGCAAGATCGCGAATTGGTTCGCGCCGACATCGATCGCCAACGTCGAGAGGAGCCGGTCGGGTCCGAGCGGCGTTGGCGCCGGGGGCTGCGGCTGGGTGACGACCGCGTGGTCGAGGAGGGTGCTGATCTGGATGTCGATGCCGGTCGTCTGTTGTCCAGGCTGCACGAGGACACCCCTCGCGACCCCCATGGCGTAGGGCTCGAACCAAGGCGGGGAGACCGAGCGATCTTCGAGGCCGGCGAGCGCGTAGAGCGTCTGATTGCCGGGTTGCGCCGTCGCCGAGTACTGAAAGCCGACGTTTCCGGTGGAGTCCGGCGTGGTCGCGAAGTAGGTCGACGGGAGCTGGAACGGTTGGAGCGGGTTGGGGGTCGTCGGAAAGACGTAGGCGGCGCGTCGCTGGTTGCCCGTCGGCATCGGCACGTTGCCCCAGCTCGCGCTCGTAAACTCGGGCCCCGAGGGCCACACGAGCTCACCGACGATGCTGCCGTTGCTCGTCGCGTAGTAGTTGCCGCTGGAAGGGGGATCGCCTTGGCCGCAGGACGGGTCGAGCTCGGGGTCCAGGTACGCGGTCACGGTGTCGACCGGGACGTCGACGAACGTGATCGGTTGGTGGCACTTCGCGGCCACCGTGACCGTGACCGTGCCGGTCAGCGAAGGGCCGCTGAGGCGCACGGTGCCCGACGAATCGAAGGTTCCCAAGATAGCGGTCGGGAGGCTGGAGCCGGCGATCGCTCGTCCCCCCGTGAGCGGAGACCCGGTGAACGAATCGAACGCCAGCACCGTGAGGTTGCCGGAGAGCGTCCCACCCGTGAGCCCGCCGCGATAGCCGTCGGGCGAGTCGCTGTACGTGAACGCATCGCGGGCTTGGTCGAGCGTGCCGTCGGAGTTGGTCACGGTCACGTCTTGCGTCCCGGTCGATCCCGCTGGTGTCGTGCAAGAAAGATCGGTCGGGTCGGTTAGGGACACCGCCGTGCAAGGCTTCCCGCCGACGGCGACGGTGGATGTGCTCGCCCATTGCGTCCCGCTCCCGCGGAGCGCGAT
>CAZVPE010000125.1:0-16196 GCA_964628155.1 uncultured Polyangiaceae bacterium | reverse complement strand
AGCTGCAGCTCCAGCCGGTCGGGCACGCGGTGGTCGGGTCGCAGTAGATCGCGGGATCCGGGATGACCTTGTCGCTCGCGCCCACCTGCGTGACCTTGCCGTACTGCGTCGCCACTTGGTTCAGGTACGTGTAGACGGACTGCAAGTCACCGAGCGTCAGGTTCTTGAGAAAGGACCAGGGCATCGGGAACGCGACCCGCCGCTGGGGTGCAGGATCCTCCGAGTGGATCCCTTCGGTGATGAGCGTCTCGAAAGTGGCGAAGTCGACGGTCGACTTGTTGAAGAACCCGTTGGTATTGCCGATGAGGTTCGCGGACGCGGCACGGGTGTACCCGAAGATCTGCTGCACGGGCGGCGGCACGCCCAGGACGCCCAGGTCGAAGACCTGGCCGCCGGTCAGGTACGCGGCGGTGTTAATCGCGCCCGTCGCCGGGTTGTCGATGTTGGTATGGCACCCACTGCAGTCGCCGATCGCGTTGACAATGTACGAGCCTCGCCCGAAGAGCGGGAGCGTCGTCGCGTCGAGTGCACCCGTCTGGACCTGGGTCAGAGGGTTGAGGGCCAGCCCGCGGAGAATGAACCCGGGATCCGGCACCGGCGCGGACGAATCGGCTCCGGTGGGGGTCGTCTCGGGCGGGAGCGGCGTCCCTGGTGCGGCCTGGTCGCCCGCCGTGTACGCTGAGGGCTCGACGGGCAGTCCGGTCGGCGGCGCGACGGTAGCCGTCTTCGAATCGGTCGGCACGGCGTTCGAGACGGCAGGAATCGCGCGGAGGTAGGCGTAGACTGACCGCAGGTCGTCGAGCGACATCCATCGGAACGTCACCCAGGGCATGACGAGCATGGACTCGGTCGGGGAGGCGCCGGCGGCGACCCCGTGATAGTCCGCGCCGGTGCGTATCGCGCTGATGAACTGCGCCAGAGTCAGCTGAAGCCCCGTTGTCGGATCCGGCGTGAGGTTACTGGCGAAGACGGTGAAGCCCGGCGTTGCGAATGTGAGCCCAGTGCAAGCCGGGGGACCCGCGTCGGGGGTCGCGCAGCCGCCGCCGAGGTAGGCCGGCGCGGCCCCGTGACAGCTGGCGCAATCGGCCAGCGCATTCACGATGTAGCTGCCGTTGCCGACCAGCTCGAGCTGACTCGACGTGAGCCCCGTCAGAGTGAGGGGGACCGGAGCGATGGTGAGCCCGTGCCTCGCGGCTTCCGAAATGACGACAGCGGGTCCAGGGGGGCCTGCCTCTCCTGGCGGACCTGGCGGCCCAGCCTCTCCAGGCGCGCCCGGTGCCCCAGCTTCGCCTGCTGGCCCCGGGGCACCTGGGGCGCCTGGGACTCCAGCCTCACCGGCCGGGCCCGCTGCCCCTGCCGGCCCAGTGGATCCCTTGTCGCCCGAACACGCCGCCAGCAAGGCGAACGCCCCGACGAACACCATCGCCCCCAACGTCATCCAACGCGTCGTCATGTGGGTCAACTCCTCCAAACTCAGCCATACCTGAGCACTGCCCGCATCTCAACAGCGAATGGGGTACCGTCGCGCGTGCTTTTTTCGGTGGACATACTGGAGTGCCCAACTGCATAAAGGCCTCATTTTGATCACGAAGCGCGCCCGAGTCGGCCACGATCACCCATGATGGCGGATCCGCGGAGTGTACGAGGTGCTGGCGCGAGGACGTCGTCGCAAGACGTGAGTTCGGAGCGAAGCCTCGGGTGATTCGACACTCTCCACGCAAAGCGCTCGCCATGGCGGCCGTGGTCTTGGCGCTCTTCTGCACGGGCCCGGCGATGGCGTTCGGAAGCATCTTCTCGACCTTCACGGGCGACGACGCGGCAGGCATGAAGCTATCCCTCTATACGTCGCCCGACGCGCTGAATTTCACATTGCTGTCCAACACCGGCTTCGGCGGGTCGAGCGGATATATCCGGGATCCAAGTATCATGAAGCACGTCGACGGGATGTACTACGTCGCGTACACCGATCCGCTCACCGCTAACTGCTGCGGCAAAGAGGACCATTTCAGTATCGCGAAGAGCGCGGACCTGAGCCACTGGACCAACGTGACGACCGTCGACGCGGGGGTGCCCGGGGTTGCGCATACTTGGGCGCCGGAATGGTATATCGAAGGGGGCACGGTCTACGTCACCGCCAATATCGACACGCTGAACACAGACTCGGATTTCAGACCGTATCTTTTCACTGCGCTGGACTCGACCCTCACCTCGTGGTCGGCCCCGGTCCCCTTGGGTTTCGGACCGAACTACATCGACACGTTCGTCTTGAAAGTCGGTGCGACCTACCACGCCTTTGCCAAAAACGAGACGACGAGATACTGCGAGCACGCGACCGCCCCCGCGCTGACCGGCCCGTGGACCTTTGTCGGAACAGGTGACTGGGCGGGCTGGGGCTCCGGCATGGAGGGTCCCGCCGTCCTCCAGCTCGACGACGGCACGTGGCGCATCTTCATGGACGGTCAGGGCAGCCTGCCATTCGTCACTGCGACGAGCCCGGACCTGAGCAAGTGGTCGGCATGGGTGGCGCTACCCGGTCTGGGAGGCGTCGTGCGGCACGGCACAGTCATCCACGATGTGGCCACCGGCCGCGCCGCCGGTGACGCCGGCGGGCTGCCCGACGCGGCTGACGCCGGCGGGCTGCCTGACGCCGCGGCGGCGGGCCCCGACGGCGACGCTGCGACGGTGTCCGTAGATGCTGGCAATCCGGTGCCGCCGGTACCGGACGAAGGCGGCGACGCGAGCACGGGCCAACCCGACGCCAGTGAGGCCGAGGGCTCGACCCCGGGCGCGATTGCGGCGGGCCCGTCGGACTCCGGAATGGGCTTCCCCGGGGAAGGAAGTCCGGAGGCTATCGCGGGCGGTCCATCCGCCAAGGGCGGCTGCACCTGCGACGTCGCGGCCGGTCAAGAGAGAGGCCCCGGCGGCGGGGCAGCGGTCGTGGCCCTCGTCGTCCTCGCCAGTGTCGCTCTGCGGCGGGCGTCGCGGCCGGTCGCCGCGGGACTCGAGGGCAAGCGGACTGGCAACGTCTCGGGCCTCCCTCAGTTGGTCGCGTAGCCGCGCCACAACCAGCTCAGTGTCTCCTCGTAGGTTTGCGACTTCACCGACCCGTCGCAATGGGTCGCCCCGTTCGCGAAGAGGAAACGGTAGTGGTATCCCTGCATCTTGAGCGCCGCAGCCATGTTCTGGTTGGCAATCACCCAGTTCATGTCCGACGCCGCGGTGGCCATGTATCCGTTGTCGTCCTGGCCGACCTCGAGGAAAATGCGCAAAGGCTTCGCTGGGGTCGCGAGGATCATCGCCGGGTACTCCCACGCGCCGGCGGGGTGCGCGGTCGTCTTCTGGAGCGCGACGAAGCTCCCGGAATAGGAGACCACACGGTGGTAGTCGGCGAACCACGCCATGCCCATCGCCGCCGGCGCCCCCGAGCTGCAGCCGTATGCAGCGCGCCCGTCCGGGTCGGTGGTCAGCTTGAAATTCGGATACGCCGCCTTGATGGATGCGTTGGACTCGACGAGGGGAAGAACTTCGCCGTTTATGAATCGAGAATACGCATCGCTGACCGTGTCGTATTCCCCACTGCGATCGCTGCCGGGCGGAACGAAAACCCAGACCAGCGGAGGGATGCGGTTGGTCGGCGACGGGTCGCCGTAGAGGTTCTCGCCGGCGGTGACGATCTCGGGCAACCCGGTGGCCGGGGCGTTGCCGTCCTGAACGACGATGAATGGCGCGGCCACGCCGTCCACGTATTGCTGGGGGATGTACACGGTGACAACCCGGGGTCCGTTCGCCGGGTACACCACGGTCGACGTCATCGTGAACGCGTACGCGGTGCTGTGGGGCACGTTCGTGACGGCCACGCGACCGGTCATGTACGGCGGCGAAATCGTGAAATCGCCGTCCCCGAGGGTGCCGGGGTCCGTTGCTCCACCTTCGTCTGCGGACGACGGTAGACCGGCCGTCGCATCGAGTGCGGTCGGGCCGCCCCCCTCCGAGCTGCTCGACGATGTCGCTGCGTCCGTGCCGCCTCCCGCTACGGCTTGTCCGCCCGCACCGGGGTGCGGCCCTCCGCCGGACGCATCGCCGTCCGAGCCCCCGGGCGGCGCTGTGGCAACTCCGTTTCCGGCGGGCGATCCGCCGTCTATCGCCGTTGCTGCGCCCCCCGAGTTACCCGGCGGCGTCTTTCCGCCGACGACTGCGGAGTTTGGATTGCTCGATGCCGAACTGCCGCAGCCAAAAATGAGCGGAACGCTCGCGAACAAAAACCCGAAGGCCGAACGGTGCATGGCAAGCTTCCTCGGACGGGGTGGAACACCGGAGTGCCAAGAAACATCGCAGTACCAGGACATATCTTGTACCACTGACCGGGCACCAAGTGTCCTCTGCCCATTCGTTTCCCGTCGAGCGGTTGAATTCTCATCCGCCTATAAACCCCGAGGGGGCGCCGCGATTCGAAACGCGGGCTGCGGGGCCGACCCGCGCCTTTCCGTCTCCGAGGCGATGACGGCTGCAATCGAGCGTGCGATGCAAACAGACGTCTCCTCGCCGTCTCCACGTTCGTCGCGAGAGATGATTCGGATCCGCCGAGGCATTAACGCCTCGCAGCGCAGGCGAGCGCAATGATCGATTTCGATGGTGTGGTGTTCGACTTGGACGGCACCCTTTGGGACACGAGTGAGGCTTGCTCGGTCGGATGGAACCGGGTTCGCGCGCGGCACGGCATTCCTTTCCGCGAAATTGTGGCAGCCGATGTCCGAGGCGTGGCGGGAAAGCCGCACGAGGCGTGCATCCGCGAAGTGTTCCGGGGGTTGGCCGAGCTTCACATCGCGACGCTCGTCGCGGAGACCCCGGAGGAAGACAACCGCCTGGTCGCCGAGCTCGGCGGAGCGCTCTTCCCCGGAGTGCCGCTCGGACTGAATCGCCTCCACCGTATCGTTCCACTTTTCATCGTCAGCAACTGTCAGGCCGGATACATCGAGACGTTCTTCCGATGTACGGGCTTCGACCCGCTATTTCGAGACTTCGAGTGCTGGGGCCGTACCGGCCTCTCCAAGGCGGAGAACCTCCGCAACGTCGTCGCGCGAAATGGCCTGGAAGCGCCGCTCTTCGTCGGAGACACGAACGGCGATCAGGCCGCCGCGGCCGCTTGCGGCGTTCCCTTCATCCACGCGAGCTACGGCTTCGGCGCGTGTTCCGAGCCGGACTTCTCCGCGCAGTCGTTCTCTGACCTCATCGAGCTGCTCTGCGCGCAGCCGGCCGCCCCCAAGGCCATGCTGCAATGAAGGAGCGTTGCCGGCGATTGCGTCTCGTGATGGTGTTTTCACTGGCCGGAACGGACTGCGGCGCGACCCACCCGTCCGCGATCGCAGCGTCGCCGGACGCGGAAGGCAATGCCGACTCGGACGCCGCTGCCGACTCGAACGCCGCTGCCGACTCGAACGCCGCTGCCGACTCGAACGCCGTTTCCGAGGTGGGTGATGGCGGTGGGTACTCCACGCTGCAGAGTGCAGTCGATGCCGCAGTTGCGGCGGGTGGACAGAATCGTGTCTATATCCGGGTGCTCCCCGGCACGTACCGCGAGGTCGTTTGTGTCGGAGCGAACGCCCCGCCAATCACGCTCTACAGCACGAGCCCGGATGCGACAAAAACCGTCATCGTGTACGACAACTACAACGGGAAGGCGAAAGCCCCAGGAGCGGCGGCCAATCCGTGCGTCCCAAACGCTAGTGCCACGACCTACGGAACCGCCGGAAGCGCGACTTTCACCGTTTTGGCAAACGGCTTTCGAGCCAAGAACCTCACGTTTTCGAATGATGTGACCCCGGCCACTTTGACGTCGATGGCTAGCTCGGGCACTCAAGCGGTCGCTTTGATGACGCAAGCGGACCAGGTGACCTTGGAGAACGTACGGGTCTCGGGGCATCAAGATACGCTCTATGCCGAAGCGCCGAACGCCGACACGGTCGTGCGCGTTTATATGACGCATTCGTATGTAGAGGGAGACGTCGACTTCATTTTCGGTGGTGCGTCGCTGGTCATCGATGCGAGCCAGATCCAGTTTGTGAGCGACCGCACGGTGAAGGGGCAAGCGCTCGCCCCGAGCACGGACTCCCGCAATGCGTACGGCATTCTCATCAATGGCGGAACCTTTACCGCCGACGCGACTACGGCCGTCGGCGCGGTCGGGCTCGGCCGCGCGTGGGACCGAAGCTGCGGCGCGGACTCCTCCGCGTACTTGTCGATGTGCGTCGCTGCCGGCCACTACCCCAACGGCATGGCCGTGGTGCGAAACTCCGTGCTCGGACCGCAAGTCGCCTCGGCGCCATGGCTGCCTGCCGCGACGACGAAGCGGCCGTTCTGCAATGCGGACTGGGCGTGCGCGCCCACGACGGACGCGCAGAGCTGCCCAGCCAACAGGCTTTACGAATACGAGAATACAGGGCCCGGGAGCGCCGGACCGTCCGATACGAGCGATTCATCGGCCGGCGCGTGCGATAGCGCGCGGCCCCAGTTGACCGACCTCCAGTCGGCCGCCGATACGGTGCGGACGTTCCTGGCACAAGCGGGGAGCTTGTCGAACGGCTTGGTCGTCGACAATTGGGACCCCACGTCAGGAGTCGGCGACGTCGACACATT
The DNA here is from genome assembly GCA_964628155.1 of uncultured Polyangiaceae bacterium. Classification (GTDB taxonomy): domain Bacteria; phylum Myxococcota_A; class Polyangia; order Polyangiales; family Polyangiaceae; genus Palsa-1150. Next base: position 9,563 of record CAZVPE010000125.1, on the reverse strand, counting down.
CACGCCGGCGTATACGGTCGGGCCCGCTCACTGAATGCACGGAGGGCGAGCGTGGTTCCAGCTCCGCACCGGCGCGAGCGAGCCCTTCGCACGCGTCGCTGCAGATCTGCGACACTCGGCACGAACGTGGCGGTCCATCACCAACTCATCGAGGACCTGCGCGCCGAGCTGAGCCAGGTGCTGCGCGGCAAGGGACGCGTCATCGATCTCGCCCTGATCGGCATCTTCGCCGGCGGGCACGTGCTTTTGGAGGACGTGCCCGGCGTGGGCAAGACGACGCTCGCGAAGGCGCTTGCAAAGGTGTTCGGCGTGCGCTTCACCCGCGTGCAGTTCACGCCCGATCTGCTGCCCGGCGACATCACTGGCTCGCTGGTCCTCGACCCGGAGAAAGGCACCTTCTCGTTTCATCGCGGCCCCGTCTTCACGAACATCATGCTCGCCGACGAGATCAACCGCGCTTCGCCACGGACACAGGCCGCGCTCCTCGAGGCCATGAACGAGTCCCAAGTGACCGTCGAGGGCGAGACCCACCTGCTCGAGGCGCCCTTCTTCGTCGTCGCGACGCAGAACCCGGCGGACTATCAGGGCACATACCCGCTTCCCGAGGCCCAGCTCGACCGCTTCCTCGTCCGGATCTCGATCGGGTACCCGAGCCCGCAAGACGAGCTTGCGATGCTCTTTGCGCATCAGACCCGAGACCCGCTCGACGAGCTGACCGCGCTGTGCACCCAGCAGAACCTCGTGGCCATCCAGGAGGCCGTCCGCAACATCCAGGTGAAGCCACTCGTGGCGCGCTACCTGCTCGCGATCGTCGAGGCCACACGCAGCGATCCGGAGCTCAGTCTCGGGGTCAGCCCGCGTGGATCGCTGTCCCTCTTCCGCGCGGCGCAGGCGCACGCGTTGATGTGCGACCGCGACTACGTGAGCCCCGAGGACGTGAAGGCGATCGCTGTCGCGACGCTCTCGCATCGCGTGGCGCTGCGTGACGAGGTCCGTTACGGGGGCGGCGACGGCGCCCGCGTCGTGACGCGGATCGTCTCTACCGTCCGCGTGCCCACGTGAGCGTGGCACGTTCGTGGCTGGCCCGGTGGCGTGCGATCAACTGGCAGCGCATGAACTACGTTCTCATCCCGGCCGCGCGCTCGCGCAGGCCCATCGCGGAGCCGTTCGGCGAGTCGTCGTCGCGCGGAGGAAGGTGGCTGCTGCGCCTCTACCGGGCCTTCACGCGCGAGGGGCGCTGGCTCTTCGCGATCGCGCTCGTGACAGGCGCCTTCGCGGTCGACGTCACCCACACCCAGGTCTACCTGCTGTTCTCGATGCTCGTGTCGGCGATCCTCGCCTCGCTGCTGGTGAGCCCGTCGCTCCGCGTGTCCGGGCTTTCGCTGCGCGTGCACGCTCCTCCCCGGGTGTTCGTAGGGACCGAGGTGTCGTTCGTCGTGGAGTGTGCGCGCACCGCGCCCGGACCGACTACCGCTTGGCTCCGCGTCGAGGGCCCGTTCCTGCCGTACTTCGGTCGCTGGCTCTCGCGCCCCGCGGCCATGGCCGACGTCGAGTTCGGCGCGAGCTCGAGCACGACAATGAAGGCGCGCTTCTCCGAACGTGGCGACCTGACGCTCGGGCGTTTCCGCGTGAGCGCACTCGTGCCGTTCGGCCTCGCCTCGGGTCCGCCGCTGCAGAGCGCCCCGGTCCGGCTGCGCGTGGTGCCGCGGCCGGCGAACGTCCTGCGCCTCGGCGTGGAGCTCGAGAGCCGGCATCAGCCGGGGGGAGTCGCGCTCGCCTCGAAGACCGGCGAGTCGATGGATCTGCGCGGCGTTCGGCCGTATCGAAAGGGTGACCGTATCCGTGATCTGTCGGCACGCACGTGGGCGCGCACCGGCAAACCTGCGGTGCGCGAGTACCAGGAGGAGTACTTCACGCGGGTGGGGGTCGTGCTCGACTGCGTCGCGCCCCGGACGCGCTCGTCGCGGAGCGACGAAGCGTTCGAGGCCGCGGTCTCGCTCACTGCCGGCGTCGTTGCTCACCTCGGCCGCGGAGACGCGCTCGTGGACCTGTTGGTGACGGGCGGGGAGATTCACGCGCTCACGCTGGGACGCAGCCTGGGCTTCCTGGAGCAGGCGCTGGACCACCTCGCGGTGGCCGAACTCGAGGCAAAAGTAGACCGCAGGCGGCTCCTCGAGCGGCTGGCGCCCTACCTCGCACGCCTGTCGGCCGTGGTGATGATCGTCGACACCTGGGACGAGGCCCGGAAAACGTTCGTCCGGGGCGTGGAGAAGAGCGGCGTGCGCGTGCACGCCATCGCCGTCGGGGCCCCCGAGAGCGCCGGCGTGAAGGTCGTTCCCGTCGCCTCGATCGTCGCGGGAAAGGGGCTTTTCCTTTGACCCGGCGCGTGGTCGCGGCGCTGCCGCTGGGTTGCGTGACGCTGCTGCTCGTTACGAGCGGGGCTCCCTTCTACTGGCCGCTCGGGCTAGCCATGCTTGCCCTGGGATCGGTCGTCGTGCCTTGGCGCGCCTCGCTCAGCACGTTCAACGCCCTGCTTTGGATGATCACGGCCGCGGCGGTATCGGTGCTGTGGGTGAGGACGACCACGACCGAGCCCGCGCTGGGCTTGTCGGCGGCGGTTTTCCTCTCGAGCATCGCCGCCGTGCGGCTGTTCTTTCAACGTGCGCTCTTCGGCCGCAGCTTTGATCGGACGCTCGTGATCCTCGCGTGCGTTGCCGAAGGCGTCGGCGTCCGCAGCGCCGCGTACCCCTACGGGGCGGTGGCGCTCGCCGCTTCGCTCCTGGTCGACCTCGGCGGCGGCTTCGAGGCCCTTCGCAGCTGGAAGCGCATCCCGCGGACGGCGGTGAGCGTCGTCGGGCTCGCCGCGGTGCTGTCCACGTTCGTCTCGCTGTCGCTGCCCGTGCTCGACCGCGCCACCAACCGGCGATTCCAGGCGCTCTTCGCGCCCTCGGCGGCCCGTACCAGCTTCACGCCGCACGTCCGCCTCGACGAGCCGGGGTTCATCCGCACCAATGAAGACATCGTGCTGCGGCTGCACGGCGCCGAGGCCGATTACCTGCGTGGCTCCGTGTTCGACTCCTTCGACGGAACGTACTGGAGCACGTCGACGCACGGCGCCGCGGAGCTGACAGGTGCCGCGACGTCTGCGCGGACCGATGTCGAGTCGGTCGACGCCACCCAGTGGCTCTTCGCACCGCGCGGCTATCGCATCGTGAGCGACACGGAGTGGAAGGCCGACGGGCTTGGCGCGCTCCGCCCGGCGGCTCGTGGCGTGAGGCAGTGGGCATTCGCTCCCTCGACGGGTGAGGTCGACCCCCCGACGGAGTTCGATCGGAAGGCGCCGCCGGGCCTGGCTCCGAAGTTGAGGGCGCTCGCGCTCGAATGGACCGCTGGCGTCGGGGACGATCGAGCGCGGGTTCAAGCTATCGTTCGGCGCCTGCACGAGGACTTCACCTACACGCTTGACCGGCCGGCGACGCCCCGGGGCCAGTCGGCGCTGCTCGACTTTCTGCTCGTGCACCGGCAGGGCCACTGCGAGTTCTTCGCGTCGGCCTTCGTGGCGCTCGCGCGTGCCCTGGGCATTCCCGCGCGACTCGTTGCGGGCTATCGGGTCGTCGAGCACAACGGCTTCGGGGGCTATGCGGTGGTGCGCGCGAAGCACGCCCATGCGTGGGGCGAGGCGTACGTTCCCGTCGCGTCAGACCCGACACGCTCGGCCTTCGAGGTCTTCGATGCGACACCGGCGGCGCCGACGCTGGCCGAGTCCAACGACCTCACGGTGGCCGCGTTCTTCGACTACTTGTGGACGTCGCTGGTCGCGTTCTACGACGCCGCCGCCGCAACCCCGGAACGAACAATCCCCGCGCTCGGTGGCGTCGCGCTCGTCGCGTTCGCGGTGCGCGCCTGGCGCAATCGAGGCCTGCGGGGCCGCAAGGTCGAGGACGACGTCGACGCGCCGCCCGGGGTGTTCGTGCGGTTCGAGGCTCGACTCGCGAAGGAAGGGTTCGTGCGTGACCGGGCCGAGACGCTCGAGTCGCTCGCCGTACGGCTCGAGGTCTCCGGGCGCGAACCCCTGTCAAGCGCGCTCCGCCGCTACGCGAGGGCGCGCTACGGAGTCGGGGAGGTGTCCGAGCGCTATCTCGCACAGGCGCTGGAGCCGGGCGGAGATTAGTGCACCGCCGTCGAGATGGCGACGAGCTTGCCTTTCACCAGCTCGACCGACGACACAATGCACCTATTGGCACGACCGAATTAACAAGGTCGCGGGCAAAAAGGCGCAATATGGGGCGGGGGATCGTGCTGCCCCACGCCCGACCCCGGAATGGCTCACGAGGCCGGAAACGCGGAGCAGCGTCTCAGAAAACGGCCGACGGAGGCGGGGCTTGAGGGCGAAGGCGCGGGGTTCTTCAAATTCTTTTCGTATTTCCATGCGACCGCTGCCCTTGGGCGCGTCCGAACTTGCGAATGATGCCCCGTTCGCGCGCTTGACTGAGTCGCGCCTTCCGTGTTCGTCTGACGGGCGCGCCGCGATGGACGAAAGGGCGAAGCTCCTGCTTCTCGGCGACGTCGCCGGTGCGGTGTTCGGCACGGAAGACTTTTCGCTGTTTCTGTATTCACTGGTGCGCATGCAGGCACCGGTTGCGATCGTCGAGCTTGGAACGGGGCTGGGCGCGTCGGCATTCTGGATGGCGCTTGCGGCGAAGCAAAACGGCGTGGGCCACGTTTGGACCGTGGACGACCTGAATCAATTCGAGAGGTACGACGGACTCCTCGGCAAGACGATCGCGCATCTGAGAGGGATTGGCTTCGGCCCGCTCGAGGCTACGACGCCGGGCCAGTACTTCGATGAAGTATCGAACCTTCTCGGACTTCGGAGTCAAATCTCGTTCGTGAAGGAGAAGATCGAGCTCGAGGAGCGGTTGCACTTCGACCGATATCCGTTCGCCAACGAAAAAATCGATCTCCTGTTCTCGGACTTCAAACATGGCCCCGACGACGTGTTGAGCATCCTCGGCCACTTTCTGCCCAGGATGTCTGCGGCCTCTTCGATCTTCATCGACTCGGCGCCGACCGCGTGGCCGTCCTATCTCCTTCTCGAGCAGGTCGTCTCTCATCTGAACGGCGGCCACATTCCGGCCGCCCTTCAAGACCGAACCGCGATCGACCTCGGCCCGGTGATGCGAAACCGTCGCATCGTGCTGGTGCACGTCACGGAAAAGGACAGAAAACGCGCCCAGAACAGCACGGCGTGGCTCAAGATCGAGCCCATCGACGTCGTACCGCAGCCGCGCGCGTCGATGCGCGGCGTTTAGAAGTGGAGATGGGTTCGCCTGAGATGCTACCTCCCGCAGCATGAGCGGCAAAGGGCCGGGCGCCCGCTCCTTGGAAGGTCCTCTGAACGAGCTCTACGCCGCACCCTTCGATCGCTTCGTTTCGCTTCGAAAGGATCTGGCAGCGCGTCTGCGGGCCGAGGGTGACGCCGAAGCCGCACGGCGACTGGGCACGATGAACAAACCCACGCGAACGGCTTGGGCCATCAACCAGGTGGCGAGGAGTCATCCAGAACTGGTCGACGCTATCGTCGAATCCTGGAAGACTGCTGCGGACGCCCACAACCAGAACGCCGACGCCATTCGCGACGGAGCGCGCGGATTCCGGGAAGCGATTGGGGAGGCGGTTCGAGCGGCCCGGGCGCTCCTGGCAGCCGACGGGGTGTCCCTGTCGTCGGCGCAAGCTCGGCGTATGGGGGAGACGCTTCAGGCGCTCGCGGCAAACGAGGCCGAGCGTGAAAAGCTCAAGGCCGGGCGTTTGACTCAAGACATGACGGTGGACGACCCCTTCGGCGGACTCAATCCGAGTCGAGGCGGTCGGCATCCGAAGCCGCTGAAGCCGGCCGGCGGACAGAGTCCTTCGAGGCACGCGGAGGAGCAAGCGGCGCGAAAGGCGGAGGCCGATCACATTCGCCAGCAGAAGCAGCGAGCCATCGACGAGGCGCGCGCGCGCGTCACGTCATTGGAACGCTCGGTCGCCGAGGCTCGCAAGGCGGCTGCGGATGCGGAGCGCGTGCGAAAGCAGGCGGAAACCGAGGCGGCGCGGGCGACGCGCGCGGTGGCGACGGTCGAAGAGGACCTCGCACGCGCGCGAGAGCACCTCGAGCGGCTTCCGAAGTAGCAGCCGAACCTGGCCACTCGCCTTCCTCACGCCGCCCGCTCCGCAGCCTCCCGCTCGTACGTCCTCAAGATTGCGAGCGACAACGTCACCGTGACTGGGCCCAGGATCAATCCAATGACGCCGAACACCGATACACCTCCGAAGAGGGCGATGAACATGAAGATGGAAGGGATGCTCTTCTCGCGCCCTACGAGCCGCGGACGAATGAAGTAGTCCGACGCGATTCCAACCGTCAGTGCGCTATAGATGAGTTCGACCATCCCGCTTCCTGCGTGGCCGGACGCGATTTGGGCGATTCCGATGGGAACCCAGACGAGGAGCGCTCCAATGCCGGGGATGAGCGACGCGAGGGCCGTAAGAGCACCGAAGAACGCCGGCTCGGGTACGCCGGTGACCCAATACCCGATCGCAGCGAAGAGCCCTTGGACGACGCCGGTCACCACCGTGCCCAAAAGAACTTCGCGGCCGACGCTGCGAAACTGGTCCATGAGGGCGTGTGTGTGCCCTCGCTCGAATGGCAGCATCCGCTCGCTGCGCGTGACGATGCCGTTCCAATGACGAAGGACGAAGTACGCGGCCAGCGTCATGAAGAAGAGCGTCAGGAGCCCGCTGAAGGTCAGCCCCGCAACCTCCGCGGTGACTCCCGCCGCGCGTGAGGCAAGGGACACCGTCTCGCTCTCGAGGCGCTGAGAGATATCCGCCGTGTTGACGTGCAAGGAGGCCAGCCGAGTCATCGCGTTCTCGGCGAATGTGCGAGCGCCCCCGCCAGGCGCGAGTTGCGCCCGCAGGACCGCCAGGAGGACGATTCCGCGGGTGACGAGCAGGGTCGTAATCGCCAGGACTGCCGATGACACAACCACCGTCGCGCCGAGCGCGCATGAGAGAGCGCCCGTGCTGGCCTTCACCCCCCTTTTTCGAAGCCAGCCGTAGATCGGTTCCAAGGCGAAAGCGAGAAGCGCGCCGAGAAACAGCCCTACTCCGACGGGCAGCGCCAGGTACACCAGGGCAGCCAATGCGACGAGCGCGAGAAAGCCGAAGGCGCGCCGCTCCTCGGTGCGCGCGGGGGTGATGACCTCGACCGGCTCGGACTTGGCTGGCGATGCCGATGCGTTGGGCGACAAAGGAGGGACGATCACAACGATCTCACACCATTCGATTCCCGCCGGCGCCGGGCTTCTGGCTCCCAATGGCCGGGAGGCGTAGACTGGATCGGCGGCGAGGGCCGAGAGCGGACCACATGTCCTTCGGAATGTATCTGGTTGGGATCGCGATCGCACTGGGGGGGTTCATCTATGCCGCCACCCTCTTGCACGTACCCACACCGTGGATCGTTGCCGGTGGGCTCGTCCTGATGGGATTCGGTATCCTATCGGCGGTCAAAGCCACTCGGGGGCGCGACGGCTAGTTCTGCAGTCACCTCCCTCGAAGGAACGGTGGTGCGTTTCATCCGCATTGTTCTTCCACCGTGAGCGGTGGTGACCGGAGCTCGCGATGCGTCGGGCCTCAGCTCAGGGCCCTTCGCGCCACCGCGCGGCAGGCGTTGATGGTGACGTCCCGGAGCGCAAGCTTCACCCTGGCGAAACGCGTTGTGGCGACGCTGATGGCGTCGACACCCAGCCCCACGAGCACCTGCGCCCCATGCGGATCTCCTGCCATCTCACCGCAGACGGTCACTTTGCGGACGCGGGCGTGAGCGCCCGCAATGACCCGCTCGATCATCCTCAGAGCAGACGCGTCGAGCGATTGGGTATCCGCGCGGTCCTGGCCCGTCATGCTCGCGAAGAGATCGTTCGTGCCGATGCAGATGAAGTCCGCGGCGGCGGCGACTTCGTCAATCTTCTCCACGGCGGCGGGAGTCTCGACCATTGCTCCTACGTCGACCTTTCCGTGACATAGCGCGCGGATTCGCTCGACGTCGCCGGCGCAGGTGACGAGCGGCAAGAGGACACGCACCCGGACGTGCTCAGCGGCCCGCACGATGGCCCTGAGCTGCGTGTCGAGGATCACGGGATGCGTGAACAGCAGCGCGACGCCACGTGCAGACGGCGATCCGGCGGGACCTTTCAGCCACTCGAGGGGCTTGTCACCTCCGGCGTCGAAGAGGCGCACGATGACCGGCGCGTTCCCCACGGACGCCGCAATCAGGCGCAGCGCGGCGAACTGCTCCACTTCGCTGGGGGCGCTGGCGTGGCCCGAGAACACCAGCTCCGTCCGCAGCAGCCCGATCCCTTCTGCGGACGCCGGGAAGTGCTCGTAGAGCGAGCCGATATTGACGTGTACCTCGAGCCCGAGATGCGCGAGGGGGACCGCGACCTTGGCCTCCTCCGGGGCGCGCCCCGAGAGACACGCGTCGAGTCGCCGACGCCCGTCCGCGACGGTCGACTCGCCAGGCGAAAGCCACACCGACGCGACACTTCCGGTCGTGTCTAGGAGTATTAGGTCGTCGTCGGCGACCCCCAGGACCACCTCGGGAAGTGCGTACGCGACGGGGATCCCCCGTCCGCGGGCGAGGATGACGGCATGCGACGTGGCCTCGCCGCCAGCCTGCCCCTTGCCGTCCGAGGCGGCGAGGATTCCCACGACACGAGGCGGAAGCAGTGCGACGACCGACGGGGTAAGCGACTGGATAACGAGCACGCGGTCACCCTCACGGCCTTCCAAGAGCGCCTCTACGGACCGCGGGGCGTGGCAGAGGCCGTCAAGCAGTCGCGCGCGTGCGTCGAGCAGAAGATCCGAAGACGTGTGAGAGGTGGCTTCGTGGACCGCCTCATCCGCCGAGGCTCCACGGTCGACGCGTTCGAGCATGAGTGGAGCGAGCTCCGCGAGGATCAGAATCTCCGGTTCGAACAGCTCAGCCTCGACTGGCCGGAGGAGTCTGACGAGTTGTTCGACGCCCCGGCTCGCCCGCCGGACCGCCAGCGCGAGCCGGGCGTGCTCGTCCTCCGGGCTCCCAGCGGTGACGCGAGGCTCTGGATCGCGGGACCATTTCACCGCCCGCCCGATCGCGATTCCGTCGACCATGGGCCAGCCGGCTTCTGGGCCTCGTTCCGGCGTCACGGCTGATGCCGAAGGCCCGGCGCCCGACAAGGTACTGGACGATGAAAGAGTTCCATCCGGCCAAGGTAACCAGCGTTGCGCGACAAGAGGCCCCGAGTGGATGAACCAGGTGAGAAAAGGCAACGCGGAATGGGAAGGGGACGGGGGGAGCCCGACGGCTTGTGGTGTGAGCAATGGGTGCTTACGTTCGAGCGGCGACGAGGCGGCCCGAGCGCGCGTGGCGTTCGACTGCGGCGCCGCGTGAGCTGCCCCTCACCGCTGCGCCGACGCCGACCGAAGCGGAGCTCTGTGTCATGACGAGCATGGCTCCCAGCAATTCCGACGCGGTCGTACGA
>CAZVPE010000124.1:0-16369 GCA_964628155.1 uncultured Polyangiaceae bacterium | reverse complement strand
CATCCGGAAGTGCTTAGAATCGCTTAGTATTTTCGTGGAGCTGACGGGAATCGAACCCGTGACCTCTTGCATGCCATGCAAGCGCTCTCCCAACTGAGCTACAGCCCCTACGGGCAGGGGCGAGTCTCTACCGAAAGATCCGCGCGCCTGCAACCCAGTCAAGCACGCTTTCCTCTCCTCCCCGCTTTCACGGTTCCTGCTTAATCTGCAACCGCTTCACCATCTTCTGCAAGCCGAAGCGAGAAAGCCCGAGAAGCCGCGCCGCTTGCGTCTGATTGTTCTTCGTCTTCGCGAGCGCCTCGACCACCAGCTCGGTTTCGAGAGCGTCGACACGCGCGCGGAGGTCTGACCCCGCACCTCGGGCCGCGCTTGGGCCGCCGCGCGCTACCTCAGTTGAGAGGTCGCACACGTCGATCTGGCCGTCCCCCAAGACCAGCGCGCGCCTCACCTCGTTCTCGAGCTGTCGGACATTTCCGGGCCAGAAGAAGCTGGAAAGCTTCACCATGGCCGCGCGCGTCACTTTCACGGAGCGGCCTTGTGCGTGCTTGCGAACGAAATGGTCCACCAAGAGCGGAATATCTTCGCTTCGCTCGCGGAGTCCGGGAACCCGCAACGTGATCACGTTGAGTCGGTAGAACAGGTCCTCCCGGAACTTGTTCGCTGCGACCATCGCTTCAAGGTCGCGGTGCGTCGCAGCCACCACGCGCACGTCGAGTGTGCGCGCACGATCGCCGCCGACGGCGCGCACCTCCCCGTCCTGGAGGACGCGGAGTAGCTTGGCCTGCATCGCGAGTGACATCTCGCCAATCTCATCGAGAAATAGGGTCCCGCCGTCGGCGATGTCGAAGAGCCCGGCGCGCGTCGCCGACGCTCCGGTAAACGCCCCTTTGACGTGACCAAAAAGGGTCGACTCGAGCAGCGTTTCCGGGACGCTCGCGCAGTTTTCGCTGACAAAAGCTCGCCGAGCGCGCGCTCCGTTCATGTGGACCGCCCGGGCGATCAACTCTTTGCCCGTGCCGCTCTCCCCGACGATGAGCACCGGTACGTCGCTCGCGGTCACTCGATCGAGCAAACGCAGGAGTTCGCGCATCGGCTCGCTCCGGCCCGCGATTTCGTCGTAGCGGTACCGCGTTTCGCGACCGTCGCGGACGAGTTCGAGCTGCGTACGGGTCACATCCAGCTCCGCCTCACGCTCTTGGAGCATCGCCGCGAGCCGCGCCCGCGCTCGCTCCGCCCTTCGAACCGCCCGGCGGAGCAGCACCGCGTCGCGCGCATCGGCGATCGCCATGGCGGCCTGTGAAGCCACAACGCGCACCCACGCAAGTTCGCGCGGACCGAAAGCCCCTTTGCGCCCGCGATCGTCGAGGTACACGACCCCCAATCCCTCACCGCGAGCGATCAACGGCAATGCGAGCACGCTCCGGAGCCTCAGCGCATGAACGCTCGCGTGTAGGTCACCGAGCGTCGAGAAAGCATCCGTTGCGACCACTGCGTCGCCGGCCTCGAGGGCGCGGCGCGCGATGGTCTGGGAAAGAGCGAGCTGTTCACCGCTCAAATCGTGACCTGCAAGATTCCTCGCGGCTCGTGGAACGAGGCGCCCATCGGGCGCACGCAAAAGGAGGAGCCCGCGTTCGACTCCGGTCCACAGGATCATCGTATCGAGTACTTGCTCGAGCAGCGGGCGCAGTCGGTCGCGCGCGGACAGTGCCCGCACGATCGCCTCTAGCTGCGCGACTTGCGCGGGCTCGAACCCGACGTCTCGCTCCTCCCCGGGCGAAAGGCGCGCCCAATGGACCGATGCAAGCGCCTCGCGGTATTCGGCCGGCGTCCCGTCGCGAAGTGCTCGCGCGGCGCTCAGCCGTCCCTGCTCGAAACGCCGCGCGGCATCGGCGTCCGCCCGGGCGGTGGACAGCCGCACGGCAGCGTCGAGGGCTGGGCCGCGCGACCCGAGCGGCGCGGAGAGCTCGAGGATTCCGAGAAGGGCGGGGATTACCGCGCCGTCTCCGTCCGTCGTCCTCCCGGCAAGGATCGCCGCTGCCCGGGCTCCCCACCATTCCCAGCGCGTCACCGGTAGCAGCGCAACGACGGAGGCGTCGAACAGTGCCATGCGCGCGTCCTCGATGCCATCGGGAGCCCAAATGAGCATACGAGCTGCAACGCGAGCTCGATCGTCAGGGGAGCCGTCGCGCACTTGGCGATCGGTTTCCACAAGCCAAGCGCGAGCCTGCGGGTCGCCCGGCTCGCGCACCTCCACCTGGGCCAGCCGCGCATAGGCCTGGGCGTGGACATCGCCCGACTCGAGCGCGCGCGCTCGGGCTTCGTCCGCGGCGTCGTTGGCGGCATGTGCGGCTCCAACCGTGATCAGCATGCTCGCACGGTCGAGCCACGCCCGCGCCGCCTGCGCCGGGCGACCGAGCCTTTCCCATAGGAGCGCGGCGCGGGTGGCGCTCGCCAGGGCTCGAGCCACGGCGCCGGCGTCCGTCGCCGCTGCGGCTTCACTCGTCAGGTACGTCGCCTCATCCACGACGGCTCCCGCCCGCGCAGCGAGTTCCACCGCGCGAGCGAAGGCGCTTAGCGCGGCGCCGGCCCTGCCCTTCGACCACTCGAGCAAACCGCGTACAGCCTCGAGCCGCCCCTCCGCGTCGGCGTCGAGCGGTTCGGCGAGCGCGCTCTCCATTTCGCGGAGCCCGAGATCGTGGGCTCCCCGACGCCACGCGATGAGCGCGCGAACCTCGGCGACCGCGGGTCCACGAGCGCCGACGAGACGACTCTGGGCTTCGTCGAGGTTTCCGGCGTCCCATTCCAAGCGTGCGAGTGTCGCCTGCCCTTTCCAACGACTGGCCGCATCCGTCGACTGCATGGCACTCCGCGCAGAGTGCTCTGCGCCCGCGGCGTCGCCGCAGCGACGTGCCACTTCGGCGCGGAGCGCTTCGACCTCCCCGCCGCTCGCCCCCGCCAGTGCCGCACGCGCACGCCCGGTTTCACCCGCCCGAACGAGTGCGGACGCGAGCTGCACGGCCAGCGTCGAGGTCCCCCGTCCTGCCGCGATGTCGTCCTCTGCAATGGCCATTGCCTCCGGGTTTGGCGTGGCGCGCGACAACTCGCGCACGAGACGCGCGAGTCGATCGTCACCGACGCCAGCCTCCCACGCCTCTACCGAGGCGAGACCTACGCCGAAGACGTCTTGGAGCGTCCACGATGACGGATCGCGCACTCGAGCAAGCTCCACCGCACGCCCGGCGAGCTCCCCCTCCCTTCTTTCGTCGTCCCCCATCGGCCAGGACGCCGCGCTCGGCCCGACGAGCGAAACGAGCCAGCGCGCGCGCCGCACCGGCCCGAGCGGTTGAATCTCCACCGAGCCTCCCGGGGCTACGTCACTGGTGAGCCGCTCTACCCACGTCACGGCGTCCTCGAGCCAGCCGCGAGCGGGATGCGCTATGGATCGCGATACGGTCGCCCCCTGCTTGATGTCGCGTCCGCGCTCCACGAGGTAGGCTCGCCGAACCCGGTCCATGCGGCCCGAGCTGCGTTCCGCCTCGTCGACACGAAGCCCCAGCCAGCGCGCGGCTCGATTGGCCACCCAAGCCGCGCTCGGCCGGCCTCCAGGGGCGTCAGCAACCAGGGCGTGCGCCCATCGCGCGGGCTCACTCTCCGAGGCGCCCCATGAGGGGCCGATGGCCTCTCGCGGATCCGCGGCAATCCCGACACGCGGGTCGACGAGCTCGGCGATGACGATGCCAAGGGCCCACAAGTCTGCGGCAATGCCTGCTTCGCCGCGCTCACGCAGCTCCGGAGCCGCGTAGCGCGGTGTACCGCCGAGCGCGCGGCCTTCGATCCCGGTCGCGAGACCGAGGTCGATGAGACTCGCCGCGCGATGGTCGGCGGCGTCGCGCTCCGGATTGGTGGGTGCGCGGAGAATGTTGTCGGGTTTCACATCGCCGTGGCGAACGCCCGCTTGATGGAGCTCTTCGAGGGCGCGCCCAACCGCGTGCGCGACGAGGGCGGCGAGCTTGTCTCGGTCCTCGGAGGCGTCCGGTGTGCGCTCCAATCGACTCCCATCGATCCATTCGATGGCAGCGAAACCCGGACCTGCGTCCACCAACGCCGGGCCCCAGCGCCTCCCGACGCGCGCGAGGAGCATCGCCTCGCGCGCGACGGCCTCGCGGGCCGATCCCTCCGCTTTGGCCACCTTGAGGGCGACCATTTGTCCGCGCGAGGTGTGGCGCGCCTTCCAAACCACGGCGGTCGCCCCCTCGCCAATGACGCGCACAAGCTGCCAGCCGCCGAGAATGGCCGAACGCATGAGGTCGGGCTCCGCCAACTTTTGTGGCACGAGGACGGGGGCGGTTGCCTCAATTGAGGGCGTGTGGCGTAGGATCGTCAACTCCGGTGTCTACCCGATGGCCGCAGGACCCCCGCCCCGTCATGCCACCGGACGCATCGCCCATCCCTCGATCACGGTCGAGGTGCGATTAGCGAGTCGACGGACTCAGAACTTGATGCCGTTCTCGGCGCGGTGCTTCCACCATCGCCAGCCAAGCCAGGCCGTTGGAACGGCCGCGACGACCGCAATCGGAAAACTGACAGCCGCGCCAAGCGCGACCGTGGCCACCGTCGCCGCTCCGGCCACGGCCCCCTTGCGCCGAGATTCGTCGAGGACTTCCCGTCGGGTCTTGCTCATGGCGGGAAACGTGCGGCGCCAATCGCGCTCGCGCAACTCATCGCGGCGCGGGCAGAGCGCGAGCGTGCGAGCGCGTCCACCGCGCCACGAGGTCGACGTCAGCCTCGGAGAGGTCCCCGTCGAAGCGCGGCATGTGCTTCTTCTTCTCGGGATCGAGCGCGTCTTTGCGATAGGTGGAGTCACTGGCCGGATTGGCCACTTGCGCTCGGGTCCAAGCGACCGAACCGTAATGCAGGAGCTCGGGTGCGTTGCCCGTTCCGTCGTCGTCGCCGCTGCCATTGTACATGTGACACCCGGTGCATCGCTCCGTGACGATCTTCTCCGCGAGCGCTCGCTTTGCGGGGTCTTCGTTTCGTGGCGCGTCGCCCGGCTCATCCCCTTGGGACGCCAGAAACACCGCCACCGCGCGTTTCTCGGCGTCGGACTTCAACATCGGCTTCCACTGCTTGTTCGTCGGTAGGTCTTTGGGGCGAACGTCGACGCTCGGCATCTCGCCCTTGTAGGGACCCTCGCCGAAGAACTGATGCGCGTCCGGGTCGTGCATCATGGCGGTGATCCAGTCGGTCGTTCCCCACCCGTCCAGCGTCGGAGCCGTAGCTTTCTTCGGATCACCGAGATCGCCGAGCACGTGGCAACCGGCGCAGTGCCGTTCGAAGAGATCGTGCCCACGCAGCTCTGGATCGTGGCGAACCATTTCGAGCGCACCCGCCGGGGGTACACCGTTCATGGCGAGGTTTACGGCAGCGAGCGCGTGGGCGTCGGCTTTCGCGGACTGCTTTGCGTATTGCGCGTCGCGCGCATCTTTCCGCCAAGCAAAGACACCGAGCCCTACGGCACCTCCGAAGATCACGATGACGGGCGCCAAGACGAAGAGCCGGCGATCGCGCGCCGCGACGACCGACGGGCCGTCTCCCAGCGCGGGAGGATCGAGGAATGGAAGCGCTGCGAGGTACGCGCCGGCGGCCGCCGGCAGAAGCGACGTGCCCCAGAACTCCAGCGAGCCGTGGAAGAATTTTCGGAGCTGAAACATCGTGAGCAAGAACCACTCGGGACGCGCCGGGTAGTCGCTCATGGGATCCGCAGGAGCGTCGAGGGTTGCTCCACGGGAGGCCAACGTCAGCGCCGAGAGGAACAGGACGACCAGGGCGGCGATCCCCGCCTGCCGAAAGAGCAGCTCCGCGTACGTCGCGCTCCTACCCCCGTCGGTCCAACCGTGACGCTCGACGAGCTTGGCTCGACCCCAGAGGATGACTCCGATCAAAAGGGGCAGCACGATGACGTGCACGGCGTACGCCCGGGCGAGACCGAGGGCGCCGAGCTCCGATCCGCCCAGCATCATTTGCTGCGTGAAGCGGCCGATGACCGGCGCTAGCCCGAGGATGTTGCCTTCGACGACCCGGGCCCACCAACCGCGCTGGTCCCAGGGCAGAAGGCCTCCGGTAATCGCCTCGCCCACGGCGAGCCCGATGACGAGCAAGCCGAGCCACCACGCGATTTCGCGCGGCCGCCGGTAAGCGCCGGCGAACGCTCCCTGCGCAACATGGATCGCCGACAGCGCAAGGAGCGCCTGCGACGCCCAAACGTGCATCCCCCGGATCATCCACCCGCCCGCGAGCTTGTATTCGACGTAGTGCACGCTCGCCCAGGCCGACTGCGGCGAGGGAGCGTACGCTGTCATCAGGACCACCCCGGTGATGACCAGGATGGCGAAGCACGCGCCGACGGACGCGCCGAGCGCCGCGGACCACGGCGCACCCACGACGACGCTTTGACCCAGCGTGGCTCGAAGCCACGTGCGCCAGCCGACGCGCTCGTCCAACCAGTTGTCGAGGTCCTGGAGCATGTTCACGCGGCTCAACCGATTGTCACTTTCGCCGGCATCCCCATCTGGAAGCGCCTGAACTCGACGAAGACGACCCCGTCTTCAATGCGCGTGGCCAACGCATCGAGGTCCCGCGGGGACGGGCCGGTCTGACGGCGCCCGTCGGGATCGAAAGACGAATCGTGACACGGGCAGTAGAAGCCCGGAGCGGTTGCCGCGCGGTCGATCGCGCACCCCAAATGGGGGCACGTGACGCTCCAAGCGCGGACCTCCGAGCCGCCGACTCGCGTGAGCCAGACCGCCCCGAGCTCGACCGCCTTCTCGAGCGTCCACGCATCGCCGTGGTCGGCGATGAGGGTCACCCGTTTTGGCTCTCCGATGGCCAAAGCGTCGAGGCGCAACGCGCGAATCCAACGCCCGGAATCGGAACCGCCGCGCGCGGGGGCAAGGAGGAAACGCACCGTCGGCACGGCGACCGCTCCGCATCCCACCACCCCGCCGCCGACAACGAGGGCTCGCATCACACCACGCCGACTTGTTTTTGGATCGTCCGTCACGCGCGCCAGCTTACCGCGCGACAGAGTGAAAAAGGAAGATCGCCGAAGCCATCGTCGCCGATCGAGGCAGCCGAATGTAGTCGTCGCCATCGGATTTCAGCGCTGCGGCCGGATTCATGTAGGCTGGACGCGCCATGCGCGTTCTGGTCGGCACGAGCGGCTACTCGTACAAGGAGTGGAAGCCAACTTTCTATCCAGACGACCTTCCGGCCCGAGGCTTTCTTCGTTTCTATTCGGCGCAGCTGCCGACGGTGGAGATCAACAACACGTTTTACCGTATGCCGACGGCCAAGCTCGTCGGCGGCTGGGCGTCCGAAGTGCCCGAGTCATTCACGTTTTCCCTGAAGGCGCCTCAGCGGATCACGCACGTTGCGCGGCTGAAGGATGCGGGCGAGACCACGGCCGCGTTCTTTCGTGTCGCGGGAGAGCTCGGACCGCGGCTCGGGCCGCTCCTCTTCCAGCTGCCGCCCTTCTTGCGGAAAGACACGCCGCGCCTCGTCGCGTTCCTCGAGTCGACCGTTGCGCTCTCTCCAACACAAAAAATCGCCTTCGAGTTTCGTCATCCCTCATGGTTCGACGAAGAAGTTTTCGCCGCGCTTCGAGAAAACCGTGCCGCTCTTTGCATTGCCGAGGGAGAGTCGCTCGAGTCGCCGCTCGTGGCCACCGCCGACTGTGGTTACGTGCGCCTCCGGCGAGACGCGTACCCGAACGAGCTCGTGGCCGCGTGGGCCGCGAAGATTCGCTCCCAACCGTGGCGTGAAGCATTCGTGTACCTCAAGCACGACGAAGGCGACGCACCGAGTGTGGCTCATCGGCTGATCGACGCGCTGAAAGGCGCGTGACGCGCAGGCGCGGACAATCATTCGACGATTTTGCGAAGAACGAGCAGGTAAAAACCCCCGAAGAACGCCGCCTGGGTGTCGGCCAGCCTCCACTCGATTTTTCGGAGCAAGTCCCCGAGGACCGGCACGCTCACCGCCGCACCGGTCGGCGTGACGATACGCACGCCGCGCACCGCCTCGATCCGGAGCGTAGGAGGAAGAACGCGCGGGATGATCCAGGGAGCATCGAAGCGCGTGTAAACGTCGCTTTCCTTGGCGCGGTGCGAGATGGGCCGAGCCGGCCCGATGCGCTTGACGAGCCCGCGCAAACTCACCGGATTGTAAAACTCGGCGATCGCCACTCCGCCCGGGCGCGTCACACGCGCCATTTCTGCCAGGGCTCGTCCGACTTGCGGCACGTGGGCCAAGACTTTGAACGAGCAGGTCACGTCGAAGCTGTCGGCCGGAAACGGGATCGCCGTCACGCTGGCCTCTCGCACGTCGAGGCCGCGCCCTCGGGCGTGGACGAGCATCCCGGGCGATAGATCGATCGCCTTGGCGCTCCGCGCGAACTTCGAGATACGTTCGAGGATCAAGCCCGTTCCGCAGCCGCACTCGAGCACGTCACCGCCCGTGCCGTAGCGCTCGACGAGATCGACTTCGAGGTCGTCGATGAGCGCGTGGTAGCCGTCGGGTCGGTTCGGCCGACGCTCCGACTCGTAACGAGGCGAAAACTCGTCGTAGTACGCGCGCGTCGCGTGATGATGGGGGTCGGCGGCGGTCATGGACGTCCCCCCAGATAGCATGGTCGAGGTCTCCCTCGACCGCCGCCTGGCGGGGTTTCAAGCCCGACGTGCGGCCCCATGAAGGAAGAGGTCCACGATGGTGGCTGCCCGCCGACCCACGTCGGGATTTCGTTCGACGAGCGAGGACAGCAAGAACGCGCGGAGCGTCCCGCCCAGGAAACGGGCGAGCGCATCGCCTCCAATCGGTTCGAGATCGCCCGACGCGATCCCCTCGTCGACGAGGGCACGAAACACCGCTCGGAACTGCTCGACGTGGCGCAGTCGGCGCGTTGCGGCCCGGGCGGACGGAACAGCCGAGCCGGCAAAGAGCCCCTGTTCGTTGGCAACGGCGAAAAAGGCCCAGTGTTTCTCGACGCAAGCGAGCATTCGTCCGACGCGCACCTCGAGCCTCTCGCGGAACTCCTTCGGGTCCTCTCGTTTGGCTTTCAGCTCGGTGACGAGTTCCTGGGTCCGCTCCTCGAGCAGGGCGCCGAGTACGTCGTCTTTGTCGGTGAAGTGGTTGTAGACGGTGCCCACCGCGATTCGCGCGCGCGCCGCGATGTCCTGAATGCGGGCGCCGCGAAAACCGCGCTCGGCAAAGACCGATTCGGCCGCGTCGAGGATGCTGCTTCGCAAGAGCGCACGAGACTCGGCGCGACGTCGCGGCAGGCGGACGGAGGAGCGCCGGAGGGATGCCCGCTCCTTCCGAATCGTCATCGGTGAATGCTTGTTCATTGGCAAGCACGTTGCAAGATTTGCAAGAGGGGGGAGCGGCGGCGGGATCGGGCGCACACGGCTTTTCCCCCCGATCAACGGCAGAAGAGGCGCTCGATCCAACTGCCACCGCCGTCGAGCCACGCCAGCCACAGAGCCCCGAACGGGTCGACGGCGAGCCCGACGTCGGTCGGGTTTCCGGTCGTGGGGAGTACGCCTCGCGTCGCGAACACACCGGCACCCACGAGGCGACCGAGTTCGAGCACCCGCGGCGACGAGGGCTCCGAGGACCGAGGACGGACGCGCGCGACCCAGGTCACCGGACTACCGGCACCGCTCGTCGCCGCCGCGATGGGCGCGGGATCGAGCCCGTTCGGGTACATCGACCAGACCACTGGCTCGTCGACGCCGGGCGGATCGTCAATCCTGACGATCGCAAGACCGAAACTCCCGACGTCTTTGGCGATCGGCAGGAAGGCCCATGACGGCCCGGACGCAGCCACGGAGAACGCCGCACGGGTCCGTCGGTCGCCGGGGCCTCCGACGAAAACGACGGAATCCTCGCCCAATCGCGGCGGGTTCCCGTAGGAGATGGTCCGTGCATGCATCGCGGTCAGGGCGGTTCGGGCATCGATCATCAACGCCAGAATCGCGCCTCCTCGCTGGCCGAGCGCGACCCCAGTCGCGCCACTTCCGTCGTCCGAGACGCGAAGCGGTGGCGCGTCGTCGAGAGCGAGCCACGCCTCGCTGACCCAACCTTCGGAGGTCTGTCGGCTGGCCAGATAGGCGAGTGCAGTGTGCGCACCGCCGATGGGCGCCGCGGCGATTCGGGTCGCGACGCGGCTACTCGCAACGACGCGGTCTTCGGCTGCGCCTCGCGTGGACCTGTGGATGGCGCCCGATCGGTCGGGACAGAAAATTTGGTCGGCCGCGACGGCACAGGGGATTGCAAGACCGAGTGCCTTGTCGCCATCGGCGCGTTCTCGGCCCGCGGGTACGGGAGCGAGCGTTACCGGCCCGGCTTGCAGCGCGATCGTGCGCGGAAGGCCGTTGTCGTTGAAAACGGCTTCCATCACGTCACCCCGAAAGCCGAGTGCGGGAGGCGCCCGAATCGGCAGCTCGATCGGGCCCCGGAGCACGCGACAGTCGAGGGCGGACCCGTCGGGAGGGTCCGGAGCCGAAATCGCCGAAGTGGAAGGCGGCCCGCGAGGCGATGCTTCGGGCGGCGGCGAGGCATCCGCGGGTGTCAAGGCATCCGCGGGTGTCAAGGCATCCGCGGGTGTCGAGGCATCCGGGGGCGGCGGGGCCGGAGCGGGGGGCTCGGGAGCCGCGCCCTTGCATGCCACGAGAAGGGCAGCCACCGACGCCAGTCTACGCGCGGGCACGGTGCCTTCTCCCCTCAGCCCGGCGACGAACGCAACCAGGTAGCGACCACCTCCGCCGCGCGCGCGGCAGCCTCGTTGTGATGGGACCGCCACTCGCTTCGACCATGGGATCCAACGAAGTTCGCCACCGCGAGCACCGCTCCCATCGGGAGCTCGAGCGCCGCACATGCCATGGCCATCCCGTGAACTTCGAGATGCTCGACCTCGGAGCCCGTCGCCCGTGCGATGCGGACCGCCGTCGCGTCGTCCACGGTCACCGCCACGGTCGTGCCTACGTCTGCCCTCCGCGCGCCCGTGGCTTCCACGATGCTCTCTGCCAACGTCCCGTCGGCATCGCACACGACCTGCATGGGCGCAGGGAACTCGGCGCGGCCTTCGAGCGCGGACGGGTCGACGAGGTGAATCCGACGCGCAACGATGACGTCGCCGATCGCCAGGCCGGACCCCGGGTACGCGCCGCAGGTTCCGAGTGCGACCACCGAGCGGGGGTGGAGTTTGCTTGCCTGCAAGGCCACACCCGCGGCTGCCATCGGCAGCCCGACTCCGACGACGCGAGCCGCGACGCGCGTTTGGCCCACGAAGCCGTCCAAAGCGCCGGCCAAGTGCGCTCTTAGGGCCGCGAGCTCCGGGTGGAACGCCGCGACAAGGAGAACGTCAGGGGATCCGGACAACGTGGGCGTTCGTAGCAGAAATGCGGCTGCGAGCTCAGCCTCCTTGCCCGGGGGGTCGCCGGCGATTAGCGTTGTATGGGCCATGACGCGCGGATCCGGAGTCGCGACCTGCCTCCTATTGTCTGCCGTCGCCGGCTGCGCGGGCAACGCAATGGGCACCGCGGACGCCGAAGTCGCGACGACGACGAACGCCGTCGTCGTCGTGGAGCGGACCAACACGGCGAACGAGGGTTCGCGCGCCGAAGCGAGCGCCCGATTCGTCCGGATCGCCGCGGCCGCGTCCGTGGAAGACGCCCTCCGCGCCATCGGAGCTTCGCTCGACCTTCCGGCGCGCGGCGCCTGCGCGACGCTCACTTCGCTGAGTGGTGGGATGACGAGGGGAGAGCCGGCCCCATTCGTCGAGTTGGTGGATGTCGGGGCAGTATCGCTCGAGGCGGGCGGCGTCGAGACGCACCTTCTGCCGCGCCAACTCCCGGATGTCACCGACGTCGTAACCGGTGTCGTGTACGCTCGAGCCGCTGAGCCGGCGCTCCTCCCCGCTGCAGCGCGCTATACGATCCACGTCGCAGGTGGCGCAGACCTGGGCGCGTTCGATGTCGTGGCGCCCGCCCCGGGCGATCCGAGCGCGGTGCGAATCTCGGGAGAAAGTCCACTCGGAAGCGTCGTCGCGACGGGGCCTACGGTGGATCTCGCGTGGGCGACGGACGCCTCGGACGACATTGTCTACGTCGACATTCGGCCGAACGGCGTCCGCTGCGTCTTCGCAAATAGCGGCCACGCTGCAGTGTCGACGCTTTTCTTCGATGAAACGGGAACTCTCGTCGTCCACCGCTTGCACCGAGAGCCGCTTCGCGCCGTTGGTATCGACTCGGGCGAGGTTCGCTTCGACTTTGCGCGTTCGGTTGTCTATACCCGACGATAGACAGAGTCCGAGCGACGATGCGTGCGACGCACCTTGCCCGTCCGATAGCCTTCCTGACCGCAATCGCCTCGGCGGCCGCGGCGATGGCCCAGCCGCCTCCACGCGGCAGGCGCGCCATGGCCGCCGCCATCGCAAGGCAGAACAGCGCATCCGCGGTTGCGTACATGGCCGGCAAGCAAGCCCTCGTCGGGTTGCATGCGCCGTCTGCAAAGGCGGTTCTGCGTGAGGAAAGTGGTCGGCCCCTGCTCGGGCTCACGACGGTCAACCGCGGTGAGTCGCTCACCGTACCCGCCGCGATGGACGACGGCGGCTTCGCGGCAGCGGACCTCGACCGGGTGGCGCACTTGCTGCGAGCCGCGAGCGGAGAGGAGTATCCGATCGATCCGCGCGTCCTTTCCTTGGTGTACGCGATTCAGACCCACTTCGCGGTTCCGGAGATCAACGTGGTCTCCGGGTATCGCGTTCCGAAGCCGGGATCGCGCTCGAACCATGGCAAAGGCCGCGCGCTCGATATCGTCGTGCCCGGCGTTGCCGACGAAGAGGTTGCGCGTTTTGCGCGCGGTCTTGGGTTCGTGGGCGTAGGGGTGTATCCGTCGAGCCAATTCGTTCACGTCGACGTTCGCCCGCGAAGCTATTTCTGGGTGGACTACAGCGGTCCCCACATGAAAAACCGCGAGGTCGGTATTCTCGGCGATCTCGCGGCGAAGAGCGACGCCGATGCCTTGCGGCGCGGCAGGCCTCCCATCGAGGCGTTCGCCGTCGCGACGAGCGTCGATTCGGCGCTTCAGGCTCGCGGGCTGGCGGCCGCCGGCGCCCCGCCGGCGGAAGAGGAAGAAGACGACGAATAGGGAGTGCGCGGATTGGATGCCGACGTAGCCCAGCTCGTGCGCGAGCAGCGCCTTGCCGAGGCCGCACGGCTGGCAAGCGACCGGGGCGACGCGCACGGCGCGAGTGCGATCTACGAACAAGCGTGCGAATGGCAGATGGCGGCAGCCGAGGCGATGCGCGCGGGCGAAGTGCCCCGAGCGCTGGAACTCGCTGTCTACGCCGGGGACGAGTCCTTGGCGGGGCAAGCGGCGGCGATCGTCACGCGCGACGTAGCGACGGCGGAAAGCACGGCGGCGAGGCTGGCGCAGCGCGGGCAACACGCTTGGGCAGCGCGGATCCTCGAGGGCAGCGGCCGGGAGGTCGACGCAGCGCGCGCGTGGGAGCGCGCCGGCGACACCCTGCGCTCGGCACGGCTCTTCGAGAATGCAGGTCAGGCCGTCGAGGCGGCGCGGGTGCTCCAAGGGGCCTTGCAGCGCGATTCGGATGCTTGGGCGGCGGCGGTGGCGCTGGGTGCTCTGCTGGGGCGCTTCGGCAAGTGGCAAGCAGCCGTCCGTCTCTTGCAGCGCGTGCCCGCGGACGCGGCCGAGCGACGCGAGGCGCTCGCCACCTTGGTGCAGGCGTTCGGGCGACTTGGGCTCGCCAGCGCCGCGAATGACGCTGCCGAGGAGCTGGAGCGGCTGGGGGCCGCCGGCCTCGGGACTACCAGACCTCCGGCAGCGCAGCCGCCCGCTTCG
Organism: uncultured Polyangiaceae bacterium; assembly: GCA_964628155.1. Taxonomy (GTDB): domain Bacteria; phylum Myxococcota_A; class Polyangia; order Polyangiales; family Polyangiaceae; genus Palsa-1150. The sequence goes on along the minus strand of CAZVPE010000124.1, from coordinate 2,449 downwards.
CAAGGGGAGCTTCTCTTCGGCCGCTATCGGCTCCTGCGTCATGTCGCGTCCTCGGCAGCGGCGCGGGTGCTGGAGTGCTCGGACGTGGTTCGCGCCGAGCGTGTCGCGTTGAAGTGGTTCGGGATGTCGGAGTCCGACGGAAGTAGGCGCGAGGCACTCGCGCGGTTCGAGCAAGAAATCCGCGCCGTCGCATCGCTCCGGCACGAAGGAGTCGTGGCGGTGCGCGACTTCATTGCAGAGGGGCCTGCGGTGGTGCTCGATTGGATGGCGGGCGGCACACTCGAGCAGATGCTGGCGCGCTCGGACGCGGTGGCTCCAGAACGCGCGGTCGAGATTGCGTTGGCGGTGCTCGCGGCGCTCGGCGCCGTTCACCGCCTCGGGATTCTGCACCGCGACGTGAAGCCCGCCAACGTCCTTTTCGATGCGTGGGGAAGCGCGCACCTCGGCGACTTCGGAGTCGCCCATCTGGCCGACGTGTCGTCCACGGCGAACGCGGGGGTCTCGGGGACCTTTGCCTATCTCAGTCCCGAGCAGCGCGGTGGCAAGCCGGCGACTGCGGCAAGCGATGTTTACGCGGTCGGGATGATGCTTCGCGAGATGCTGACGGGCGAGGCGCCGACTCCGGACAACCCGCCGCGTCTACTCCCGAGCCAAGCCCACGGCGGCTTGGACGGTCGGCACGACGCCGCGGTCGGACGCCTGACGGCGCACGATTCTCTCGCTCGCCCGGTCGATGCATTCGAGGCCCGTGCCGTGCTGGCTGCGCTGCCCTGGCCGCGAACGTCCGACGCGACCGGCCCGCGACGCTCGCCGGCACGCGAGCCGCTGCCTGCCGCCCCTCTCGGACGGCTCGAGCTGCGGCCAGATGGGGTTTTCGTCGATCGCTGGACCGAACGGCGAATCGAACAAGTCTCGCTCACGGAACCTGCCGCCGCCCGAGCTCGCGCATTCGCCCTCGCCGATCACCCCGCGCTTCAGACGGTGTGGCGCGCGGAACCAATCGCCGGAACGCTTTGGCTCGAGGCGCTCGACGATCGCCCCCTCGACCGTCCACTCGCGCCGGAAGAGGGCGAGCTCTTGATGAAAGCGCTCGATGCCCTGCACGCAGCGGGGGGGGCACACGGACGCGTCGACCGGCAGCACGTCGTCGTCGATTCTGGAGGACGCCTGATCCTGCGCTTTCCCGCGGAGGAGCTACCTGGCGCGTCGCCCGACCGAGACCGGCAAGCGCTGGCCAACCTTTGACACGGCGCTTTGCTCACGAGCGCGCACGGGCGACGACCACGACTGCAACGAGCACGATGCTCGTGCCGAGCAAGCTCGCCCCACCGAAGCGTTCGCCGCCAAACGTCACGCCGAGAAGCACCGCGATGACGGGATTGACGTACGCGTAGCTCATCGCCAGCGCGGGGCGGGTGTGTTTGAGGAGATACGAGAACGCGGAGAAGCCCAGAATCGAACCGAACAGGCATAGGTAGGCGACTGCCACGATGGATCGCGCCGTCGGGGTGCCGCTGAGACGTTCATGCGCCGCAAGACCGACGAGCCACATCAGGCCCCCGCCGGTCAGCATGGGGACAGCGGTTCTCATGATGCCCGGCGGAGCCGGCAGACGGCGGGTCACCATCGACCCGAGCGCCCACCCCATCGGAGCGAGCAAGGCCAAGGCCGCCCCCGTCGGGCTGGCCCGCAGCTCACCGCCGAAGTTGAGGACCGCCACGCCCGCGAGACCCAAGACGACCCCCGCCAGTTCGGCGCGTCCGACGGGCTCACCCAAGAGGCGCGCGAAGACGGTCGCCCAGAGGGGCATGGTCGCGACGAGCACCGAGACAAGGCTCGAGGAGACCGATTGCTCCGACAGGTTGACGAACCCATTGCCGACGACGAAAAAAAGCATCCCCGCGAGGACCGCCGCTCCCCACTCCCGGCCCGTCGGCGCTCGCTCCCCGCGAACCCGCGCGAAGACGAAGAGCACCGCGCCGGCAACGAAGAAGCGCAGCGCGCCGATGAAAAACGGCGGGAAGCTTTCGAGCGCCACTCGAATCCCGAGATACGTGGATCCCCAGACGAGCGAAACGGCCGCGTATGCGAAGAGAACGCCCCCCGAATGCCCCTCGGCCGGTGCCGGCCGCACCTCCGCGGTCATCGGTCTTCGACTATCGAGTACACGATCTCGCGCGGCTCGCCATCGCGGTCGTACGCAACGCGCAGTTCGCTCGCCACTTGGAGCGATTCGAACGCCGTCTGGGCCTGGTCGGGGCGCTCGATGGGAAAGCCGTTGACGCGCGTGACCACATCCCCGGGTTTCAAGTCGACGCCGGCCCAGAAATCCCCGTCGCGAAGCGCCGCAATGCGAAAGCCTCGAAACTTGCCGTTCACTCGAACCGGATTGTCGTCGAGGTCGACGTGCTGCAAGAAGGCGCCCAACCCGCGAGCGACCGCAGATCGG
>CAZVPE010000123.1:0-16446 GCA_964628155.1 uncultured Polyangiaceae bacterium | reverse complement strand
GCTCGTGGCCACGGCGCATACCGCTCGCGACTACGTAGGCGAGGGGGCCCCTGCGGCCGCGGGTGCTGCGTTGGCGGTGACCACCCTCGCGTGGCTCGCGGTTCTCTCCGCAGCGGGGCTTGCGCTATTGCCGTCGGTCCGGCGTGGCCTCGCCTTCACGGCGACCCGATGGCCCGGCGCGATCGATCCGGCGGTGACGGGGGGCTTCGGGCTCGCGTTGGCCGGCGGGGCGGTTGCCCTGGGAGTGGTTTGGGGCGACACGGGAGGGCAGGGGGCGGGACCGCTCGCTATCTTCGGCGTGCTCAAGCGCCCCGAGCTCGATCTACGGCCCGTCGTCGATCTCGCTGCCATCGCCGCGTGCGCGTGGTTCGCGCCGCTCGCCCTCGCGGGGAGGCCTCCGCGCGGAGTCGTGCTGGGCGCCGCGCTGGTGTGCGCGGGTGCACCCCTCGCGGTCACCGCGCACGAGGCCCGTGCTCTCGAAAGCCGCCCGAGCGTGGCGAGGGCCGTGGAGCAGTACGCGCCGCTCGGCCGCATCGCCCTCGCACTCGTGCGCAGGGCGACCGACCGAGATCGCGACGGAGCGTCGCCGTACTTCGGCGGCGGCGATTGCGACGACAACAATCCGCGCGTCTCGCCGCTCGCGGTCGAGATCCCGGGCAACGGGATCGACGAAGACTGCACGGGCGCGGACCTCCCGCTCGCGACCGCGCCGACCCCGCTCCCGGCCGGGCCTGCCCCGCGGGCGGAAAAGGCGATCCCGGTCGACCGCGATTACAATCTCATCCTCGTCACGGTCGATACCCTTCGCGCCGCCGACGTCGGCTTTCTCGGCTACGACAAGCCCACGACGCCGAATCTCGACGCGCTCGCCGCCGAGGGCGTAGTCTTCGATCGCGCGTATTCGATGGCGTCGTACACTGGCAAGGCGCTCGCACCGATGCTCATCGGTAAGTACCCGAGCGAGACGGTGCGCGACGGCGGCCACTTCAACAAGTACGCGGCGGCCAATACGTTCCTCGCCGAGCGCCTGAAGCGGGCCGGGTTTTTCACCATGGGAGCGGCTTCGCACTGGTACTTTCGCGAAGCCTGGGGCCTGACGCGGGGGTTCGACCTCTTCGATCTTTCCGCGATCCCGGAGCAAGGCCAGGGCGCCGCGAGCGACTCGACGACCACGAGCGCGCAGCTCACCGATGCCGCGCTCGGGCTACTGCTCAAGTACGCTGGAGCGCACCGATTCTTTCTTTGGGTGCACTACTTCGATCCGCACGAGCAGTACGTTCCGCACCCCGGAGCCCCCGACTTCGTCGATCCCGAGAGGCCATCCGGCTTTCGGATGCACGCCGCGTACGACGGGGAAGTATGGTTCACCGACAAGCACATCGGGCGCCTGCTCGACTACGCGCGGGCGCAGCCCTGGTGGGAGAATACGGTCGTCGCCGTCACGAGCGATCACGGCGAAGCGATGAACGAGCACGGGATCGCATTTCAGCACGGGTTCGAGCTCTGGGAGCCGCTCGTGCGCGTACCGCTCGTCGTCTACGTCCCGGGCCGCCGGCCGCACCACGTGCCCGTCAAACGCAGCGTCATCGACCTCGTCCCGACTCTGCTCGATCTCATGCGTGTCGACCGCCCGGGGCCGGGTGTGCTGTCCGGGCAAACGCTGATGTCGGACATCCTGGCCAATCCGGGCGACGAGTTCGAGGAACGCGACGTGTACCTCGATATGCCCGACGGACCGTTCACGCATATGAGACGCGGAATCATTCACGGCCCCACCCCTGGAATGAAGCTGGTTCACTCCGGCGGGCGCCAATATCAGCTATACGATTTGGCCGCGGACCCGGCCGAGCAAGAAGACCTCTCCGGCGAACCGGGCAAGGTCGGCCCGATGATCAAAGTCATGCAGGCCAAGCGGTCCGCGCTTCACGAGATTTACGTGAAGCCCGACGTTGTGCCTGGACCGTAAAGAGGCGCTCGTGCTGCTTTCCCGGGCGGGCGCGCTGCCATTCGGTGATACCCTGGTGAGCCGCCGTTGAACTCGTGGGTTGCTCGAGCCGTGCTTCCGGTCGCCGGCGCTGTGTTCGGCGCGGAGATCGTGGGTGTGTTCGAGGCCGCGCGGATGAGCGATCAAGCGCAGGTTCCGATCAGCGACCTGGCCAGTGGGGACGCCGGCGTGCTCGTGCCTCTGGCCACGCTCGTGGGGCTCGCCGTCGCGGCCGCCGCCGTCGCTTTGGGACTCGGCGAAAAGGGACGTCTCGCGAGGGCGTTGGCAGCGGTGCGAGGGCTGACCGCCGAAGCTCGCGCGCGCACGGCGGCCGCGGCGCTGATGGCGCCTGCGGCGATGCTCGCGTGGGGTCTGGTGTGCGCACACGGCGCCCGCGCGGCGCTCGGAGAGGAGGCCCCCGCGGTCGCCGGCGCGCAAATGGCATCGGTCTCCCTTGGAGGCCTTCTGCTGGTGGCCGCCGCGATGCTGGCGAGCGTTCCCGTCACGGCGCGCACGGTCACGACGGCGGTGGGGCCGGTCGTCGCCGGCGTGTGCGGAGTGTCGTTCGCCGTCGTGTGCTTCGCCGTCGGGGTTCGCCTCGGAGACGCGAGTGGCAACGGGCCGACGCCGCTCGCGATTCTCGGCGTGCTGACGCGCCGCGAACTGGATCTGTCACCAGTCTTCGCCGCACTCGCGATCGCCGCGTGCGCGGTCGCGGGACTGCAAGGCGCCGGGCGCGCCGGGATCCAGCGCGTGATCGTGGGAGCGGTGGTCGTCGTTCTCGGCTGGGCGCTGGTCCTCCGACAAGCGTATGCCCTCACCGAAGCGCCGGCCATCGCACGCGCGATCGAACTGGGCGCACCCCTCGGCCGCATCGGCTTGGCGCTGGCGCGGCGGGCGACCGACAGCGACCGCGATGGCGCATCGTTTCTCTTTGGCGGCGGCGATTGCGACGACGCCGATCCCCGACGCTCGCCCACGGCGGTCGACGTGCCCGGCAACGGAATCGACGAAGATTGTTCCGGCGCCGACCTCCCGGTTGCCCGCGCCGCCCCGCCGCCGCGACCCGCTCGATCCTCCGAGTCACCCGGCAATCTCAACCTCGTGCTCATCACGGTCGATACGTTGCGCATCGACCTTGGCTTCATGGGCTATCCGCGGCCCGTGTCGCCGAATCTGGACGCCCTCGCTGCCCGCGCAACGGTTTTCGAGCGTGCGTATTCGATGGCTTCGTACACGGGCAAGAGCGTCGGCCCGACGTTGATCGGCAAGTACCCGAGCGAGTGCATCCGCGACGGAGGACACTTCAACGTCTACGGCGCCGCGAACACCTTTCTCGCCGAGCGCCTTCAAAACGCGGGCTTTCACACGATGGGAGCGGCGTCCCACTGGTACTTCAAGCCGCGGTTCGGGCTCGCCCAGGGGATGGACTTGTGGGACTTGTCGGCCCTGCCCGAGGACTCTACCGCCGACTCCGATACGTCCGTCACGAGCGAGGTGCTGAGCGACACGGCGGTCGGCCTCTTGGCGGACCCGGACAATGTCGACAAGCGCTTCTTTCTTTGGGTCCACTACTTCGACCCTCACGCGCCGTACGTCCCGCACCCGGAAGCGCCCGATTTCCGCCCCGGGGCCAAGAGCTGGAACAAGGCCATGTACGACAGCGAAGTCTGGTACACCGATCGACAGATCGGTCGTCTCATCGATTTCATCGCCTCGCAGCCCTGGGGCGCGCGCACGGTGATCGTGCTCACGAGCGATCACGGCGAAGCGTTCGACGAACACGGGATGAGCTGGCACGGGGTCGATCTATGGGAGCCGCTCGTACGGGTACCGCTCGTCGTGTACGTGCCGGGCGTCAAAGCGCACCGCATCCCGGTCAAGCGAAGCTTGATCGACGTCGTGCCGACCGTCCTCGACCTGCTCGGCGTGCGGCGTCCGCCGCCTGGGCAGCTTTCCGGAGAGAGCTGCGCTCAAGAAATCGTCGCCCCCGACGAGGCAGCGATCGAAGAGCGCGATGTGCTGATCGACATGCCGGTCGGGCCACGCGTATCGCAACATCGGGCGTTCATCCACGGGCTCACCCCCGGCAAGAAACTACTTCACGAGGGCGGATCGCAGTATCTCGTGTTCGATCTGGAAAAGGATCCGGGAGAGCTCAACGACCTCTCGAAGTCGGGCGGCGAGCTGGCGGAATTGCTCGACGGATATCAGCAAAAACTCGCCACGCTGCGCGAAGTGCGCGTCGACAACGGCCTCTAGAGCCCGACGGCGGCCGCGCGTGCGCGCGGTCGGCGCCGAATGCGGCCGCCCAAAGGCGGGTTCGTCGCGTTCGGGCGCGGCAGGCTAACCATGGCGACACTTAAGGGCCCGACCTGATACGATCCACGCGGGATGGTGCCGTCCAATCCTGGCTCGGGAACGGAGGCGTCTCAGAAGGCGCGATCGGGGTACCGCACCCTGCCACCGCCGCAGTGGACAGGCCCCAGGGCAGCGGACGAGGCGCCGTCGACCGCGTCGCCGGCTCCGCTCGCACGTCGCGCCGGGGTGCGCGCCGAAGAAGCGTGGCTGCGCGCAAGGGTTCGGGAAGCACGCGCTGTCGGCGGCGCGACCCTCGCGGCCCACTGCAAGACGCTGGCGCGTTGGCTCGCGTCGCGCGACCGCGACCTCGACGAAGCCGTGGAGCTCGGCTCGACGGCCCTGAAAGCAGGAGAGGACATCGAACTGAGGCGGGAGCTTGCTGCCTGGCTCGAGAGCCTTGGGGAACCGGCGGCCGCCGCCGCGGTCCTCAAGCCAATCGCGTCTCTGCGCGACGTGGATTCCGGAGACGCGGCGGACGTCCTCGTCCGCGTCGGCATTCTCCGCGCGCGCGCCGGCGCGGCGGAGGCAGCAGCGACCGCGTTCGACGCCGCGCTCTCGGTCGACGGCACCGACGCGCTCGCCGGCGAGCTCCTGGGAGCGCTGTCGTCCTGGCAGCCGGGCGTTGTGCCGGCGTCGGCCGCAATCGAGGCGTACCTCGAGTCCGCACATCGCCGGGCGGCCCGCGGTCAAGACGACGCCGAGTTGCTGGACTTGTGGCGCGCCTTCGAGGCGGATCCGTCGAGCGACGTCGCCGCGCGGACGCTGGCCGCCGCGCTCGAACGGCGCGTACGACCATCGGCCGCCGATGAAGTTCTGCGGGTGCACGCGCAAGCGCTCGCGCCCTCCGACCCGCTCCGCGCCGCCTGCGTGCACGCTCGGAGGCGCACTTCGGCACTCGCGGCCCGCGAGCCGGTGCGAGCGTTCGCGGCGGCCATCGATGAAGGGCTCGCCGGCCAGGTCGACTGCGAGGGCGGCGAGGTCTTCGACGCGCTTCTCCAGGAGTTGGGCTTGCCCGAGGCCGTGGCGGCTCGCCTGGATGCGCGCGTCGGCGGCCCTCCTTTTTCGAGCGAGCGGGGCGCGCCGGGAGCCGACTCCGCGGCGGTCGCCTGGATTCGCGCGGCCGCCACGGGAGACGCGCGAGGGCAAGCCCTCTCGCTCGAGCGCCTGGCGTCCTCTCAGTCCGGGCCGGTCCGAGCCGCCTTCTTGGCCGCCGCGTCTGCTTGCCACCTCGCACTCGGCGAGGCAGCCATCGCTCGCATCGACGCCGAGCTCGCGACGCGGGCGGACCCCAGGAGCGCCCGGTCCGTGGCCGCGCTGGCAGACGCGGTCGGCGCGCTCGCCGGCGACACCCCTGGAGCCTCGACGGCCCTCGAGCGTGCCATCGCCGTGGTGGGGCCCCGTGCAGCGTGGTGCGTCGCGCTCGCCGATGCGCTCGACGCGCGAGGCGAGACGGACCTCGCGGCCGGCTGGAGTCAGCGGGGTGTAGCGATTCGCCCGGGCGAGCGCGGCGCCATCGAGTCGCTCTTGCAGCGCCTCTTGCGAGCCGAGGACTCGGGTCGGCTGAGGGACGCACTCGCGTGGTTGCTTGGCCATCCGCAACCCGCGGCTTGGGCCGCCCCGCCGTTCGCCCATGCGCTGACCGAACTCGCGCGCTTGGATTCCGAACGTGCCTCGGTGGTCGCGCGGCGCGCGCTCGAAGTCTTCGGCCCCAAGTCGTCGGTCTTGCGCGAGGCGATGCTCGCGGTCGCGGAGCGAACGTCCGATCATGCCTTTGCCGTAGCCATCCTCGAGCGAACGCTCTCCTGCCGCGAAGCCGAGGACGTGGATCGAGGAGCGCTCTTCGGCCGCCTCGCCAAAGTGCGGCTGCGGCTCGGCGACGACGAGGGCGTCGCTCGAATCACGTGGCGCGCCCTCGCCGAGGGGCTGCCCGAACCAGGGGTGGACCCGTACGTCGTGTCCTCTCGCGGCACGACCCCCGATGCCGAGCTGTGGCGGTTGCGCGCCAACGCCGCGCGGCTGTCGGCAGCCGGGGACCGGGCGGCGGCAGCCCAGGCGTGCCGCGACCTCGGCGCCGCCGTCTGGGACCTTGCAGAGGATCGGGCCGGTGCCATCGATGCGTGGCTTGGCGCCGCGCGCATGACGCCGCGCGGATATGAAACACTGGCCTTCGACTTGGCGATCTTCGGTGGCGCAGCGTTCGCGTTCGACTACCTCGGTCGCGTCGCCGACGACGAGTCCGACGACTCGACCGCCACTTCCATCGCCACCGACGCGTCCCGCGCAGCCTTCGCCCTCGGCGAGGCGCGTGCCGCCTTCGACCTCGCGTCTCGCGGCGTCGCCAGGAGTCCCGCGTCGACCGAGGCTCTCGAGGCGGCTGAGATCGCGGCTCCGGGGGCCGGCGAAGACGCCGGTCTATCTGCCCTTTACGATCTCGTCGCGGCCAAGGCGATGGGGCGCTTCGGGCGTCGCGCGGCGCACTACCGCGCGGCGCGGCACTTCGAGCGGGCCGGGCTGCACACCGCTGCGCTGAAGCACGCCGCCCAGGCCTTCCTCGCCGTGCCGGCGGAAGGACCCACGCTCCAGTCTCTCGCCCGCACGGCGGAGCGCGCCGGCGACCGGCTCCTCGCGGTGCGCACCGTCGAGCAGGTCGCGGAGCGCGAGGACAACGCCATCGCCCGCGCGGGCTGGCTCCGGCGCGCGGCGAGCATCGCCGGCGGCGGCGAAGACGGCGTCAGGCGAAAGGTCGACATCCTCCTCCGTGCCTTCTCGACGTCGCCCAGCCTTACGGCGTTCGGGCTGCTCGCGGCGGCCTCGCGCGAGCTATTGCGGTTCGGACCCGAAGAGCGCGACGGGCTCGAGCTGCGTCTCGTTCATGCAGCACGCGCGAACGACGCGCAGCTCGAGGGGCCGGAGGGGGCGCAGGTGGCCATCGCCTTCGCGGTGACGTTGCTCGACCTGTTCGCGGACTCGGAGGGTGCGCTTGCGCTCGTGGAGCGCGCTTTCGCGTGCGACCCAGACGTCGACGAGTTCGCTCAGCTGGCGCCTTGGGCCCCGATGCTCGCCCAGGCGGAAGGCGCGAGGAGTCGGGTGGCCGCGCTCGTGGAATCGGCCGAGGACCCTCACGCGAGCGCGGGCGTATCCGCGCTGCGCCTGCTCGCAGCGATGGCCGCGTCCGCCGGCGACGATTCGTCGCGGGCCCGGGCGTCGATCGCCGCCGCGCTTCGCGCGCCCGAAGACGACGCTCTGGTGATCGAAGCCGACGATGCGTTGCGAACGCTCGCGCGTTCGGGGATGCCTTTGCCCGACCTGGACGCGCGCGTCGCCGAGAGCATCGGACCACACCGGCGGGCAGCCGCTCTCGCGGGTGCCGCCCGCTCGCGCGTGGCGGCGGGCGGGTTCGGGGACGCAGCAGCGCTGTTCGAGCGGGCCGTGGAACTGCTCGGGCCCAGTGAAAGCTCCGAGGTCGAACGCGAGCTTCGGGCGGCTTTGGACGCGGCCGGACGGGGGAGTGAAATCGAGGCACGCGCGCTGCGCGAGGCAACCGCCGTATCAGGGGCGCCTCCGGCCCGCGCCGACGCTTGGACGCAGGTCGCCGAGCTGCGGGAAAAGCGTGGGAACGTCGCCGAAGCAGGAGCGGCGCTGCGCGAAGCGTGCCGGCTCGACCCCGAACCGCTGGCGCGATGGAGTACGCTCGAGCGCGTGGCGGAGTTGGCCGGAGACGACGAAGCGCGCGTCGAAGCGCTCGAACGCATCCTGGACCGCGTCGGCGACGACGGGCGGGCCAACGTCCTCAAAAGACTTGCGGACGCGCGTGAACGTAGCGGAGATCTCGAGGCGGCCGAGCGAACCTGGCGGCGCGTCCTCGAGCTCGATTCGCAGGACGAACACGTCGACCAGGCGATTCAGTCGCTCATCGTGGCCCGCGGCGACTACGAGACGCTCGCGGAGCACCTTGCGAAACGCGCCGCGCGGCTGAGCGCTCGGCCCGACGGTCGCGAGCTGCTGCGGGCGGTGCGCCTGCGTCGGGCCGCCATTCTCGAACAACGTCTGGGGCGAACGGCGGACGCGTGTGCCGAGCTGGAGCTGCTCCTGCAGGAGTGGCCCGATAGCGTGGTCGCCATTCGCTACCTGGCGGACCTCTTCGACCGCCAGGCGAACTTCGTGCGCTCGGTGCCGCTCTGGCGCCAGGCGGCGGCCCTCGAGGACAGCGACAGCGTCGAGCTCCGCGCCGCGCGCGCCTCACACGCCGCCGGGGACCTCGTTGCCGCCCACGAGCACGCCGGAAGAGTGCTCACCCGGATTCCGGCGATCGACAGCTCGGCGCCCGCGTCCCGGCGCTGGGGGGAGCGGGTGGACGAAGCCCTGGCGCTCCGGGTCGAAGCGGCGCGCGCGCTCGGCGCGGACGCAGATCTGGGCGACGCACTCGACGCGATGGCTTTGAAGCCCAGCCACGATGTCTCCACGCGGGCGGAACTCCTTCTGGAGTCCGCGCGGGCAGCGGCGCGGGCGGGCGATCTATCGCGCGCGCTCGATCGTGCCAAGCGCGCCGCCGAGGCGATGCCCGACCTGGCGGCGCCGCAGCTCCTGTCGCGCGCGCTCGAATACCGGATGCGGGGAGCCGGCGATCCCATCGAAGCGCGCACGACCATCGAAGATCTGAACCGGATCGGAGAACCGCTTGCAAAGGACGACGCTGCGCTGCGCGCCTTTCTGCTTGCCGAGGCGCTCGACGTCATCCAAGGCGGCGGGGCAGGGCTGCGTCAGATCGAAACGACGCGGGGGGCCATCGGCGACCACGCGCTCCTCGCGCTGGGCGTCGCCGAGCGTCTCGCCGCTCAGGGACAATACGAAGCGGCGACGGAGGCGTACGGGCAAGCGTTGCCCGGTCCGCTGCTCGAGCTACGGCGTGGGGGCTTCGTCGCTCTGGCCGCCGCCGAAGTGGCGCTGCAGGCGGGCCGCCACGCGGACGCCGTTTCCTTCATCGAGGTGGCCGAGAAGCACGAGGAAGCGCGCGCGGGCGCGGAGGCGCTGCGCGAACGGCTTCGGACGCCGCCGCCTTCCGTAGGAGCCGCGGCGGACGTGCGGCTCTACGACCTCGAGGCGGCCGTGCACCAAGCGGCAAGCCAGGCCGCGCGCGCACAAGCCCGTCTCGCTCTGGCGCGTGGCCGTCTCGATTTTGGCGACGCGCGCGGCGCCGAGCTGCTGCTCTGGGACGCGCTCGCCGACGGCCTCACCGAGGCGGGCGACTTGCTCGCGCCGCTCCTCGCTTCATCGCCCGACCGTGCGCCGGAGCTCGTGCGGGTACGATGGCAACAAGTGGCGCTCGAGCCCGGGGACGTGGAGCGACTAGACTCACTCCGCGCCGCCGCCCTCGCGGACGACGATCGGGTCCACGCGCGCGCGATCGAGCACGTCCTGCGAGCGTTCGAGGGGGCGGCCGCCGCCCTAGACCCGCCGCCGCTCATGGCGCAACCCGAGCAACCCGGCATCCTCGCGCTGCTCTCGCGGCCTTCTTTGGATGCGGCCGGCGAGGCGCTCGCGTTGCTTTGGGAAGGCGCGATGCAGCTCTTCGTCCGCGATGCGGCCAGCTACGGCATCACAGGGGTCGAGCGGGTCGAGCCAGGGCCGGCGTCCGCCATCTCGCGAATCTACGAGGCGGCGGTGCGCGTCCTCGACGTCCCGCGCGTCCCGCTGTTCGTGATTCGGTCGCAGGCCACGCCCGTTCATTCGCGCGCCGCGCTGCTGTCGCCGCCGTCGGTGATCTTGGCCGGCGACGTGCAGCTCGAGACGGCGGCGCTGCGGTTCGAGCTCGGTCGCGGCTTGTCGGCAGCGCTCCCCCATCATGTCCTCCGGCAAGCCCTCCCGGAGGTCGAGGGCCGGGCCGTCGTCGAGGCGCTGCGGACGGCGTTCGGGACGCCGGAGCTCGGCCGGCAAGTCGACACTCGAGTAGCGCGCCTGGCGGAGTCGTTCTGGCAGATTATCCCGGCAAGCGCGCAACGCAGGCTTCAGGAGCTGCTTCGCACCGCGACCCTTTTCGATCGCGACGAGCTCCTGGAGGCCTCACTCCAAAGCGGGCGGCGCATCGGGATGTTTCTCGCCGGAGACTTCGCTTGTGCCGCCCGAATTCTGCTTGCGGAGTCCGCAGTGCGCGACGTTGCCGCCGCGATGCCTCCGTCGCTCGAGAACTTGCGCGAGCTATGCCTGGCCGTGCCCGCCCTCGCGGATCTCTTACGACTCGCGGTCCGTTCGGAGTACGCGGATGCGCGGTGGCATTCCCCCGGGTCTGCGTCGCCGCGCCGTGCGTTATCCTCGGGGCGCTTCAACCCCTTTTGAGACGATGCGTTCGTGGTTGCGTTCCATCTGCCTGGCCGCGGCCGGGTTCGGCTGCGCCGGATTGGCGCTCTGCGGCGGGTCGTGTGTCATCGCGCCACCGCCGGAATTGCCGCCTCTCGTCCACCGTCCCCCGCGCATCTTGCACGATTCGGTGGTACCGCCCGAGGGTGTGCCCCTGCCTTTTTGGCCGGGGCCGCCCAGCGCGACAGGGCCCGGCGTGCTGCTCGTACCCTTGGTGGTCGAAGACCCGCCGTACGACTACCGAGTCTTCGTCGATTACCCGCAGACGATCGACCCGCTCGGCCCTCTGGCCCCGCCTCCTCAAGCCGTGGATGGCGGCACTGTCCTGTCGATTTCCATCGACCCGGACGAACCGAATCATCCGATCGACCTGCGGGGCTGCCATGTCATCAGGGTCGTCGTCGCGCACAGCTTTTTGTCGAACAACACCCCCGATTCCCTCGGTGGAGACAGCGTTTCCTGGCCGTACTATCCATCGGCAAGCGCGCCCTTCACATGCGCCTTCATCGATGCAGGGCCTGCTCTCCTCGATGGATTCGTGGAGGCGTTGCCCGTTGCCCCTCTGTCGGAGGGAGGCGACCCATGACGCCGAGCACGGCGCGGCGCCGCGCGCGGGTGGTTGCGTTCGGTGTCGGCGCCGCCGTGGCCTGCACGCCGATCGCCCAGCCGGCGCCTTCGACGGTGCCGAGGAACGCGTGCCCTGAATACCCGTGCGCGGCGTATGCCCAAGACGCGGGAGCGGCCTGCGCAGCCGGCGCGTGCGTCGACACGGCGCCGCCCCCGCCCAGCAGTCGCCTCGTGCTCCTCGTCGCCGTGCCGACGGACGCGCACGTGGCACCGGGCGTCACGTTTGCTTTGTCTGCCGATCAAGCTTCCAACGCAGGCGTGACGGTTCTGCAGGCGAGCCTGAACTCCGGCAGGTACCTCGTGACACCGACGACCATCGCCGACCTGCAGACGAACACGGGCGTGACACTCACCGATACGTCGCTGCCCGTGCACGTGACGTATCGGCCGCTCTGGCCGCAGGGCTCGCCGTCCCCCACGCCGGGCCCCGATGCTGGAGCACCCCTGACCGATGCGGTAGGCCTCGGCTTGGCCCTCTATCCCATCGAAGCGGAGGCCGTACCAGCCAGCGGCTTTTTATCGGGCCCCTTCGGAAGCCCGGACGTGGGGTTCACGACCTATGTTCAAGCGAGCGTCGACTACGAACGGACCCTCACGCCGGACCCGCCGTGGGACCAGACGTTCCCGCCAGACGTCAGCCGTGTCGCCTTCGTCGCCGGAACGGTCACCGAGGGCCAGCTACAAGACGAATACGCACCCGATCTCACGAGAAAGACCGAGGCGCTCACGGCGACGATTCCCACGTTCGATCTGTCGCGCGCCGATGGTCAGACGCTCGACGGCTGGACCGCCTACTTGCGCGATGCCACGACCAAACGCCCGATTTCTCCGATCAAGCCCCTCAGCGGCACATCGACGCCCGATGGCGGGCTCGTCTTGCCAACGAGTCACCACCCCCACCCGCAGGACGCACTCACGAACGCCGAGCTCGTCATGGCTCCGGGCGCCGGCCAGAGCCTCGCCACGGCGGCATTCCCTGCCGTGGCCATTCTTCCGCGCGCGGAGAAGTACCCGTTCGTTCCGGACCCCGTCACGGTTCAAGGCAGCATCGAATCGGCAGACGGAAACGCTGTCGTGGCCGACGTCGTGTTCGAGGCGACAGGAATCTACGCGCTCGCCCCCGCGGCTGCCGCGGCCCAGGAGGACGCGGGTGCTCCCACGGAGGGTGGGCCGGAGGCGGGCGCAGAGGCCGGCGTGCAATTTCCGCTTCAGACGCAGGGTTTCGAGTACGCCGCGCGCACGCGTGCGCAACCGGATGGCGGGGCATCCACGTACACGATCGATTTGCCCCGCGGCGTGTACCGGATCTCGGTCCGCCCGCCCGACGACGTGTCCTCGTCCGGCGTAGACGCAGGGCCGCGGTCGCAAGCGGTCGCGGTCGTCGAGGCGTTCGACACGGGCCAGAGCACAGACCCGATCCAAGGTCCGCCGGTCGCACTCCAACTCGCGCCGATCACCGCGGGAACGGCGGTCATCGCCGACGGACGCCCGCTCTGCGGTGCGACGGTCGAGGCTCTCCCCGTCCACTGCGCGAGGCCGACGGGCGGCGAAGCGGGAAGTCCGCTTCCGGACACGGCTGCGTGCATGCCTCGCTACGCGGCCGGGCAGACGTCGACTCCCGACGGTTCGTTTGTCCTCGCGCTCGACCCGGGCGAGTACCTCCTCCGTGTGGAGCCGGTGGACGGGACGAGCCTGCCTTGGGTAACCCAAGCGGTCTCCGTCCCCACGTCGGCCCCGATCTTCGTCCGCATTCCGGCGCCGGTGCGCCGAGGGCTTCAGCTGTTCGGGCAAGACGGCGTCGCCATTACGAATGCTCTCGTCCGCATGTTCACGATACGCCCGTCGGGTCCCGCGATAGAGTTGGGTCGTGCGGTGACCGATGCCTCCGGGCGGTTCGAGATGTACATCGACCCTGCAGCGGAGTAGCTGCCGACACCACGCTCAACCCACCGGCAAGCTTTCCATTGCGCCGCGATAGAGCGCCGCCTCGTCCAGCCGGCCGCCCGCCTCGGCTTGGGCCGCAAGACGGGCGAGAACGGACCGCGCCTGCGGGGCGAGCTTCGCGCGGCGCTCTGCGCCCGCGTCCTCGATGCGGGCGCTTACGAGCGCAAGGAGCTCGTGCCCACGACCGAGCCGCTCGAGCAGCGTGGCCAGCTCGTCGGCGGTCGCATCGTCCGCGGGGTTCGCTTGCAAACGGCGCGTCAGCTCTTCGGCGCGCGCCTCCGCCCGGACGTCTTCGTCCGTGGTCGGGGCCTCCTCCGGCGCGAGGGCGAGATCGAGATCGAACGACCGCTCCGTCGTGCTCGACCGATGCACTGCGGAGCCCTCTTCGACGTCCGGGAATGGGACCCGGTCGCTGACCGGGGCGCGAGCCTCGCGCTCCCCATCGACGACGACGGCGCCCATCTCCCGATAGGCCCGGCGAAGCTCCGTGTCGTGCGGACGGAGGGCCAACGCGGCGGCCAGGTATCGCTGCACGGCGAGCGGATCGTGCAAACGCGACCGATGCAAGTCCGCGGCCTCGACGAGGAGCTCGACGACGGTCGGCGCTTTCTGCCCGATTGCCTCGGCGGAGCGCCGTCGCTTCGTGGCATCGGCCTGCGCGACGGGCATGGCGAACGACGCGGCGAGCTCTCGCATCCGAGCGAAGGCGAGGGCCGCGCCAGCCACATCGCCGAGACGCGCGCGCCATCGTCCCTCCAGTCCCCGTGCGACGGGCCCCTCGTCGACATCGGCGGCGATGGCCGAAACCCGTGCGATCGCAGTCGGCAAATCATCGAGCCCCTCGGCCAGAGCGCGTGCCAGGTCGAGCAAGATGGGCGCGGTCGTGCCGCCGTTTGCACCCCGGGCCTCGGCGACTTCGACGGCGCGCGCGAGAACGGCCACGCCTCGCGCGGCTCGACCCTCAGCGACGAGTGCGGCGCCGAGCCCTGCGAGCGCCTCTGGTTCGTCCGGGGCGTACCGCAATGCGCGCTCGAACAGCAGTACGGCCTTGGCGCCGAGCCCGGCGGATTGCCAAGTTCGACCCGCTCCCAGCCAAACCGCGTGCTTCGCGCGACCCCCGCGAGCCTGGGCCTCGAGATGCTCTACGTCGGCGAGCGCGTCCTCGAGTCGTCCGAGTTCGACCCGCCGCGTGACGCGCGCACGCCGACAAGTGGTCGATCTCGGTGAACGCGCGATCGCTCGATCCAGCCAGCGCGATGCCTCCTCGGGGTCGGCGACCAAATGGGCGGCGAGCTCGAAGGCGCGCGCGCCGATGGCGGGCGCCGGGTCGGTGGCGCCGGTGCGTTCGAGGCTGGCCAGCGCCGCATCGATGTCGCCGATGTCCGCGAGAAGCTCTCCAGGAGCCGTGCCGAGGTGGGCATCCGCCGCTCCGCTGCACTGCCGCGCCTCTGCAAGCATCGCCAGCGCCGCCTCGGCCCGCCCCGGCGTCCGTGCGTCAATCTCGAGAATGCGGCGCGCAACTTCCACATGGCGCGGAGCGCGTTCGAGAACGCCGAGATAGAGTGCCCGGGCCCTCTCCAAATCGCCGGCGACCAGCGAGTCGTCGCCCTCCCGGAGCAGCGCCGCGATTTCGTGCATTCGCACGGCTTCGTCGGTGGGTGCCGCCGACAGGGCGTCGCGCGCGGCATACAGAATCCACGACTCGGCATTGGAGGCAATCGATGTCCAGCGTACGCCCTCGGACGCCGGTACTCGCGCGCCGGCCTCCGGGAGAAGCGCCCGCGCCAGCCTTTCCGCGCCGCTTCGAACTACGAACGCGGCTCCCTCACGCCTGGAATGACCCGCGAAGATCGCGTGCAAGCAACCGATGGCGAGCGCCGTGGCCGGGGCCGGCAGGTCTGTTCCGCGTGCGCGCCGCACGAGAAAGATCAGGTCGCCGCTCTCCGCGAGGACGTCCGCATCGAAGGCGAGGACGGGCGCGCGATTGACTCCGATTCGTTCGTCGTCCACGTCGACCGCCTGCGTCACGCAGAAGCTCGCACCCGCGGAGCGAACCCCGACCCAAACTTCGGGAGAGCGCGTGCCGACGAGACCGCGAAGGCGCGGCGCCGCGTAGCGCTCGAGAGAGCGCGACGAGATTTCGATTTGAATGGTTTGCAGCGAGCCGCGACGATGCCGAAACCGCTGAACCCCGCCCGACACGTCGACGGGAAAGCGAATCCCCGGAAAGGTGGCGGTGAGCTCCGTGACAGTGACGCACCCGACCGCGACGGAGCGCGCCAATTCTAGGCCCACCCCCTCGCGCCCGATCGCCATGCGGAGCGCCACCTCCTCACGGTTTCGACCTTGTTTCGGCGTGATTCGCCCAGGGCGGCCGGCATGCAGCGGGTGCGCGGCGGCGGGCGCACGGACCCCGCGATGCGGCAAATCGGCGGGGATCCTCGGGCGAATCGGCATCGGTGACCCTGGATCGAATCGTACCAAGCCGCCCGCGGCGACGCGACTTTGCGCCGAATGGGGGCTCGGGCGCCCCGCCGCCACCTTGACCCCTGCAAACGCGCATGTATCAAAGTCATCGGTGGACGCGCATCGTCGATGATCTCGAAAGACACGATCTCGCTCGTGCGCGACCGAAGCGATTTGATCGCGGTGGTCTCGGAGAGCGTTCCGTCCCTCAAAAGACGTGGTCGGCGCTTCCTTGGCCTTTGCCCGTTCCATCAGGAAAAGACGCCGAGCTTCAACGTGAACCCCGACTCCGGCCTCTACTACTGCTTCGGGTGCAAGGAGACCGGTGACGTGTTTCGTTTCCTCGAGCGCGTAGAAGGCTACACGTTCGTGGAGGCAGTGAAGTCGCTCGCCGAGCGCGCGGGGATCGCGATCGTCGAAGAACAATCCGCGGCGCCGAGCGACTCCGACCGCCTCAAGAGGGAGCGAGAGGCTCTCTTCGCCGTCATGCAGATGGCGGCCGGCTGGTTCGAGAAGCAGCTGGAGGAGCACCCTCTGCGACACCACGCGGTCGGCGAGCTCCAAAGAAGGGGCCTGGAGCCCGCGAGCGACGCGGTGCAAGGGTTCCGTATTGGATACGCTCCGCCCGCCTGGGACGGGCTGGCGTCTTTTGGGAAGATGCAGGGTGTGTCGCCGGCGGTGGCCGAGAGTGTCGGCGTGCTCGGTGCGCG
>CAZVPE010000122.1:14121-16501 GCA_964628155.1 uncultured Polyangiaceae bacterium | reverse complement strand
GCGGGCCGGAAGAACCGGCCGAACGGGGCGAGGCGGGAGAGGCGGGCGAGGGCGAAACGTGTGGAAGGGAGGCCGATGACTTGAAGCGCATGAAGGTCTCCGTTGAAAATGGAACGATGCGGCCTCGCGGGCGGATACACCGCGCGAGTGCTGAGCGAACGGGGCTCCCGCGGACCGTTCGTGTTAATGGACGCGGGAGAGGCGCGACCTATGCGCGGCTTTCCGCGCGGCCCGAGCGATCGCTGGCACGCAAAGGCTCCGTGCCGTATATGTCTGGATTGGACGACATGGGGCAGCTGCCGCAACTGTCTTCGGCGCTCGAAGCGATTACCGATGCCGCGGAAGCCGCGTGGCCCGGGTTTCGAGTCGAACGCTCAGCGTTCCAGGCTCACCTCTTGTCGTGCGTCCCCGAAGAGTCGGACGATGTAGCAAACGCCATATCCAAGCTGCATACCGAAGACTTGTACTTGGCCTTCGCGTGCTCCAAGCAGGTTGCGCCGGCCCTTCGAGAGTTCGCAGAGCGACATCTTTCGCGAATCGACACCTTCCTGAAGCGATTCGGTGACGGCTCGGTTCGGGCGGAGGATGTCCGCCGCGAAGTCGAGGACACCCTCTTGTTCGGACGCGATGGGTCTCCGGCGCGCATCGGACAGTATTCGGGCCGCGGTCCCCTCGAACGGTTCGTCCGGACGGCCGCCCGCCACGCCGCGCTCACGCTTCTCCGGCGCCTTCGCCCCGCGGCGTCCGCAGAGGACTTCGACGCCCTGTCTTCCCAGCTCGCCGCTCCCCCCGACGGTTCCGAGAGCTACGTGGCCGCTCGCTACGAGGCCGTCGTTCGCGAGGCGCTGCGCGTCGCGCTCCTCACCCTCGACAGGCGGCAGCGGATCATCGTGCGCCTGCACCTCGTCCAAAATGTGACGCTCACGCAAATCGGCAAGATGCTGAAAGTGAACCAGTCCACCGTCAGCAGAGCGCTCGCCGGTGCGGTCGATACGATCCAAAAGGAGATCCGCCGGCAGCTGCGCGAATCCGAAGGGATGAACGAGTCGGAGATGCAGTCCGTCGTCCGCGACGTGCGAAACCGCATCGATCTCAACATGTCGCGCATGCTCCGGAGCACGAACACGGGCGGGTGAGCGCGTTCACGGCGTCGTGACGAAATTGTCGTGCATGACGGGAGGGGTGAGCGCGTCTAGTTGATGAGCGCGCGAAGCGCTCGGAACCGACGCGAACGCGTTCGCCCTTTCGGAGTCAATTGCTCTTGTATTTTGCGTTGGGTGGCGGCAGCGTGGATGTCCCATTGCGTGAGCGATGAAGCTTCGAAGCGACGTCGCGCGAGGGAGCGAGATGAACAAGGAGAAAGTCTTCATCATCGGCGGGGGCGTCGCGGGATTGACCGCGGCGCACGAGCTGGTCGAGCGCGACTTCGAGGTACATGTCTACGAACGGCGCGAATTCTTCGGCGGAAAAGCCGCAAGCACGCGCGACGGAAACGAGTTTCCGTGCGAGCACGGCTTCCGCTTTTACCCGGCCTGGTATCGGCACTTGCCGGACACCATGAGTCGAATCCCCTATTTCGGAAGGCGGGCCTACCAAGAGGCTCAGAGCGTCTTAGACAACCTCGTGGCGGTCGATCACGAGCTGCTCACTTGGTACGGGCGAGACCCCGTAAGACTGCTGACTCGCATCCCGCGAAATCTGGACCAAGCGAAGACGTTGCGGGCTGCCGTAACGGAGTTCACGAAACTCGGGCTCGGCCCTGGGGAACTCGCATTCTTCGCTCATCGCATGGCGCAGTTTCTCGTCATGCCTGACGCTCAACGCGCCGAGCAGCTCGAGCAAGTCACGTGGTGGAACTACCTCGAGGCGGACACCAAGTCGCAGGCGTATCAAGACCTTATCGCCGCCACGACACGCCTCATGGTCGCAGCAAAGGCGAAAGAGGCCAGCGCGTACACGATCGGCCGGCTCGCCCTCCGCACCTTCGCAGACACGCTCGCGACGGTCGATCGCGTCATGACGGGACCGACCAATGAGCTTTGGATCAACCCGTGGGTCGAACACCTCAAGGGCCTCGGCGTTCACTTTCACACGGGCTGGGAGCTCGAGTCCCTTCAGTTCGACGACCAAGTTGGCGCGACCAACGCCTCGCCCCCAAGACCCCCGTATCTCAACAAGATCGCTTCTGTCTCCTTCTCGCGCCTCGTGGTTCAGCAAGTGCGGAGGCTGCGCAGGCTCCTTCCTGTGATCACATGGGCCGTCAACGGACTTGTTCTGCCGGACGCCCTAACCGACGACGCACAGGAACGCACGCACGACTCAGCGTGGTTCAAGAAAGCGCTTGCGGTTCTCACCCCCGAGCAGACCGCGACCTGGCAAA
>CAZVPE010000122.1:0-14111 GCA_964628155.1 uncultured Polyangiaceae bacterium | reverse complement strand
GCAGGGTCTCTTGTGCAGGCTATCCAGAAGGACCCTTTCTGGGGCTCCTGGCCCTTCGAGAAGACAAATGACCGCGACACCCTATACGTCAGACGCGTGGAGCGAGTTCTAGATCCCCTCGATAAGCTACTATCTTTCATCAAAACAATAACCGACCCGAGCGCCTCGACAAGCGACGGGCTCGGAGTTTGGTCCGGGAGTCTGGACCCTCTTATAGCTGAACTCTCTCGGGTGACGGGCGAAGCGATAACCGGCGAGGCGGATGCAGGCGCCGACCGCACCGTGGACAAGCGCCGGACAAGAGCCTCTCAGACCGTAGCGAACGGCATCGATGCAGCGGTTCGAGTCCTCGGACTTCTCGATCTGACAGCTTTTGCAAAAGACAAATCCGTCGGGACGAACGACGACTATTTCATCTTTGCCCTGCCGCTCGAACAGATGGCCTATTACGTGAACCGCTCGGTGGCACTCACCGAGCACGATCCTTCCCTTCGAAGGATCGTCCGATTGTCGGAATACATGGACTGGATGGCGGGCATTCAGTTCTACTTGAAAGAGCCCTTCCGCCTCGTTGCGGGTCACATTGTATGCATGGACTCGAACTGGAGCCTCACCGCCATCGAAGAGGCCCAGTTTTGGCGCGACTCGCCCCTCAAAGTTAAGGTCGAGGGTACGGAGACGGAGATCAAGGCGGTGCTGTCGGTCGATATCGCGGCGTGGGATCGCAAGGGTCGGTTCGTCAACAAGGAGGCGTTCAACTGCACCGCGGACGAGATTGCTACGGAGGTCTGGAACGAACTCAAGGCAGCGATCGAGCGGCAGACCACAACGCAACGACTCCGGGACGACATGCTCCTCGGGCGAGTCGCGCAGGGACAATCACCTCTCGTCCAGGGCGTCAACTATCACCTCGACGACAGCATTGCTGACGTTTACGACCGGAAGAAGCAGGCTGCCTACGAAAACGCGCGGAGTGTCGAGTTCGACGCGGACGAGTTGATTCGACGACAGGCCCAAGCCGGCGCGGCAGCCCAGGTGCCGTACATCTGGGGTGCCCGTCGACAGTTCAACGTGGAACCCCTTCTCGTCAACCGCGCCGGGGCCCGCGCGCTCCGTCCCGACGCGCAGACGGCGATCCCGAATATGTTTCTCGCGGGGGACTACGTGCGCACGGAGACGGACCTCGCATGCATGGAGGGCGCGAACGAAGCCGCGCGCCGTGCCGTAAATGCCCTCCTCGACGCGGCTGCCTCGATGCGTCCGCGGTGCACTGTCTGGGACTTCTCAATCGCCCGGGACGTTTTGGAGCGGCTGACCCAACTGGGGCGCGTCGGCGACGCGTTTGGGGTCGGCACACGAGCAGCCCAAACTGCAGGCCAGGTAACCGATGCAGTAATGAGCTTTGCCAGCCAGGCGCTCGCGAACTTGCAGTCGTTGAGGACAGGCAATGGCAAACGTACGCCCCCACGTTAATCTTGTGAGGCGTCACCGAGTTGCGCTGCGTAAGTACGGAGGAAGAAATGAATACTGAAAGTGGCAGGCGTGATCCGTTGTTCCAGCGGGTCCCGTTTTCAAGCAAGGTCCTTGCCAAGAGTGTAGATCCACCAAATGCGGATGCTGTGGTGGTCGCGGCCGTCGACCTTTCGCCCAAGGGTATGAGGCTTCACGCGAAACTCAAGGCGGGGAAGCGCTTCCTTTTGGAGTTTCAAACCGAGCCGGGTCAAACGGTCCGCGTGAAAGGGGTGGTCCGGTGGATCCAAAAATCGTCCACCGATCAGTGCGGCATAGTGTTCGACGAAGTCGACGATATTGCCAAGGCGAAACTCGACCGAACGTGCGGCCTTGCAGCTGCACAGTGGCAGTCGCGTTACGCGTTCACGATTGACGCCAATGTCGAAGGACGAGCCGTGGGGGAGATTCCAGGAGGCTACCGAGTCGATATTCAGTATCAGCCATCCGGAAACACGGCATCCGTTACGACTGAAGCCGCCAAAGCGTATGATTCTTGGATACACGGAAACATTAGCGCGATCGAGAAGGCTCTAGAGAGCGCAGGGTTTGAAGTTCCGTCTTCGGCGGGCCCACTAGAGTGGTGGCAAGCGATCGAATATTTCCGTTGCGCTCCGGACCCGAGCGATCTGTCCGCCAAGCCCAGTCTCACCGCTTTACCAAAGGGCTTCAAACTCGTTGACGGCTTAGCTTTTCGAAGTGCCCGGCTGGCTTTGGCGGACGGGCAGCGTGGGTGGAACGGAACACAATCGCCACTCGACTGGTACGGCCTCAAGGCGAACATTCTCAGCGGCAGTGACTGGGCCGTTGTGCGAACCGACGGTGTGGCGGAGTTCTCGGGCAGATTCACGATGCGCTCTGCGGACGATGACCACGGGCTCATTGTCGCAACGTTGACGGGCCCGGTCGATCTGGCAACTGCTACGATACCTAGGGACCGGGTATTCGTAGACTGGAAAAACGGTGCGCTCGGCTCGAGCGTCAAGCTACTGCTCGCAGCGACATTCGAGGCCGCAAGGCCCGCGCAGAGCTGGGCGCCGCAAAGGTACATCAAGCAGGGTGAGGGCTTCTGGAAATACGAGCAACTCACGCGCTCACAGTTCATCGCGGTCGGAACGGGAACGTTGCTCAACCAGCGGTTCAGCCCCATCACCGGCATTCACCTCGACGTCTATGAGCTCAGGCCGTCATGAAGCCACACCGCCGTCAGTTCTTGGACAAGGCTCTTCTATACCTGTTCTCGCTCGACGTAGAGTCCGACATGGACCGCGAGGAGATTGGCTTCGTTTCCGGCGGGGTCAAACTGACGATCTTTGCGCGCCCTGATCTATCTCGCGTGTACCACTTGGCTCGCGAGCGGACCATTCCGGGGCTTGGATTCGAGGCACTCAGCGGAACACTATCGTGGGGTGGAGACTGGGTGCTCTGGCGCGAGGACGACCTCGAGCAGTCGCAGGTGCGGGCCTCACTGTCCCTCGACGACGACGCTGTGATTCACATGACGTATCAGGTGGTCACGAACCTTACTCCCGGTGGGTTTCGCCGGATCGTGAGCGAGAAGAAGGGGAGCAAGATCGGAAAAGAAGACGCGCCGGTGAATTGGCCCGTTGTCACCAGCCCTCGCTTCGAAACGAGCGATCCAAGATATCGATGGATCACCGAGTACCAGTGCATCGGATACGGCCTCGTACAAATCATCCAGAGTGAGGTCCGGCGTCTCACATACGACGTCTATGCAATGTCATGAACACCACTAGCGTCCCAACGATTCCCGCGCCCACCCAGTTTGCCGACCGCATCGTCGCGGTCGGAAGGCGGATGGCGTACGCATTTTCGCTGGACTTGACGGTGGCCCTCGATTCGCGCCCGAGGGGGGCCGGGAGTCGCCCTTGCCGAGCCGCCATGCGGCAGCTCGAAGGTGGGGACCCGAGCTTCACGTACCACGTACAGGACGAGGTCTTGGTCACGACGGTCGACGGCGTAGTACGCGACGTCCCAAGAGCGACCGTCGTGCGTGCGGATGACGTCTTGCTCGTCGACGCCGAGGGCGTTGGAAGCCTGGACGGCAGGCTTCTTCTTCAGCTTGACGCCGACATTCGCGCGACGATTTCGGTCGCCTACACGGGCGTCGTCACGATGCCAGGAGGCGCGGGCCGCATCTTCGAGCTGGCCGACAGGGAAGACGTCCACGGGACGGCGTTCATTTCTATTCGTTCGGAGTGTGAGTTATCGAAGTTCCGTTGGATGGTGGAAAATCAGCTCTTTGGCTTCGGGCGATTCCACGCGCATGGAGCCAAAACAGCGGATTCGGCTTGGGCGTGCACCGTTGATTTCAGCTACGACGTGTATTCGGCCGGGTGATTGCGCTCTCGGGTATTTGCAATTCTTTTAGCAGACTTCGCGCTCTGTGGGCGAGCCTCGCGCTCGAGGACGTCTCGTCGACCGAAGCGCTCGCCAGGGCTAGAGACAGGCGTGCCTCATCGTAGGGCAGGTCCATCGCTTTGGCATGGTCGAGCCCTCGGGCCCAAAGCTTCACGGCGTTCGCGCGACGTCCAGAGAGCCAAGAGAGCGTGCCCTGATTGAGTAACGCCATGGGCATGCCGACGCGAAACATTCGCGAAGCGCCAGATAACAAGCGGCAGACACGCCGGGCCCCTCGCGCGTAGAAGCGTTGCATCGGCGATTTCGGGTCGGAGTTCCACAATGCGAGTTGGATTTCCGTGAGTCTTGCGTAGGTATCGAGACCTTGGGAAAGAATGGGCGTTCCGGCGTCCAAGATTCGATCTGCGCGGGCCGAACCATCCCAAGCGCCGGAGGAGTCCCCGGAGCGCAGCGCCACGTCGGCCCGGAGCGCGAGAAACCAAAGCTCCTCGGGAACTTCGAGGACCGGCAAGAGCGCCGCGGTAGCAGCGAGCGAGCGCAGCGCGTCGCCGTAGTCTCCTCGCAGGAGTGCGCACTGCGTCCGCTGCATGTAAGCCCAGGAGAGCATCTGCTTATCGTCCCGCCTTTCTGCAGATTGCTCAAGACGGGACACCCAGAAACCAGCTCGAACGTGGCGGCCAGCGGTGATGTCCAGAGAGGCACGGATGGCGATGCATTCATCCAATTGGCGGAAGTACCCAGTTGCCTCCGCCAGTGCGATGGCTCGATCCAGCTGCTCGGCCGCCTCCGTAGCCATCCCCAGCCACGTGAAGTTCAGCCCCAACAGCTTTCGAACATAGGATTCCGCGGCCCGGTCGGCGGCGCGCTCGAGGGTCGCGAGGGCTAACCCGAAGTAGGTTCCGGCCAGACCCTGGCCAGCAGCAAGCCCCGCGGTCGCGGCAGTCGTCGCATAGGTGATTGCCAATTCGGGCGTCGGTGCGACTTGCTCCAATAAATTGAGACCGTTGAGGTTGGCGAACATGAGCTGAGGTCCCTGGCCCGAGAAGTAGTAAGCGCGCTGCAGCCCGTCGAAAACACGTCCCGTTTCGAGCAACGTGTCGTGATCTGCCCCCCCCCTTTCGAGGAAGTGCGAAGGCATGAGGCGGTGAAGCGTTTGAAGCGCAATCTGCGGAAGCAGGCGCAGTCCAAGTTGCGCATTTCCGGTGGGAACGGACTTCCCGAGCAACGATGCGGCTTGCGTCAGCGGCGCCACGCTATCCTTGATGCGTCCGATGCCTTGCAAGGCCTCCCCGAGTTGCCTCTGCCATCGCGCTCGGCGCGCCACGGAGACGCGCGCTGGCAGCGTGGCTTCCATGGCAAGCGACTCCCTTATTAGCTGCACCGCGTCTGCAGCGGCCGAAAACCGCAGCGCGTGCTCCCCCGCCTTCTCGAAGTAATCAACGGCCCGTGCGGCATCGCCACCCCGTTGAAGGTGATACGCCAGCTCCGCGAAGTGCACCGGCAACTCAAGGCTCGCCAAGTACGTCGCCTCGATGACGTTCGCGGCCGCGAGATGCAGCTCTCTGCGTCTCTCGGCGTCCACGCGGGCGTACGCAGCCTCCCGGGTCTTGTCGTGAACAAAGCGGAGCCCGTCCGCCCCCGTTTGCTGCACGACCTGCCGCTCGACCATCTCACCAATTGCCTGCGCGAGTTCGGTCTCTTCGCTACCGACGAGCGCCGCCAGCATGCGAACGCCGCACTCGCGCCCCAGCACGGAAGCCGCTTCCGTCGCGCGCTGCGCGCCCGGGGTTAAGAGAGCCAGCCTTCGCTCGAGGAGCGCTTGGAGGGACGGCGGCAAGGTCAGGTCGTCGTAGCCATGCGAACCCGGCGCTCCGGCTGAAAGCCTCCAGCCCCCGGCGGTGCGCTCGAGGCGCCCTTCGGCCGCAGCGGCCCGCAAGTATTCGGCGACGAAGAAAGGATTGCCTTCGGAGTGATCGACGAGCGTCTGGATGAACGTCGCTGGCGGACTGTCGGAAAGAAGGTCTCCGACCATCACAGCTAGCGCCGAGGAGTCGAGGCGCTCCAGTCGAAACGACTGCACGTGCTCTTTGGCTTCCAGGTCCGCCAGCGCCTTCGACTTCTCTTCGCTCCGGTAGAGCCCAACGAGAAGCAGGGGCTTGTCGGTGAAGGCGTGGTCGGCCAAAGAGTCGAGAAACGCAAGCGACAGGTCGTCGGCCCACTGGAGATCGTCGATGACGACAAGGAGGGGCGCTACGGCGACCACCCGATCGAGGAGGTCTCGCAGCGCCTGGAGAACTCTCTCGCGCTCGGCCGTCGGGGGTAGAGGCGCGAGATCTTCGTCCGGAGCGGAGGCCAGAATGTGCGCCAGCGCCGGCTCGTACCTCGCGAGCACGCGAATGGTGCGCTCCGATTCGAGTCGCAGGGTCTCCCCCTGCCCAGAGGCGCGGTAACGGTCCGCGGCGTGCTGAAGAAGCTTTCGCAAGGGCTCGAGGGCCGACGCGACGATCTCCCGACCGCCTTGCTCGGTGGGCGCCATCGGCATGCACTCGCCGGTCACGACGTCGAATCCGGCCCGCGCCGCTTGCCGGGCGACTTCGGAGGCGAGGAAGGTCTTGCCTATTCCGCTCTCTCCACTGATTAAGAGAAACTGCCCACGGCCCTGACCCGCCTCGACGCGAAGCGCAGCCATCTCCTCGAGGACCCGTTCGCGCCCCACCATCCTCGGGCGAAAGAGATATGGCAACGAAGGCCGGCGCGATGGCCGGCGGGACTCGGGAGACGCCCTCAGTCGCCCGAGTAGCTCGGCCACGACGTTGGCGTCCCCAATCCGCTGCGCCGGTGCTTTGGCGAGGAGCGCCGCCAGAAGCTCATCGAGCTCTTTGGGTACGCCGGAGGCGAAGCGAGATGCCGGCTCGGGTTCCGAGTGGAGATGGGCGTCGAGAAAACCGTTCGCCGTGCTGGCAACGAACGGCGGTCGTCCTGTCACGCTTTCGTAGAGAATGCAGCCGAGGCCATAGAGATCGGCGCGCGCGTCTGGGATATGACCGCGGATCAACTCGGGCGAGAGATACGGAAGGGTTCCCCGGAGATGCCCGCCCACTTCCAGGGACTCTCTTCCGATCGCCCCGCTGGCGCGGGAGAGGAGCCCGAAGTCCATGATGACCGGCTGGCCACTGCTCCGAATGAAGACGTTGGCGGGTTTGAGGTCGCAATGAACGATTCCCGCGCGGTGAACGAACGCGAGCGGTTCGGACAAGCGGACGAACAGCGTGAGGACCTCGTCCAAGCGCCCGCCCGCGGCGAGGGTCTCCGGACTCGAGCCGAGCGCCGCCGGGCGCACGGAGAATCCGTCCCTTCGGCCGCCCCAGAGGCTTCGGTTGAAGTCCTCGAGCGTCCCCCCGACCAGACGCTCCATGGCGTACCAAGGATCGCCGTCGATGACGCCGTTCTCGAAGATCTCGACGATCCCGGGGTGCCGCTGGCGCTCGAGAAAGGCGATTTCCTGACGAACGGCGGCGAGTAGCTTCGGGCTCGGCGAGGCCACGGTCTTGATGGCCACCGCTCTTCCGGACGTTCGATGAACGGCTTCGTACACGACCCCCATCGCGCCCCGCCCGAGGACTCCGAGCACTCGATAGGGACCAAAGCCGTCCGGAGCCGCCGGCGGAACGGATGGAGCCGCGCGATCCGACCGCGCCAGCGCGGCGATGAGGTGGGCGAAGCCCGAGAGTTCGAGCGCACTCGTCGTCTCGGCTATCCGTGACCTTGCGGCCGAGGCCTCGGCGGCTTGCGCGACGATGGCCAGGCAACGCTCGCACCCATCGAGGTGCGCTTCGAGGCGGGAGACATCCTCGACCGGCATATCGCCCTGCACGAACATGGCGACCTGGGCCTCGTCCGGGCAGATCATGGCCACTCTCAGGTCCTCCGCGTCACGCGTGGCGACCGATTTGGGCTGCAAGCACTGTCCAACGGCGATCCAGTTGGCACGGGGTGCCGACTATCGCGCCGATCGACCTGCCCAGCAAGCCGCGGTCGCGCGCTGCCGCCGGGGCGGAGTGGCTTTCCATTTTCAACTACTCTACCGCGACCGCCCAACCACCCATGCGCATCGCGATCCTCACGACGAGCTTTCCCGGCTTCCCCGGCGATCCCGCCGGCCATTTCGTCCAATCCGAAGCACGCTCGCTCGAGGACGCGGGGCACGACGTCTCCGTCCTGACGCCCGCGGCGGGCGGTGCGTTCGGCTGGCCCGGGGTCGCGGCGCGGGTCCGGGCTCGCCCGCTGCGAGCCTTCGAGGCGCTTGGGTGGGTGGCGTCTGCGCGGGCGAAGCTGGCCCGCATGAACGTGGATCGGGTCGTCGCGCACTGGGCCTTGCCGTGCGGCTGGCCGATCGCGCTCGGGGCGCGTGGCGCGGCCATCGAACTCGTGTCTCATGGCGGCGACGTGCGTCTCCTGGGGGCGCTCCCCGGACCGGCGCGGCGCGCGGTCGTGCGGGCCATCGAGTCGCGTGCCGACCGGTGGCGCTTCGTGTCGGAGCCGCTCCTCGGGGCGCTCCTGGCCGGTCTCGATCGCGAGACATGCGCTCGCGTCGAGCGCATCGCGGTCGTTCAGGCCGCTCCGATCGACATGCCCGACGTGGATGGGGCGGTGCGGCTGCGGCGGCGGGCGTTCGCGGGGCGCCGCGTCGCCGTGAGCGTCGGCAGGCTGGTGGCGAGCAAGCGCGTCGATCGGGCGATCGAGTATGTGGCCCGCTCGCGCGACTTGGACGCCATCGTCATCGTGGGGGACGGTCCGGAGCGCGCTCGCCTCGAGCGCTTCGCGCGCACGCGGGGCGTCGACGCTCGCTTCGTCGGGGCGGTCGCGCGGCCGGAAGCCCTCGGGTGGATCGGCGCTGCGGACGTGCTCCTCCACGCCTCGAGAGCGGAAGGGCTGAGCACCGTTGTGCGCGAGGCCGCGGCGCTCGGGACGCCGGTGCTGAAGATCTAGCCGAGCCCGGCCTCACCCTATCTGTTCACGCGACTCGTTGCCGGCAGCGGCGTCGGGTGGCATGTTCGCTTGCATCGCACATGCAACTGCGGGGGCAGTCGGAGAGACCCATGCAACCAGCCACGATCGAGCTCCACGGCCAGCGATACACGTATCGGGCGGCAGGCAGCGGTCCGCTGGTGGTCCTCCTCCACGGGATCGCCGGAAGCTCGGTGACTTGGGAGCGGGTGATTCCGCGCCTCAGCAGCCACTTTCGCGTCGTCGCCCCCGACTTGCTGGGCCATGGGGAGTCCCCGAAGCCGCGAGGCGATTACTCGCTCGGCGCCTACGCCAACTTGATCCGGGATCTCTTGAACGCGCTCGGCGAAGAGCGGGGGACGATCGTCGGCCACTCCCTCGGCGGCGGCATCGCGATGCAGTTCGCGTATCAGTACCCCGAGCGCTGCGAGCGGCTCGTCCTCATCTCGAGCGGCGGTTTGGGCCGCGAAGTGCACCCCATTCTGCGAGCGGCGGTTCTGCCTGGCGCTGAGGTGGTCCTTCCTTGGCTGAGCGTGGCGGCGACGCGGAGCATCGGCACGCTGGTCAAGACGGTCGGTCGCTTCGGCTTCCGCGAGAGCGCCGACCTCGCAGAGACCTGGCGGAGCTTCGTGTCGCTCGAAGACCCTGAGGCCCGGCGCGCGTTTCTCTACACCGTCCGGGGCATCATCGATCTGGGCGGCCAGCGGGTGGACGCGACGGACAAGCTTTACCTCACGGCCGGCCTCCCCACCCTGATCGTCTGGGGCGCGCAAGACCCGCTGATCCCGGTCGAACACGCGTACCGCGCCCACGAGAGCATCCCAGGAAGTCGGCTCGAGATCTTCTCGGGAGCCGGTCACTACCCGTACCTCGAGGACCCCGAGCTCTTCGCGGCCATCTTCCTCGATTTCGTCCAGACGACGAGACCCCGCCAGGTTACCGCGCACGCGATGCGAGGGGCGGCGCAACCCGGCTCGAGAACGCCCGCGCCGCAGTGACGAGCGGGGGGCGCGCTTCGCGTCGAGCGGTCAGCGCTGCTTGCGCTGAAACGCCGGCACGTCCCAGTCGTGATCGAGCCCGGGGAAGACGTCCTGTGCGCCGCCCGCTTCTCGATCGCGCGGGGCCATGCGCGAGTGCGCCGTTTCGGGGGCGGACCAGCCTGCGGCGGCGGGCGCCTGGCGCCGCGCGCGCGGGTCGACGCGCTCGTGGTCTCGCGTGAACGCAGACGGCGGCGCCTGCATCGGCCGGCGCGTGCTCGGACCGAGGGCGGTTTCGGCGGCGGAGCGCATTCCCGACGGGGACGCGAGCGACCGCTGGGGCTGGGCGACGGGAATCGTCTGGGGCGCGAACGCGGGTCGACTCGCGGCGGCTTCCTGCGCCGCCTCGCGTTCCTGGGCGTCGAAGCCCGTCGCGATGACGGTGACTTTGACGTTGTCCCCGAGCGTCTCGTCGATGCTGGCGCCGAAGATGATGTTCGCGTCCTCGTGCGCCTGCTCCTGCACGAGGCTGGCGGCCTCCTGAATCTCTTTCATCTTGAGATCGGGGCCCCCGACGATGTTGATGAGGACCCCCGTCGCGCCCTCCACGCTGATGTCGTCGAGCAGCGGCGAGGTGACCGCCGTCTCGGCCGCGATGCGCGCCCGGTTTTGACCTTTGGCCAGCCCGGTTCCCATGAGCGCGCGGCCCATGTTGCTCATTACTGTCTTCACGTCGGCGAAGTCGACGTTCACGATTCCGTTTTGCGTAATGAGGTCGCTGATTCCCCGGACCGCCTGGTAGAGGACTTCGTCCGCTTTGCGGCAGGCGTCGACGAAAGTCAGGTCGTCGTCGCCGAGGAGCACGAGCTTCTGATTGGGGATGGTGATGAGGGTGTCGACGTGCTCGGAGAGCATCGCGAGCCCGAGCTCCGCGCGGCGTGCGCGCTGTCGTCCCTCGAAGAGAAACGGCTTGGTGACGACGCCGACGGTGAGCGCGCCTTCTTCCCGCGCGATCTGCGCGATGATCGGCGCCGCGCCGGTCCCCGTGCCGCCGCCCATCCCGGCGGTGACGAAGACCATGTCGGCCCCGCTCAGCAGCTCTTTGATCCGTTGCACGTCTTCGAGCGCGGCCTTGCGGCCTTTCTCCGGGTCGGCCCCGGCGCCGAGTCCGCGCGTGACGTTTCCGCCGATGGGGAGCTTGGTCGGCGCCGCGTTCGCGTTGAGCGCCTGCGCGTCGGTGTTCACGACGATGAACTCGACCCCTTCGAGGCCGAGGTTGATCATCGTGTTCACTGCGTTCCCGCCGGAACCGCCGACGCCCACGACCTTGATGCGTGCTTCGTATTGATTCGTTTCGTCGGCAAATTCGATTGAAAAACTCATTGTCGTGGTCCTCCCGGCGTCCGTCCGTAATCAAAATGCGGCTTTGATCCACTCCCAGAAGCCAGACTTGCGTGGCTCGACGATATCTTCCCGCGATTGGGCGCGGCCCCGCGCGGCCGGCGGCGGCACGGACCCCAGGCCCGTCTGGAGCGCTCCCTCCGCGATGATCTGGGCGCCGTATTTCACGAGGCCGACGCCGGTCGAGAACTCGGGGCCGTGCACGAGCTGCGTGATCCCCTTGATCCCGGTCGGCATCGCGACGCGGACGGGCATGCCGAGGATCTCTTCGGCGAGCTCGCACACGCCGGGAAGAAGCACCGCGCCTCCCGTCAGCACGACGCCGGCGCTCAGCTGCTCGAGCAGGCCCGTGTCTTCGATGCGCTTGCGGACGACGGCGAAGATCTCTTCGAAGCGCGGCTCGATGATGTCCGAGAGGACGCGGCGCGCGGTCTTGCGCGGGGCGTGTCCGCCGACGCCGGGGACTTCGATGTCCTCGTCGTCGGCGACCATCCGCCCGAGGGCGCATCCGGACAGGCGCTTCAGGCGGTCGGCCTCGGCCATCGGCGTGCGCAGGCCGGCGGCGATGTCGCTCGTGACGTTGTTGCCGCCGACGGGAATGACGCTGACGTGGGCGATGCCGCCGTCGACGTAGAGAAGGACGTCGGTCGTCCCTCCGCCGATGTCGACGACCGCGACTCCGATCTCTTTCTCGTCTTCGCTGAGGACGGCTTCCGCGCTGGCCAGCGGCTGGAGGACGACGTCGGCCACGGTAAGACCGCACCGCTCGGCGCAGCGGATCACGTTCTGCACGCAGCTCGTCGCCGCGGTGACGAGGTTGACCTTCACGCCGAGACGCACCCCGGCCATCCCGATGGGATCGCGGATGCCGTCCTGGCTGTCGACGGTGTATTCGCGCGGCAAAACGTGGAGGATCTGCCGGTCGGCGTCGACGGGAATGGCGCGCGCGCCCTCGAGGACCCGTTCGACGTCCCGGTGCGTGACCTCGCCGCCGGCGATGGCCGCGACGCCGTCGGAGCCCGACGAGCGCACGTGGCTGCCGCTGATGCCCGCGTAAATCGTGCGGATCTCGACTCCGGCCATCGTCTGGGCGCTCTCGATCGCGTCTTTGATCGAGCGCACCGTCCAGTCGATGTTCGCGACGATCCCCTTTCGGAGCCCGCGGCACGGGACGGTGCCAACGCCCAAGATGGTGACGTTGTGCGCCTCGACCTCGGCGACGACGGCGCAGACCTTGGTCGTCCCGATATCGAGACCGACCACGATCTCGCCCTGCAACACGGCGGAGCTCATCTCCATTCGGCAATCGCACGCTGGAGCGGAGAGGGCCAAATTTGTGTTGGGCCGCGGAGCGCGGGCGGTCCTTGCGCGCTCGACTTCGGCGTGGTGTAAGAGCGGCCTTCCATGCTGAAGCACAACGTGTTTTTCGAGGGCAAGGTCCAGAGCATCGGCTTCGAGCGCCACGGGCGACGCACGACGGCCGGGGTAATCGCCCCTGGGCAGTTTCACTTCGGGACGGACGCGCCCGAGCGAATGACGGTCGTCAGCGGCGAGCTCGAGGCCAAGGTCGGCGACGCGTGGCGGGCTTATCCGGCCGGAACGAGCTTCGAAGTGCCGGGCAAGAGCGGCTTCGACGTTCGCGCGAGCGAGCCGGTCGCGTACCTCTGCGAGTTTCTCTGAACGGGCGACCCGGCGCAGGCGTGGCCTTCGGGCCCGCGGTACAATGGATCCGATGCTTACCCCAGAGCAGATCCGCAATAACTACGAGGCCGGGCTGGCGGTGGCCCGGAGATACTTCATGGGAGACGCGGACGTTCAACGGGCGGCGCATCGCATCGCGTTCACGCTGAACGAGATGGGCATCCCCTACGTGATTTGCGGAGGGCTTGCGGTGAGTGCGCATGGCCACGCCCGCTTGACGCAGGACGTCGGTGTGCTTCTCACGCCGGAAGGGCTGCTGCGCTTCAAAGAGCGCTGGCTCGGCAAGGGCTGGGTCGAGCGCTTCCCGGGATCCAAGGGATTGCGCGACACGGAGAACAACGTGAAGATCGACGTCCTTATGACCGGGGATTATCCGGGCGACGGGAAAGCAAAGCCCGTGCGCTTTCCCGACCCGGCCGCCGTCGCGATCGACCTCGGCGGAACCGCCACGATTGCGCTCCCAAACCTCATCGAACTCAAGCTCGCGAGCGGCATGACGGCGCCGGACCGTCCCCGTGATCTCGACGATGTCATTCAACTGATTCGTGCGAATGCGTTGCCGCGCGACTTTGGAGACGTGCTCGATCCTTGGGTGCGCGGCAAGTTCGACGAGCTGTGGGGGTACAGCCAGATTCCGGTCGAGGAGTGAGGCTCCTATATCGAGGGCCGTCATGGACGTTACGTGGACGTGGACGTGGACATCTAACGTTTGCTCTCGTGTCGCCCTGCGTCACCAACCCGGCGGCGTGAGCCGACGGGTTCAGTACCGCGACCGTCAGGGAGCGGTCAGGTCTTAGGCACGCAACCAATCCATCGCGGTGGACGGCGGGCTGCGCGTACTTGGTGACGCCGCGAACGTTCGGTCTCATCATTTCGTCACATCGCGCTTGGCTTCGAGAAAAGGCCCACGCCCGGGCGCCCTCTTCTTGCCTCGCGGCCCCCAGAGAACCTCCTCTCCGCAAGCGGAGAGGGGTGTCTGCGGGTCTCGCGATACCAAGACCTGCTCGCGCTCTGCGCTTTGCTGCGGAAGACCTCACCCCCGGCCCCTCTCCGCAAGCGGAGAGGGGTGTCGCGGGTCTCGCGATACCAAGACCTGCTCGCGCTCTGCGCTTTGCTGCGGAAGACCTCACCCCC
>CAZVPE010000121.1:0-16506 GCA_964628155.1 uncultured Polyangiaceae bacterium | reverse complement strand
CGGTGAGCGTCGCGCGGGTGGGCACCACGTTGAAGGCGATGCCCCCGTCGATCGCTGCGACGTTGACGCAGAGTCCCTCGAACCCGCGCGGTCCCTCGCCGCGCCTTTCGCGTCCCCAGTCGTGGATCGCCGCCGCGGCGCGCGCGAGCGTCGCTATCGGAGCGTGGATCGAATCGGCGCGGGAGGAGTGCCCCCCCGGCGAAGTGGCCACGCCTTGCGCGGCGCCGATGCCCCGGTGCCGAACCCCGACGCGGCAGCCGGTGGGCTCGCAGACGACGACTCGCTCGATCCCGCGCGCCCCTCCCGATTCGAGAAAGAAGCGCAGGACCGTGTTTCCGCACTCCTCGTCCCCCGAAAACAGAAACGCCGTGTTCGCGACGGGACGGCCCGCAGCGGAGCGATCGGCAATCGCCTGGAGAGCGGCGGCGATCGCGCCCTTCGTATCCGCAGACCCGAGACCGTAGAGGCGGCCTCCGCTCTCGGTCAGCTCGAGCGGCGGCGACGTGTATCCGGAGTTTGCCGGCACCGTGTCGATGTGCGCGTTGACGAGAACGCGCGGCGATGGCCCAAACGCGGCAAGGACGGCGCGGTGCCGCCCGACCGCGAACGTCTCGACGCTCGAAGCGCCGAGCGCGCTCAGGTCCTTGGCGAGGGCCGCGACGAGCGGCGCTTCGTCACCGCTCGGGTTTTGTGTATCGGCGGCGACGAGGTCGGAAAGGCGCCTGCGAAGCGAATCAGACGAGGACATCGGCGCTAAGAGTTCCGGGCCCGGCTGGCGGCGTCAAAGGTTTCCTTCGGTTCGGCCGTGTGCGAGCCGGACTAAGCCCCACGCGCCCCTTCTGCCGAAAGCTGCCGTGGGGTATCTTGTTCCGGAGCATGGTCGCTCTGCCCGATAAAGACGCGCCCTATCCGGACGATGCGGGTAACGACGCCGTCGAGTCCGAGCGGCGCACCACCAGGGTCTCGGGCCGCCGGTCCACACCGGCGCTACCTCCAGGAGCTTCGCCGGGTTCTCCGGCCGGCCTTGGGCAGTCAGCGTCTGGGCGACGACCGACGTGTGTGAAGCTCCTCGCGGATTCCTACTGCGAGGCCGAGGAGCGCTTGCGGGCGCGGGAGCGATCGGGCTAGTCATGACCGTGGCCGGCTACTGCCAGCAATGCCGAACCGCGCTGCAGCCCGGCGCGAAGTTCTGCGTGGTCTGCGGTCAGGGCGCCGAACAAGGCGCGTCGGAGGCCGAGCGACGCCAGCTCACCGTCCTTTTCTGCGGGCTTGTGGGTGCAACCGAGCTCGCCGAGCGACTCGACCCGGAAGACTTCCGCGATCTGCTGGCGAGCTACCATGGCGTTTGTCGCGATTGCGTCGGGCGTCACGGGGGCCACGTCTCGCAACTCCTCGGCGACGGTGTGATGGCGTACTTCGGATATCCTGCGGCGCAGGAGGACGACGCGGCTCGCGCCATCCGCGCCGCGTTGGGCATTCTCGAAGGCGCCAAACTGGTCAATGACGGAATCGGAAAGCGCCTCGGCACGGAGATACGCGTCCGCACGGGGATCCATACCGGCACCGCCGTCGTGGGCGAGGTCGGCCCGAGGGGCGCACACGACCGGCTGGCGGTGGGCGAGACGGTCAATCTCGCCGCGCGGATTCAATCCAATGCTGACGACGACACAGCGGTTATTTCACAGTCGACAGCCAAGCTGGTCCGCGGCTACTTCGAGCTTCAATCCCTCGGCCAACAAAGGCTCAAAGGCTTCAGTTCGTCGGTCGAGCTATTTCGCGTGCTTCGGCCGACGGGCGCGCGCACGAAGCTGGACGCGGCCACGCGCCGGGGGCTCACGCCGCACGTCGGCCGAGAATCGGAATTGTCTGGCCTGGCAGAAGTCTGGAAAGAAGTACGCGACGGCGCCGACCGCGTCGTGATCGTCCGCGGCGAAGCCGGTATCGGCAAATCGCGCATCGTGCACCGTTTCCGACACACGGTGCTGAACGCCCCGGCTCTCGTCGTCGATTGCTACTGTTCACCGCTCGCGCAGGCGACGGCGTTTGCGCCACTCGTCGAATCGCTCGACCGTCGCATCATCGAGCGCGTTCCGGGAAGCGCGACGCCCGAGGCCAAGGTCGAGGCGCTGCGCGCCATGCTCGGCGAGCACTCGCGCTTCGAGGCGGACGCGCTCCCGCTCATGGCTGCGCTTTTGTCGCTGCCGGGCGTGGACGACGCTCCTATTTCGGACTGGTCTCCGGTACGAAGACGGCTGCGAACGCTGGAGACGTTGCGCCAGTGGGTCGCGTCGCTGGCGGAGCGATTGCCACTCGCGCTTCTCGTCGAGGACGTCCACTGGGCCGACCCGTCGACGCTCGACTTCTTGGACCTGTTGGCGCGGGAGAGACCCGGAGAACGTACGCTCGTCTGCGTGACGGCACGTCCCGAGTTCGTCGCTCGCTGGTCGGGACCCCACGTCCGAACGATCGAGATGGCGCGTCTGAACGGTGACGAGATCGCCGCGATGGTGTCGCACGTCACGGGGGGCCGTGCATTGCCGCCGCTGCTCGTGCGACGCATCGCCGATCGGAGCGAGGGGGTTCCCCTCTTCGTGGAGGAAGTGACCAAGGCGGTGCTCGAGTCTGGAGCGCTGCGAATCGCAGGCGACCGGTACGAGCTCGCCGGAGTCTTCGACGAGCAGTTGATCCCGACGACCGTCCACGCGTCGCTCCTGGCGCGGTTCGATCGCCTCGGCGAGAGCAAGAGCGTGGCCCAGCTCGGCGCGGCGATCGGGCGCGAGTTTTCGTTTCCGTTGATCCAAGCCGTTGCGGGAATCCCTGACGACAAGCTCCAAGAGCACCTAAACCGAATCTGTCGCACCGAGCTGGCGTTCGCTCATGGCGAGCCGCCGGTCTCGGTATACGTCTTCAAGCACGCCCTAATCCAGGATGCCGTCTACGGAACGCTGCTGAAGAGCGAACGGTCGCGCGTGCACGAGCGCATCTTCGTTGCGTTGTGCGACAAGTTCCCCGAGCTCATTGCGGCTCGGCCGGAGACGGCGGCGTATCACGCGGAGAACGCGGGGCGTCGCGACGTCGCGGTTTCGCTTTTCAAGGATGCCGGCTTGAGAGCGCTCGGGCGCACCGCGGTCGCCGAAGCGGCGAAGCATCTGGAGCATGCCATCGCGATCGTCGATGCCTTGGAGGAGCCCGGGCGAACGATCGTCGAAATGGATCTCCAGGCTGCGATCGGCCCAGCGTACATGGCCACCGTCGGATGGTCTTCGCCCGAGGTGGAACGTTCTACGGCGCGCCTTCGGGACCTCGCTCTGGCCCGTTCCGACGGATCCAAGCTCTTTCAGGCGACCTGGGGCTTGTGGTCGATTCACTTTCTACGCGGGCAGGTGGATGCGGCGCTAGACGCGGCGAGCCAAGTGCTCGGGATGGCGTCTGCGACGGGTGATCCCAAGCTGATCGCGGAGGGCCGGGACATCGTCGGATATACGAAAATGTACCGAGGGGAATACGTCGAGGCGATTCGACACGCGGAGGCCGCGCTAGCTCTCCTCGACTTCGAACGAGACAAAGAGCTGGCAGCCATATTCCAGATTGCCCCCAGTGTCGGCATGTGGAGCTATGGGAGTCTGGCGCATTGGATGCTCGGCCATCGCGAGGAGTCGGCGGAGTGGCTCCAAAACGCGCGGCAGCTCGCCGAGCGACTGGGCCATCCGCCGACGCTGGCGTACGGACACTGCGCGCAGCTTCGTGTCCTGCGATGGATGGACGACGTGGATCGCCTACGGGAGAGCGCCCTTGCCGCCCGCGTCCTCTCGGTTGCCGAGGGGTTCGCGCTGTGGGTACCGATGGCAGACATCTACATCGCGTGGTCGGACGCTCGCCGAGGCGGCGATGCGGCGGCCGCGGCTGACAAGATTCGGGCGTCGATCGCGGCCATGCAGGCCACTGGCAATGACATCTTTGCTGTCGAAGACGGCACACTGCTCGCCGAAGCGCTCCTTTTGGCAGGCAAACCGAACGACGTGTTTCCAGTCATCGAGGACGCCCTGGCCAAGATGGAGCGCGGTGGGCACCGCCATTGCGAGCCCGAGCTATTCCGGCTCCAAGGCGAGGCGTGCCGGGCGCTCGGCGAGACGGATCGGGCTACCGCGTTCTTTCGTCGCGGGATCGAGAGCGCCCGATCGATCGGGGCCAAATCGCTGGAGCTGCGCGCGGTCGCCTCTCTCAACCAATCGCAGCCCGAGCGGCTCGCAAGTCCGGGGTCTCCCACCCCTCCGTGAACGAATCGTAGGACCGTTGCAAGAGCGCTCGTCCCTCTTCGGGGCGCCCCCGATCGCGAAGAAAGGCATCGAGGGACAAGGCCGCGCGCAGCTCCAGCGCGCGCGCCCGCTGCTCGCGTGCCAGGCGCAAGGCGGCCCGCAGGCTCGCCTCGGCCTCTTGGTCCGACCGGAGCGGCCCCGATACGGCGCTCGCAAGCACTTCGCCCCGGATGCGATGTAGCTCAGGCTCGTAGTTATGCTCGTGCGTCGACGCGATGTCCGAGAGGGCGTCCGAAAGGACCTCGAGCGCTCCAGGCGCGTCGCCCGCTCTGTGTTTCGCCTGGGCGGTAAGGGCGCGCATCGTGGTTCGAAGGATGCCCCCGCCGGAACGGGTGAATGCCGCGTAGCCCATTCTCATGTTCGCGAGCCCACCCGCAGTGTCACCGGCCACGACCTCGAACCATCCTCGAAAGACCTGCACCAAGAGTGGCCACAGCGAGAACTTCTCGTCGCGCGACAGATCGGTCGCTTCGCGACCCGCCAACTCGACCGCCGCTCCGTCCCCCACGAGAAATGGGGCGCCCCAAGCGAAGGCGCTCTGCGCGTACGCCAGCGTGGGCGGATGGTCCAGCGCTCTGGCGAGGTCGACGGCTTCACGCGCGTGCGTCCAAGCCTGGTCTGCAAAACCCAGCATCCACAGACAGACGGCGGCAAAGTGATGGAGCGCCACAGTCGAAGAGAACTGAAAGGATTGCACGTTGCGTCGCTCGAGCTCCATATCGAACAACGCGATGCCCGCTCGAGCCAGCTCGAGAGATCTCTCGAAGTCGGCGGTGTAACAGAGCGTGTACCCAAGGGCGTGGTAGGCCGGTACCAAAAGCGCGGCGTCACCTGTTCGCTCCGCAACGCGGAGGACCTGCTCGCCGAACGCGCGGGCGGCGCCGAGCTCTCCAGCCACGAACTGGTTCGCCCACAGGCCCCAAAGAACGAAGTAGAGGCGCGATGGATCGCCCAGGGTCTCGCAGAGTGAGCGCGCGCGCCGATACGTCTCCTCGACCTCCGGCGCCTGGTACCCCTTGACGGCCATCAAGGCTGGTCCCCGAACGAGCTCGAATGCGAGCTCACGTTCGTGCCGTTCTCGGCCCTCCGGCAGTTTTGCAAGCTGCCGCACGCCTTCTTCGACGTGCGCGATCGCTTCCCAGTTCGCCGCAGCTGCGAGCGCCTTTTCGCCGGCTCGTTGCCATTCGCAGACCGCCAGCTCGGCGAGTCCAGCCTCGGCGGCGTGATACGCCACGAGCTCCGGACGGCTTAGGGCAAACTCCTGGAACTGGCTTTGGAGAGCCTCGACCGTGCGTCGATGAATGGCCCGGCGGTCCGTCAAAAGGAGGGACTTGTATGCAGCGTCGCGCATGAGCGCATGCCGGAAGCGAAAGACGACCCCGGGTTGCCCCGACCTCTCCACGACGATGTCCGCGGCCGCGAGCCGATCGACGGCTTCCTTCAACTTCTGCGGGCTCACTCCCGAAATCGCGGCCAACATATCGTAACGAAACTCGTGGCCCAGCACGGAGGCCCATTGCGCCACAGGTTTGGCCGTGGACAGTTGGTCGATTCTCGCCGTCAGCGGCCCAGCCAGCGTGTCCGGGACGGCGCTCCTCGGTAACGCCTCCGCGAGCTCGAATCGGTCGTCCTTCTCGACGAGCGTGCCACTTTCGAGCAGTCCTTTGACGAGCTCCTCGATGTAGAGCGGCACCCCCTTCGTCCACTCGTCGAGGCGGCGGGTCAGCTCGACCGGGAGAGGCTTTCCCCCCGCGACGCTCAAGGCGAGCTGGTAGGTCTCCGATCGTTCGAGCGGTCGCAGGGCCAGTACCGTCGACGCTGCGACCACAGCGTCCGGCAGGCGGAGCTCCGGTCGAAAGGTAAAAATCACGAGCACCCGGCAGGAAGCGGCGCGCTCGATTATCGCCACGACCAGCTCCAGCGTCGAAGCGTCCGCCCAGTGGAGATCCTCTAAGATTACGAGCCTTGGAGACTCGTCCTCCACGTGGAGCAGCCAATTCGTGAGCGCATCGGTGGTGAGCTGGCGCTTTCTCGCCGGGGAGGGCTCGGCCATGGCCGTGCCCTCGCCGAGCGGGACAGAGAGGAGATCCCGCAGTACCCGAGCCGCATCGGAGGGAGAAAGACGAAAGCGCGCTGCGTAGTGCTCGAGCCAGTCCGGGCGACGTGCGCGGGGGGCCGCCCCGGTCTGGTGCATCTCATGCTCGAGAGCGGATGCGATTGGATGAAACGCGGTGTTTCGGAGGTACTCCGCGCAGCTCCCCTGGATCACGTCGAGGCGCTC
Source organism: uncultured Polyangiaceae bacterium (assembly GCA_964628155.1). GTDB lineage: Bacteria > Myxococcota_A > Polyangia > Polyangiales > Polyangiaceae > Palsa-1150. The sequence continues at coordinate 9,909 of CAZVPE010000121.1, read as the reverse complement.
TTCGGCCATGATGGCCTTGCAGGCCTCGACGAGCCGAGACTTGCCGACCCCCGCCTCGCCCCCGATCAACACCGCACTCCCTCGCCCGAGACGAGCATCTCTCCAACGTCCGAGGAGCATGGCCATTTCGTCGGCGCGGGCCACGAACGGGGTCAGGCCGGTCGCTCTCGCTGCTTCGAGTCGATTGCGCGCCCCGCTTTCGCCCTCGACCGCGAAGAGCCTCATCGGCTTCGCCAGCCCGCGAAGCGACCGAACCCCCAGCTCCTCCGTTGCGAAAAAGCCACGAACGAGGCGCTCCGTGGCGTCGCTGATTACGACCGTGTCCGGCTCCGCCTCGGCCTGAATGCGCTCGGCGACGGCTGGAGTCTCGCCGACCGCGAGCTCCGCCCGGTGGCCGAGGGCCCCGACTTCTCCGACGACGACGATGCCGGAGTGTACCCCTACGCGGACCTGCACGCGCTGCCCCACCACCGGCCCGCGCGAAATGGCGCGGACGATCTGCAGAGCCGCACGCACCGCGCGCTGCGCGTCGTCTTCGTGTGCTCGCGGGTACCCGAAGTAGATGAGGGCGCCATCACCCAGGAACTGGGCGAGGTGTCCTTCGAAATGGGCCACAGCGTCCGCGCACAGGGACTGGAAGTGCTGCAGCAGCCTTCGGAGGTCCTCGGGGTCGAGCTGCTCGGAGAGCGGCGTCGAGCCGACGAGGTCACAAAAGACCACGTGAATCAGGCGACGCTCTGCGATGGACCGCGCAACGCCGGGGTGAAGGCGCACCCCGCACGAGAGACAGAAGGAGGCGGCCTCCGGATTTGGCGTCCGGCACGAGTCGCAAATCATCGCTAACCTCTTCTGCTGCCTCGCGTTTCGGGGAGCTCAAAAGCCCGGACGGACCGTAGGACCCAAGTAAAATTCCGCTGAACGGACCTCGCATAAATGAGCATTGACCGAGCCGCCCCCACAGTTTACTAGCGGGTTCACGCATAAGAGAAGGGGGCTCCTTGGCTCCAGGTCGGCAAATCGGTGCGATGCCGTCGGTCGACAACGCGACCGACCTAGTGAACCAGGCATCGTCGCTTCTGGCTCGGCAAGCGTCGTGGCTTCCATCGATTCCGCAGGGAGTGGCCGGTGGAATGCCAGGCACTGGGTCGTCGTCGGGCTCTGGGTCACCAGGCTGGCCCCCGCAGGCGGCCGGCACCGGCTTCGACGCGGATCGACTGCGCCGTCAGGCCCACGAGATGATCGAGACACTCTTGGCAGTGTTCAGCCCGAAGGGGCAGTCGCCGGGAGATCACGCCCCGCTCCTTCGATGTGCGGCTCCCGTAACCCCGGGCCATGACGGTCATATCGCTGTGCGGGTGGCCAACGAGGAGGGGACACCTTCCGAGGTGAGCCTCTACTGCACCAACCTCGCGGCCGACTCGGGATACGACATCCCATCGTTGCGGGTCAGCATTTCGCCCCGAAGGGTGACCATCCCCGCGAAAGGTGAGGCGACGTTCGAAGTCGCGATCGCGGTTCCCCAGCAAACGCCGCCGGGCATCTACTCCGGGCTCATTCAAGCGACAGGCGCGCAATACGTGAAGGCCGTCGTATCCGTACAGGTGACGTGACCGCAGCGTTCGCCGAAGGTCGGCGAAAGACTAGAGGAATAGGATGCACGCGGATCTGGAGCGTCTGGGTTGGACCGAAGAGCAGTGGAATCGGATCGTCGGGACGGTCACCGAAGAGGCGCAGAAGGCGCGGGTGGCGGCGCAGGCGTTGCCGGTATCGGGGCCGGAGGATCCAACCGTCATCGCCATACCGAGATTCACGCTCCGCAACGAGCCGAATACGGCTCCGCCGCCGTTGCGGCGGCTCTTTGTCAATAGCGACCCTTTGCTCTATCTGACGACCATCGCGGTCAACGTCCCGCTGCGCGCGCGAGAGATGGCGGATCCGAATCTGATTGCGGCCCTCGGGATGTTCCGGCGTGCCGCGAACCACATTGCACGAATCGAGGACGCGCTCGTTTTCTACGGTCGACTGCAAAGGGATAGCCCGCCCCCGTTGGGACTCGGCACGATGCCTGAGGTGTTTCAAGTCACGGGAAACGGACAGGTCGACGGCCTTTTCCCCCTCCGCGGTGGGCTCCGTTGGCCATCGCACAAATTGAAAAGACCAAGAGATGGAGCGGCCATCGTCAATGACATCATCAAAGTCATTGGTAAGCTCGAGGCCTCGGGCCAGCTCGGCCCTTTTGCGTGTGTGCTGGATCAGCAATTGTTCAGCAGGATCTGTGATCCCAATCGGAATTCGATGGTGCTTCCGCGCGACCGGCTCCTTCCGTTTCTCCAGGGCCCACTGCTCCGCTCCAGCGTGATCAGCAAGAACTACGGCGTCGTAGTCGCTCTGAGCGGAACCCCCGTCGAAATCGTCGTCGCTTCCGACATCGACGTGACCTATCTTCAAGCGACGTTGGAACCGCGGTACGTATTCCGGATCAGCGAACGCATAGCCCTGCGGGTCAGGGAGCGTCGAGCGATTGTCAGATTGCAGCCGTGAGCGCGGAGACGATCATGGACGAGAAGAAGATCGGCGACTTCAGGCAACAGCGCTTGCTGGATGAGCTGTTCATGGCCTTCCTCCACCGCGTGGTCGAAGAGGGGGAGCTCGATGTCGAAGAAGTGCGAGAGCTCGTACCCGACCACCTTCGACCCTGGTTCGACGCCAATGTCGAGCTTGCGAGAGGGCACCACCGGCTGCTGCCGCTCCGACCGTCAGTGATAGAGTTCGTGGAGTGGGGACCCGACGAGCTGATGAAGGCGGCGGAGCCAATCCGTGCGCACTCGCACGGCAAGAGAATCACAAGGGACTTGGAGAAATTCGAGAAGGCCGTTGCTACTGGGGCGGACAAGGCCCCGCGTCGAAAGGCCGCCAAGAAGGGCGCGAAGAGGAAGCCGGCGAACGCCGCGAAGAAAACTACTGGGAGGCCCAAACAGGCGAAGGGGCGAGAGGCCCTGGAGAACCCCGCTGTCGAGCCGAAAGATGTCGCGGGCAGCCAGGAACGCTAGTCCCCGGCCGTGAAGCTCACTCACGACGGTCTCTCCCTCTGGTACGGAACCCCCGACGCACCCGCGCCGCTGGGCGATTTGGTCTCGCGCACCGAGGCTTCCGCAGTCGTTGGTGTTCACCCCGCGAACCCGACCAACTCCGTCCAGATTCGCTATCGCGTCGACGGAGGGCTCGTGCAGACCGCTCCCGGGCGCCATGTGCGCGCGGACCTTGCGCAGGGCTGCGAGTACTTCATCGTCCCCTTTCCTCCGATTCCGGTTGGCGACGTCGTAGAGTATTGCCCCACCCTGAGCTGCGGCGGGCGGCAGGTTCCCTCGCCAGCGATCGGCGAGCGTTTTCCATCCAAGTTTCGATTGGCCGCCAAGGCCCCACCGGCCCCGGAGAACAAAGGCCCGCGGCCCGGAGCACTCGGTCAGCTGGACACGCCGCAGCTCGACTACGTGGCCCACATCACGGTCCGCATCGACGAGCCCCTGTTCGTCGGGGAGACTCCGGAAGGGCTGCGCATCGACTTTTTTGCGCTCGACGGAACAGTCGCCGGTCCGAAGCTCAACGGACGGGTCGTGCCCCGATCGTCTGATCACATGTTCGTGCGCCCCGACGGCATCGGTGTGATCCGAGTGCGCGCGATCATCGCGACCGACGACGGCGCGATGCTCGAGGTCGAAGAGACGGGGAGCGTGGACTTCGGAACGGACGGCTACCGGAGGGCGCTGGCGAACGACCTTCCGTTGCGCTCCGAGCTGGTCATTACCCCACGCGTCCTCACGGGACATCCGAAGTATCTCTGGCTCAACCGAGCGCAATGCCTGGGCGTGGGAAGAACGCGCCTCGACGAGCTGTCCTTCCACTACGACCTCTTCGCAGTGGGATGTCGAGCCCTCATGCCGACTCCCCGGACGTCGTGAAAGGCAGCGGCGCCGGCAAGAAGGTCGCAATCCTCGGCGGAGGCGTTGCGGGCATGAGCGCGGCGCACGAGCTCGTCGAGCGGGGCTTTTTCGTCGAGGTGTTCGAGCGAAAGGCCATCCCGGGCGGCAAGGCGCGAAGCATCGCCGCTCCGGGGGCGACGACCCGTTGCTCGTGGTCCGGTAGGCGAGCCGTATCGGGCTCGCGCGCCGGGGGCCTGCAGCGGCCGCCTCTTCCGGGGGAGCACGGCTTCCGATTCTTTCCGGGGTTCTACAGGCATGTCGTCGATACGATGGCGAGAATCCCGTACAAGGGGGCTTCGGTCGCGCAGAACCTCGTCGGTGCGACGGAGCTGAGGATGGCTTCGTTCGACCGCCCTTCCTTCGTCTTGCCGTCGGAGTTTCCGCGTACGGAGAACGACATCCGGGTCGACCTATATGCGCTCGTGGCCATCCTAGCCGGGCAATCCGGGGTGCCTGCCCAGGACGCGGCGTTCTTTGCCGAAAAGACCTGGCAATTCGTCACGTCGTGCGAGGAGCGCCGGATGCTCGAGTACGAGCGCACCAACTGGTGGGATTTCATCGAGGCGGGTAGCCGTTCGGAGGCATACCAGACCTACTTCGGGAGCGGCTTCACGCGCTCGCTCGTGGCCGCGAAGGCGCGGCGCGCGAGCACGAAGACCGTGGGCGACATCTTCATGCAGATGCTCTTCGGCATTTTGATGCCGAGCGTGTCCGCCGATCGCGTCCTCAGCGGCCCGACGAACGACGTTTGGATCGACCCATGGCTGGAATACTTGCGCGAGCGGGGCGTCGTGTATCACCTGAACTCCGATGTCCGCGCCATTCGCTGCAGTCGTGGCGTCGTGCAGAGCGCGAGCGTATCCGTGGCCGGTCGCGTCCAAGAAGTTTCGGCGGACTACTTCGTCGCGGCGTTGCCCGTCGAGCGTATGGCCGAGCTCGTGACTCCGGAGCTCACGACGGTTGACCCGTCGCTCGCGAATCTCGGCGAGCTCACCGAGTACGTCGAGTGGATGAACGGGATCCAGTATTACCTCACCGAGGACGTACCCGTCGTCAATGGACACGCGATTTACGTAGACTCGCCATGGGCCCTCACGTCGATCTCGCAGCCCCAATTCTGGCGCACGTTCGATCTGACGAAATACGGCGACGGCTCTGTGAAGGGCCTCCTCTCCGTCGACGTGTCCGACTGGGACGTAAGAGGCCTCAACGGTAAAGAAGCGCGGTACTGCACCCGCGAAGAGATCGCGATCGAAGTCTGGGAGGAGCTCAAGCGGAGTTTGAACGGCGGTGGCCGGGAGGTTCTGCTCGACTCGCAGCTTCACTCCTGGTTTCTCGACCCGGACATCGCCGATGCCGATCCTTCGACACCCAATCTGGAGACCAACGGAGAGCCTCTCCTCGTCAACTACGTGGACACCTGGCGCCTTCGCCCCGAAGCGTACACGCGCATTCCGAATCTCTTCTTGGCGTCCGATTACGTCCGCACGTATACCGACCTCGCCACGATGGAAGCGGCCAACGAGGCCGCACGGCGGGCCGTCAACGCCATCATTCGCGCGTCCGGGGTGGACGTGCCGCCATGCGAACTGTGGAATCTCCAAGAGCCCGAAGTGTTCCTCCCGATGCGAGCCTACGATCGGATCCGCTTTCGCAAGGGCCTGCCGTGGGACGGCGCATCCATCGCCCTCGCGCAGTCGGTCCTTCGGGTCGCCGAAGCCTCGCGCTCCGAGGACCAGGCAGCGCAAACGGGACCTACGGCGGACACCGCGGCCGCGGCTCGTTCTTCGAGCGATGCGGGGTTGCGTCGACTTCGGATCGTAGGGTGAATGGGCGCCATGACGTTTGCCGAGTACCCCACCCCCGGCCGCGCTTCGCTGGACGCAATTCTCGCTTCGTACCGCAATCAGGTGATGCCCACCATCATGGGCAGCATTCCGAGCCGGGAACCGAAGAAACACCTCTATGATCTGATCGCAGGACACTTAGCCCGTGAGGGCAAAGGCATACGCCCCGCGCTATGCATCGCGACGTGCCGTGCCTTCGGAGGCAGCGCCGAGAATGCCGTCCCTTCCGCAGCGGCGATCGAGCTCCTTCACAACGCCTTCCTCGTCCACGACGACATCGAAGACGGCAGCGAATACAGGCGTGACAATCCGACGCTTCACCGGCAATACGGCATTCCGCTGGCCGTCAACACCGGCGACGCGATGAACGCCATGAGCCTGCGCGTCTTGAGGCAGAACCTGGCGCTTCTCGGCCCGGAGGTCACGTGGCGCATCATCGACGAGTTCGATCACATGAGCCTGGAGACAATCGAAGGGCAAGCGATGGAGCTCGGGTGGATCCGCGACAACGACTGCAACACGACCGAGGAGGACTACCTCCTCATGGTCCTGAAGAAGACGTGCTGGTACAGCTTCATTCATCCGTGCCGCATCGGCGCCCTGATCGCAGGCAGAGACGCGCAAACCGTCGATGGGCTGGATCGGTTTGGCTATTACCTGGGTACGGCATTCCAGATTCAGGACGACGTGCTCAATCTCGTGGGCGATCGTCGCAAGTACGGAAAAGAGACCGGTGGCGATATCCTCGAGGGCAAGCGGACGCTCCTCTTGGCGCACCTCTTCAAGGGCTGCAGTCCACAAGACAAGGAGCGATTGAAAACGTTTTTTGCAAAGCCACGACCGCAGCGCCTTGCCCGCGAAGTCGCCTGGATCCAGGACCTGTTCCAGTCCCGCGGCAGCATCGACTACGGGCAGCGGGTTGCGCAGCAGTTCGCGGACGCCGCCCGGCGCGAGTTCGAGGTCGCCTACCACGAAGCCACCCCAGGCGAGGACGCGGACTTTTTGCGTTCGCTGCCGGACTACGTGGTCCGCCGTGAAGCGTAAGGCGGCAAGGGATGGGAGCAGCAAGCCTTCTTCGGAAGTCAGCCCGCTACGCCGCCTGCTTCCACCTCCTCGTGGGCGGCGCTTGCGGGGGTAACACCGCCAGCACGGCGCTCCCGTCGGACGACAGGGACGCGGGGGCACGCGCCGACACGGGGGGCCCAGGCGCCGGGACGAACGTCGACGATGGGTCGAGCGCCGCCGAGGCAGGCAATGCAGCGGCCATCGACGCTACCGGCGTCGACGCGCCTGCCGCCAAACCGATCGATGGCGGGACCTCCAGCGCCGACTCGCCTTCCGCGGCCTTTGCGGACGTGAAAACAGCTCCAACTTCACTCTGTCGACGCAAGCCGCGGTTCACGCGTGCGCGGCGCCCTATCTCGATGCCGCGTGCAGTCACAGCCTGGCGTGTTTGGACGACTGCACCTCCCAGGTATGCGCCGGCTGCGAGATCAACGCCGCCTTTCCGGCGCCGCCCGACGTTATCGCGCAGTGCGACACGCAGGCCCAAGCGGGAACGTGTTCGGCCTACGCCACGGCGAACGCGTGCCTCGCGAAAGCCCTGGACGGGCCCGCGGCTTTCTGCAATCCGGCAAAGTACCAGGGCAACTATGGCGCGTGGCTGCAGGCCGTGGGTACCGTGTACTGCGGGCAGTGACCCGCATGGCGCCCGAAGAACGACCTGCGGAAGAAAACTCCCGAAATGCCCCAACAAGTTCGCCTTGGCTATGCTCTCGCCGTCGCTTTTGCCGTTTCGCTTCTCGCCGTCGCGTGCGGCGGCAGCTCGGTATCCAGCCAGCCCGCGTCCGAGGACGCCGGCTTTGGCATGACGAAAGACGCGAGCACCGATGCTCGGTTCTTCGACGCGACGGCGTCCGGTAAGGAGGCGGGTGCCTGCAACGTGGCCACCTGCCCGGTGGGTTGCTGCGACGCGAATGGGCGCTGCCAGACCGGCGACCGACCAGGCGCGTGCGGCTCGTCGGCGCAGGCGTGCCAAGACTGCATCGCCTCGGGGTTTCAGGCCTGCGACGCGGCGCGCCGCGCCTGTAACAGCCCGGTGATCGCGTGCGGCGCGGCCAATTGCCGCGGATGTTGCCAAAAGGACCTCTGCTATCCGGGGATCGATTCGACCGCGTGCGGCACCGGGGGTCAGGCGTGTCAGTCGTGTGGGGCGAACGGGCTGGCTTGCGTCGGGCAGCAATGCGTGAAGCCGTGTGGCGCGGGAACGTGCGACGGATGCTGCGCTGCCAATCAATGTCTTGCTGGCAATGTCCAAACGGCGTGCGGCCAGCACGGAGGAGCATGCGCCGATTGCACGGCGCTCGCGGCGGCGTGTGTGTCCGACGCCGGGACCGGCGGAGCGTGCAAGGCGGCGCCGGCGTGCAATGCGACTCTCTGCCCCGCGGGCTGCTGCGATGCCAACGGGGTTTGTCAGCCGGGCACAGCGAGTGGCGCCTGCGGGCCCGCCGGCGCGCCCTGCACAGCATGTCCGACCGGACGGAGCTGCATTGGCGGGGCGTGCGTATTGGATTGCAACGCGGCGACCTGTCCGACCGGATGCTGCCTACCTGCACAGTTGGGGAGCGCGGCAACGTGCTTGCCCGGCAATCTCGATGACGAATGCGGTACCGGCGGGGCGGTCTGTCAGTCTTGTTCTTATTCGTCGCCGATGGGCCAATGCTCGAACCAAGCCTGCGTCATCCCCCCGGGCTGCGACTGCCCGAACGGCTGCTGCGACAAGAGCGGCGTGTGTCAGCCGGGAAATTCAAACGCGCAGTGCGGCTTCGGCGACATCAATTGCGAAGATTGCCCCCTGGTCGGGATGCAATGCTTCAATCAACAATGTTCTGCACCGCTCGACGCTGGGGTGTGCAACGCAGACAACTGCCCATCCGGCTGCTGCGATGGCGCGGGAGTTTGCCAGCCGGGACTGACGAACTCGGTCTGCGGCAACTTCGGCACGAGCTGTGAAGACTGCCATATGTCGGGCGCGACGTGTTCGAATCACCAGTGTGTGGTCCCCGATGGGGCACCGGCTTGCGACCCACGCACCTGCAATGGCTGCTGCGACCAGGCCGGCAACTGTCTCAATGGCGCTGACATCGGCGACACCCATTGCGGTTCCAACGGAAACCGCTGCGTGGACTGCACGAGGGCGCTGGCTGGCGGCACGTGTGCCTTCTTCGGGGCCTGCGTGGGAGCGGACGGTGACACGCTCTGCGGGCAATCCTGCCAGGGCTGTTGCGACGCCCAGGGCACCTGTCACGATGGCTTTTCCGACATAGCGTGCGGACAGCAAGGGTCGAGCTGCCAGAACTGCACGAAGCTCAGCCCCGCATCGACGTGCGACATGAGCGTGTCGCCCCGCGTCTGCACGAGCCAACAAACGCAGTGCCCGGCGGCTTATCCGGGCTGCCCCGCGGCGCTGCGGGAAACGATGCCCGCCGTGTCACAGAACGTATGCGGGGCGGTCGATCTGGAGAATGCCGCCTCCGCGTGCTCGGTTGGCGCGAATACCATGTCGTGCGTCATGTTCTTCGAGCTCGAGGCCAACGCGAACGTGGCATGCAGCGACTGCTTGCAAGCCTTCGACGTCGATTTCGTCACGCAAGCCGGGATTCGCGCGTGCGTAGCGTCCTATGTGAGCGCGGCGTGCAACCACACGAGCGCCTGCCTCGTCGATTGCCTGACGGAGAGCTGTTATCAGTGCCTCGATGCCGACTCGTCGGCCACGTGCCAAACCCTTGCAGCGACTGGCTCATGCTCGATGTTCGCCGATCCGTGCATCACACAAGCCCTCGACGGCCCTGCTGCTTTGTGCAACCCCACCACCTATCAAGGGAACTTCGGCGCATGGCTCAAGGCGGTCGGCGCAAAGTATTGCGGACCATGACGAACCTCGGCAACGCGTTCACCGAGCCTGGCATCCTCGGTCTTGTCTTTCTCGTGGCGGGCTGCGGCGGCAGTGCCCCGCCCGGCGTGACCGGTCCCTCCGCGGACGGAGGTTCGGCGACCACGGTCGACGCAAGCGCGGACACGAC
>CAZVPE010000120.1:0-16530 GCA_964628155.1 uncultured Polyangiaceae bacterium | reverse complement strand
ACAACGTTCCCGACGAGCCGCTGGCCCCACCGCTGAGCGAAGTGATCCCCACGGTCGTTCTGTCCACGTTCAAAGACTGGAGCGCCTTTCGCGCCTGGTACGGCGACGCGGTGCGCGGGTTCACCGAGCCGGACGCGCAGGTGCGCGAGCTCGCGGCGAGCCTGACCAAGGGCAAGGCGACGCGTGACGACAAACTGCGGGCTCTCTTCGATTTCGTCGCAGACGACATTCGTTACGTCAACTACGTCAGCGGCGAATGGTGGCTGCCGAATCGGCCGCAGCAATTGCTCGCGCGACGAGAAGGGGATTGCGACGACAAGGCGCTCTTGCTCATCACCCTTCTCAAGGCGGTCGGGATCGACGCCCAAGAAGTGATGGTGCAGACGCGCCTGACGGGCGAACCGTCGATCGTGCGCGCTCCAGGCGCCGCGATTCCGCTGTTCGACCACGGGATCGCCTTTCTTCCGGGACCGGGCGGAGGAACGTACCTGGACGCGACGAGCCCCCAATCGCGCCTCGGCCCTCTTCCTTCGATGGACGCCCGAGCCGTGGGCCTCCGCCTGGACGGAGCGGCCGAGGTCGTCAATCTCCCGGCGAGCTCTCCGGAGGACCACGGCGTCGACGCGGCGTGGTCGATCAAGCTTGCCGGGGACGGGAGCGCCGCGCTCGAAGGAGAGGAGCGTGCCTCCGGCGACGATGCGTTCTGGATGCGGACCTACCTGACCGAGCCCGGCGCCCGCGCGCAGTGGGTCGAAGACCGCCTGGTGGGATCGTGGTTTTCCACCGTGGAAGTGGAAAAGACCGTCGACTTTCGGGGGGATCTGCCTCACGGGGGTGCGACCGCGCACTGGCGGGCGCACTCCAACAGCCTGGCGCGACACGAGGGCACGGAGCTCGTTTTGCCGCTCTCTCCCGCGCAGCCGCTCGCCTCGCAGTTGGCGCCACTGGTTCACCGCACGCTGCCGGTCTGGCTTCCGCCGCACCTCGCACCCCGAAAGGAGTCGCGCACGATCCGCGTGGTCGCTCCCAAAGGTTGGTCGTTCGAGACACTGCCGCACGGTGGCGATGAAAACGGCGGGCCGTTCGGTCGAGCGCACCTCGATCTCGCGCGCGACCCCAACGATCCGAATGCGATCGTCGCCAAGCGTACGGTCGTGTTCGACGAGAGCGCGATCTCGGTCGCCGAGTATCCGAAATGGCGCGCCTGGGTCCAGCGAGTGGATGCCTTGATGCACAAAGCCGTGCGCCTCGTTCCGACGGGAGCGGACCGATGAAACCCGCGACCTCGTGGGCTCCGTGGCCGTCGGGCTGGAGAGGACTCGTCAAGGGCTTCCGGCTGGCCTTCGTGCCCTTCGTTTGGTCGCTGTCTTGCGGAGCACCGCCCGCGCAGTCTCCAACGGCTGCACCCGACCTCCCGCGCGCGTTCGAGGCGGCGTTTCGCGCGGACGCCATGGGCGACGCGAACGATGCGATTCGCGGGCACCTCGCGGTGGTCGACGCCGCGGCCCGCGCCGGCGGAGATCCGTGGCAGGTGGCCGCGATGGAGGCCTCGCTCGACGCGTTGGCGACGCGCGGCATGCCCTCCTTGGGCGACGCATCGCTCGACGCGTCGCTCGCCAATCGAACAGGCCAACAAGGCCGCATCGCAGCGGAGCTCGTGCGCATTGCGAGCCAGTCGTCGGGGCCGTTCGCCCGAGGCCTGATCGCGCGGGCGCTCACGCGGATGGCGGAGCGGCGAGGCGACACGGACGAAGCAAAGAAATGGCGAACGGCGTCCGGCTGCGTTCAAGAGGCGCTCGTCGTCGGGCCGACGACGTGGGCGCCCGTGACGGGCGTCGACGAGCCCGGGTCGCTCGATCGCTCCGAAGCGCCCGTACGTAGCTCGTACGCGGTCGGTGACGCATTCGGAACCACCATCGCTCCCGTTCTCGTGCGCGATCGTGGTTGCGCGATCGACCTGTCGGCGGCGCGGGCGCGACCCGGTGTGCGCGAGGTGGTGGTCGAAGTGAACGTGCCCCGTGCGCAGACGATCGGCGTCGCGTTGCGAGCGCACGACGAGGCGGCTCTTCGGGTCGGCGACACGGCCGCGCTGGGCAGGCCCTTCGAACTCGGCGGCGGCGAGGCCGCGCGATTCGCGCGGGTCTCGGTACCGGGGGGCGAGCTGCGGCTGGTGGCCCGCGTCGGCACCGTGCGAGAGGACGACTCGGTCGAGCTCGACGTCTGGGGGGAGAACGGCCTTCCGCTCGAATCCCGTGCGCCCGCGTTGGGCTCGACAGCGGCGGTGCGTCCGACCGGCGTCGAGTTGGTCGGAGCCCCGCTGCCGCGGCGGGACGAAGAGCTGCTTTTGGCCGCCGCCGGCGCGCTCGCGTCCGGGGATGCTCGCGCCGCAGAACGGATGCTCTGGCCGGGGGCCGTTCGCTCCGCTGCCCCTCCGGGGCTTGCGCTCGTCTACGCGCGGGCCGTCGAAACGGCGCAAGACCTTTCGCCGGCGACCCGCGCCGAGCGTGCTCGCGGCGCCTATGAGCGAACCCTCGAAGTCTGGCCCGCGAGCTGGGAGGCGGCGATTGCGCATGCGGTCCTCGCCGGGGTGCGGCGAGGCCGAGAAGAGGCGGGATTGGAGACGCTTCGAGATCTGGAGGCGCTGCGCGCCAAGAAGGGTGACGCCAAGGCCCCCATGCTCGACGCGTTCGAGGCCCTCACGAGCGGGCGCGAGCGACTCTTCGATCGGGCCGACGACGCTCTCGAACGCGCGCAAGCCGCCCTCTCGGGTACCGCTTTGCTCGAAGACGTCGAATTCGCCGTTCGCCCCAGATCCGGTTCCGAGCTCCGCGCGGAGGTCTGTCGCCCGGACCGCGTGACCGGGCACGACACGCTCGCGTGCTTCGACGCGCTCCGCGAGGGCGGGGACCACGCGGCGGCGAACCGCGAGCTCGCACGCTTGCGTCAATTGCTCGGTGCGCCGACGCGCTTCGGAGCACTCGAGCTACGCGAAGCAATCGCGACCGGCGATCCGAGCGCGATTGCGGTCGCGTTGGGCCATCTGCTGCCAGGAGAGCGAACGCTGGGCTTGATGGCACCCGCGCTGCTCGGAGGGGAAGTCTCGGGCGATGTTCGCCAGCGCCTCTTGGGGTTGGCCCCATGGATGCGGGATGCCCCGGCTTCAATCGCCCCGCTGCTGCGCGCCGCAGGCGACGACCCGACGCGCGAGTTCGACGGTGTCGCGGAGCGACTGGCCGCCCAGGATCGTGCGGGCTCCGTGATGCCGGGTGCGGCGACGGCCGTCCTCAGCCACCTCGAGCGATACAACGTTGGCGCGTCGGGGCTCGTGCGCTGGACGCTGTTCGACGTTCGCCGGGTGAGCGGCACGACGGACGTCGAGGAGAACGCACAGGCGGCGGCACCCGAGCTCTGGGGTCGCAGCGCGATGCGCGCGTTGAGGAGGCGCATCTTCAAACAGGACGGCCGTGTCCTCGAGCCCGAACGCACGCCACGAGCTTCGCAGGCTCATGCCGACCTGACACAACTGGAACAGGGGGACGTCGTCGAGGCCGTCTACGAGGGCTGGCTCTTGCCGGGTGACACGGGGGACATCGGGATCGACACGACGGACCTCTTGCCCGAGCGTACGGCCGTCCACGACGCCACCGTAGAGCTCCGCCTGCCCCAAGGACTCCGCGGTTCGCTTTGGAGTCACCCGCTTCTCGGCCGAGCGACCGAGCACTCGGAGGGCGGCACGCGCGTCCTTTCTTGGCACATCGTCGACCAGCCGGTTCGGCGCATCGAAGATGGCGTCCCGAAGATGGACCGAAGTGCCTCGGTCAGCTTCTCCACGACCCAGTGGCAAGGTGTCGCCCGCGCCCTCCGCGAGACGATCGCGGGTCTTCGCGAGCATGATCCCGAGATAGCCGCTTGGGCGCGGGAGGCAGCGGCTTCCGCGGGCGGAGGACCCACGCGGGCGACCGTCGCGGCCGTCGTCGTCGCGGCGGGGAAGGCCGTGCGGGAGGCCGACCCGGGAACGCTCAGCGACTACGGTGCTGGCCTCGCCCCGGTTCAATCGCGGACGGCGCGGACGTTTCTCACGTCGCACGACGGCAGCCGCTCGTGGCTCGTCGTTCGTGCGCTCGACGAACTCGGCGTGCCCTGCGACGTCGTGGTCGCCGAAAACGAGCCGTACAGCGCCGACCCATCCTTTCCACCTCACTTCGGGCGTTTCTCCCATCCCCTCGTCGTTGCACACCTCCCCGCCGCCGCGGCTGGCGATGTCGGCACGCGGCAAGAAGTGCGGCCGGTCGATGTTTGGATCGACGCGGACGTGCAGGGCCCCCCTTTGCCGGCGGGTCGCGTCTCCCCGGAGCTGCGCGGTCGCCTCGCCCTCCGAACCGACGGCACGATCGCGCCGCTGCCCGCGCTCGGCGGCGGCGACGAGCGCGACGAGGTCGACCTACGGCTGGTCCTCGATGCCCAAGGGAACGCGCGCGGCACCCTCGCCGTCGTCCTTCGGGGCCGCGAAGCGCAAGAGCTGTCCGAGGCGTTCTTGCGCGCCGTCGGGGCCGAACGACAACGTGCCCTGCGTGACGTGGTCCTCGCGTGGCTGCCGTGGGCCAACGTCGACGAAGTGGCGCTCGATTCGAGAGAGGGAAGCTGGGAGGTCAGCCTTCGGGCGGACGTGAGCGTGAGCGGATATGCGCAGCTCGAGTCCGGAAAGACGTGGCTCTTGCCCGGGCTCGACACGTTGCACACGTCTTGGCCGCGTTCGCGAGCGTCGACTCTGGGGGCGACGTTTGCGACCCGCGCGGGCCGCGAGAGCGCGCTCGCGCTCAATCGCGCGGTCCAGTACCATCTGCATCGGCGCGTCGAACTTCCGAAGGGGGCGAGCGTCAGCCGCTTGCCGGGGCCGATCGACGTACGAGCGAAGTTGGTCGAGGCGTCTCGCGCCATCGGCGTCGACCGCGGCGCCCGGGTCATCGAGGACGACTTCGTGCTCGGGGTCGCGACAGGCACCATCGCGCCCGCGGACTACGACGCCTTCGTCGCGGTCACGAGGGTGGCGGACGACGGCTTTCTCGCGAGCACACGGGTCGGTCTGCCGTAGGCCGCGGAAGCCCAAACTTGAAGCATCGAGCCCTTTTCACTACCGTGGCCGCTTCGAGTGCGCGCGCGAGACAACCACACGAGGCGCATCCAATTATGAGCAGGCGCAAATCATGAGCGGCCATTCCAAGTGGGCCACAATCAAGCACAAGAAGGGCGCCCTCGATGCCAAGCGCGGCAAGCTCTTCACGAAGCTCATCAAAGAGATCACCGTCGCGGCGCGCATCGGCGGCGGAGACATGGGGGGCAACGCGCGGCTGCGCAAAGCCGTCGCCGACGCCAAGGCCCAGTCGATGCCCGGCGACACGATTCAGCGCGCCGTCAAGCGAGGTACCGGGGAGCTCGAGGGGGTCGCCTACGAAGAGGTGACGTACGAGGGGACGGGCCCCTGCGGGACGCTTTTCCTCGTCGAAGCGATGACCGACAACCGAAATCGTACGGTCGCCGAGATTCGCAAGATGTTCGAAAAGCACAACGGGCTACTCGGCAGCGCAGGGACGGCTGGCTGGGCGTTCGACCGGCGTGGGCTGATCACGGTGGGCAAAGAGGCGACGGAGGACCAACTGATGGAGGTCGCCGTGGGCGCCGGCGCGGAGGACTATCAAAACGCCGGTGACGAATGGCAGCTCACGACGCCGCCCGATGCGCTCAACACAGTCGTGGAAGCGCTCGAAAAGGCCAGCGTGAAGCCGAAATCGAGCGCGCTCGCCTACTTGCCGAAAGTGAAGAAGCCGCTTGCCGGGCGCGACGCGGAAGTTGCACTCAATCTCGTCGAGGTTCTGGACGACCACGACGACGTCCAGAACGTCTACGCCGATTTCGATATCTCCGAGGAAGAGCTGCTGCGTATCCAGGGCTCGTGAGCGAGGGCTCGCCCCGGCAAATTTCATGATGGTCCTCGGCATCGACCCGGGCACGCGACGCCTCGGTTGGGGCGTCGTGGAGCGGCGGGGTGCGCGGCTCGTGCATCGCGGGCACGGCGTCATTCAAACCGACGAACGCCAGGCGATTGCAGGGCGCCTCGTCACCATCGAGTGCGAGCTGGTCGAGGTCGTGCGTGCGTACTCGCCCATCGTCGCGAGCGTCGAGGCGCTCTTTTACGCAAAGGATGCCCAAGCGGCCGCGAAGCTCGGCCACGCGCGGGGGGTGGTGCTGCTCGTGTGCGCGCGAGCCGGGCTGGAAGTGCACGAGTATGCGCCTGCGCTCGTCAAGCGGGCGGTGGCGGGGAGCGGTCGCGCGGAAAAGTCTCAGGTGGCCCAGATGATCCGTGTCGTGCTGGGACTTCCGAGCGCTCCGGCCTCGGATGCCGCGGATGCACTCGCGCTCGCAGTGACCCACTTGCAACGCCCGCAAGCCCTGATCGCGCATCAGGCGGCTCGGGAACGTGGCTTGCCGAGCCCACTTTCGGGCATAAAGCGTGGCCCGAGCGGTTGAGGTGTTATGACGGGTGTGCTTCGCAGGGCCCGAAGGGCACGTGTTTCGCTGCCGGATTCGAGAGAACATGCCTAAACTCCCAGCCGCCGTTCTTGCCGCCGTTGCCATCGCCGCCGCCTCCGCCGTGTACACCGGGGCGAGCGAGGCGCAATCGCCCGCACCGCCAGCCGCGGCTTCGCCCGCGGCGAGCGTCGCCCCAGCCGTCGCCGCCGTGCAGGCTTTTTACGACAAGTCGCAAACGTTCAAGAGCGACTTCGAGCAAAAGTTCTGGGTGAAGGCCTACAGCCAGGAAAAGGCGTCGCGCGGTCACGTGACGTTCGCCAAACCCGGCAAGATGGACTGGGTTTACCTGGACCCGAAAGACAACCGAGTCGTCTCCGACGGGAGCGTCATCAAAGTATACGAAGCCGCGAACAAGCAAATGTACGAGCAGCCCGTGGCCAAATCGCAATATCCCGCCGCGCTCTCGTTTCTCACGGGGACGGGCAAGCTGGCCGACGCTTTCGACTTCGAGCTCGTTTCCGGGCAAGAACTGAAATTCCCGGGCGGCTTCGTCCTGGTCGGTACGCCGAAACAAGCCTCGGCCGCGTACGCCAAAGTCCTCTTCTACGTGGACGCGGGGACGTCGCAGGTACGGCGCGTCATGATCATCGACGGGCAAGGGAATCGCAACCGCTTCGATTTCGAAAACCCAAAGATCAACGAACCGGTTCCCCTTGGGCAATTCACCTTCACGCCGCCTCCTGGTACCTCGGTCGTACGGCCATAGGCGTGTCCGTGACCGCTTCCGCAGGGTCGCGCGCCAGGGAGGAGCCCGACGTTTGGCACCCCTTGCGCACGGAGCTTCCGTGGACGTCGAGACCCCACCGATGAAGCGCCGCCGATCGCTCACCCACGTCGGCGGTGCCGTGGAGACGGAGGGGCTCGCCGAGGTCGCGGCCTCCCTGGCGAAGGCGCTCGAAGTGCTCGCGGCGCCAGAGCCATCCGGCAGGGGGGACGCAGCCTTCGACGATCCCGACCGCGAGCACGTCCACGGATTTCACACCTACCCCGCACGCATGCACCCGACGACGGCCGCGCGCCTGGTGCGGGTGGTCTCGGACGGGGGCGCGACGCTGCTCGACCCGTTTTGCGGTTCTGGCACCGTGCTGGTCGAGGCGATGATCGCAGGACGCCGGGCCGTCGGGGTCGACCTGAACCCGCTCGCCGTACGCCTGGCGCGCGTCAAGACGAACCCGGGCGATCCGTCCGCACGCGAAGCAATCGTGGCGGCCGCCCGGGACGTCGCTGCATTCGCGGACGAGCGCCGCGAGCGTCGCGCGGGGGCGACACGCCGCTACCCGCCCGAAGATGTCGCCTCGTTCGAGCCGCACACGCTTCTCGAACTCGACTCGCTGCGCGCCGGGATTGCACAGCGATGCGCCGACGACGTGTACGTCAGGGAAGCGCTGGAGCTCGTCCTCAGTTCGATGCTCCTCAAGCTCAGCCGTCAAGCCTCCGATACGTCCGCGCGCGAAGCGTCGCGTCGGATCGCGGCGGGCTACCCGGCGCGCTTGTTCAAGCGCAAAGCCGCGGAGCTCGCACGGCGCCTCGCCGCGTTTTCAGCGCTCTTGCCCCCGGAGATGTCTCCCGCCAACGTGGCGGTCGACGACGCGACACGTCTGCATACGATCGCCGCGGGCAGCGTCGACGCGATCGTCACCTCGCCGCCCTACGCGTCTACGTACGACTATCTCGCCCATCACGCCCTTCGCATGCGCTGGCTCGGCCTCGACGCGAGCGGTCTTCTCGCCGGCGAAATGGGCGCACGCAGGCAGTACGCCCGGCTCGATCCCAGCGCGGCTCGCGCGCTTTGGACTCGCGATCTCGCGACGATCCTTCGCGCGATGTCTCGCGTCTGCAGGAAAGGGGCGCGGGTCGCGGTCGTCCTGGCCGACTCCGCGGCGGGTGACCAGGCTCTTCGCGCCGACGCAATCGTCGCCGCGGTCGCACCCGGAGCGGGCTTGACCGTGCTCGCCCGCGCGTCCCAGGCGCGCCCACATTTTCACGGACCGACGGCGCGCGCCTTCCGCGATGCACCGAGGGCCGAGCACGCGATTGCGCTGGAGAAGGCCTGAAGGTGCCGAGCATGCCTTCCATCTCGTTCGAATCTGCCGGAGGCGCAGTGGTCGAGGCGAACGCCCCCGAGGGCGGCCGCTTGGTCGATTTTTGCGACGAGCTCCGCGCCCCGATCCCTTTCTCGTGCCGGAGCGCGAGCTGTGGCACGTGCCGAATGGAGATCCTCGAAGGAACCGAACTGCTCGAGCCGCCTCGCGACGACGAGCTGGAAGTGCTCGACCTCTTTGGCGACGATCCGGCACGGTGCCGGCTGGCGTGCCAGGCAATCGTTCGGCGTGGCGGGGGACGACTGAGAGTGCGCGCTGCGGAGCCAGTCTAAACGTGTCGCAAGACCCAGTCCGCGATCGCATCCGCGGCGCTCCGCCACTCCGGCTCGCTCAGGACTTCGTGAAAGAGTCCCTCGCGGGCGTCCCAGGTCTTGTCGCGAGCGCCCAGGGCGTCGAAGAACGCTCGAGCTCTTTCGTACTTCGAGATTCGGTCGGCGGTGCCCATGACGACGTAGGTCGGCATGACGAGCAAGGCGGCGCGCTCGAATGCGCGAGCTTGCGCAGCTTGCGACTCGGTGAAAAATCGCGCGGTGGCGATGTGAAAGACGAGTGGATCCGCGTCGTACTCGCGCGCGAGCGCCGTGTCGTGCGTCACCGATGCGCCGCGGAGGCCGCTCGGCTGCGCGAACGTCGGCCAGACGCGCGAGGCGATTCGGCCGGCGACGAGCTTAAGGGGAGGGACCTTCATCGCGAGGCCCATGAACGGGGCGCTGAGCGCCAGCGCGCGCCATGGCGCTGGCCGCGCCAAGACCGAGGACGCCGCGATGAGCCCGCCCAAGCTGTGACCGAAGAGGAAGGCGGGGAGGCGTTTTTCCAGTGTGACATGCTCGAGCTCGCGCACATCGTCCAGGAATTCGTCGAAGCGTTCGCAGTATCCGCGCGTGCCCTCGGCGCGCCCGTGCCCGCGCAGGTCGATGGCGACCGAGGCGATTCCGCGCTCGGCCCAAGCGTCCATGACCCGCGCGTAACGGCCGCCATACTCTCCGTATCCGTGCACGAGGCCGACGACGGCGATGGGCTGGCCGTCCGGCGCTGCCGTGTAGGCGTAAAGCGCGGGTCCAGGCGTTTTCACTCGCGATAGCGGTCCCCGATCTCGCGTGGTCATCGGTTGGTCTCGCAGCCTAACGCAAACGGCCGGGTCGCATGGGCGCGAATCGATGCTGGCCTGTGGCGACAGTCAGGCTACTTTTCCGGGATGGGTCAGCGCGCAAGAGCCGTTCTGCTCGTCGTCGCCTCGGCATCGGCCTCGACCTTCGCCGCCCCATCCGCGCTTCCCGAAGCCCGCGTGCCGCACGGCGCCGGGCTCGCCCAAAAGAAGGGACAACCAGTGGACGCGGAGAGCGAACCGCCGCTTCTGTCGACGCTCGATCAGGTGCACACCGGCGAGCACGTCGCGCTCGACGCTCGATTGCCGACGCTCGAACAATTCAGCACCCTCCTCGCGGATCGCGTCACGGGTGCGAAGCACGCGGTAGACGAGCGCCTGCTTACCCTGCTGCGCAGTCTGGCGAGCAGGCATCCCGGGGGACGCATCGAACTCGTGAGCGGCTATCGCAGTCCAAAACTCAACGAAATGTTGCGCAAGAAGGGCCACCACGTCTCTTCCCACAGCCAGCACTCCCTCGGGCAGGCCTGCGACTTCCGAATCTTCCCCGCCGGGGAGTCGGAAGCGCTGGACCCCCGCGTGGTCGAGCGGGAGGTGCGAACGCTCGGTTGGGACGGGGGTGTTGGCGTGTACCCGACCAAGGACGACTGGTTCGTACACGCGGACGTCGGCCGCACCCGTCATTGGGTCAACTAAAAGTCGTGGACGCGCTGACCCACGCGGCTGCCGCGATCGAGCTCTTCACGGGTGTACTTCTCTCCATTGCCTTCCTACGCCGGCCGAGGGACGCCGAGAACGGAGTCGGGGCGCTCCTTTGCTTTGCCGCGGCGACCCACGCGGGGGGGCTGGCGCTCTTGTCGCAGTCGTCCGGTCACGGAGCCGCATCGGCGATCGACCGCGGGGCGTGGTTTGGACTGGCCGCGGCTCTGCCGATGGCGGTTCATTTCGCGATGCAGTACGCGGGCCTGGGGCCACCTCGGAGGGCTCTCATCGCGCTGTACGGTATCGGCCTTGGTTGGGCCCTGTTCGACGCACTCGCGCCGCATTCTGGTCGGTTCTTCGGCGGCTCGCCGGAGGGAGCGCATTTGGCGCCGGCGCTCCGATCGGCGAGCCTGCCCTCGTACTGCGCGTCGGTGGTCGCTTCGGTCGTTACGCTCGTGATCCTCGCCAGGGCGTATCTCGCGGGGCGCCGCGAGGCGCTTGCGCTGGTGGTGGGCGCCACGGTCCTTTTGGCGACCGCCGTGAACGATCTCGGGGTGGCGAGCGGTGCGCTTTCGAGCGGTCTTCTCATCGATGTCGGCCTGGCCGCATTCGTCGGTACGGTCATGAGCACGCGCAGCGCCCGCTTCGCGTCGGTCGCCGGTGAACTGGAGGGGCGAACGAGTGAACTGAATACTCGCACGAGCGAGCTCCGCCGATCTTACGAAGACCTCAGGGCGGCGCAGGAGGAGCTCGTCAAGAAGGAGCAGCTCGCAGTCGTGGGCGAGCTCGCTGCGGTGATCGCTCACGAAGTGCGCAACCCGCTCGCAATCATCGCGAATGCGGTCGCCGGTCTACGAAAACAGGCCATCTCCCGACAGGATCACGCGACCCTCCTCGCGATCCTCGAGGAGGAAACGAGCCGCCTCAACCGCTTGGTTACCGATCTCCTGCGCTACGCGCGTCCCGTCAATATCCAGGGCTCGGACTTTTCCCTGTCCGACGTGCTCGAGCGCGCACTCGGTCTCGTGAGTCAGGACCGCAAGGGCATCCAAACGGACCTCAAAGCGGACGGTCACGATGGCCGCATTTGGGGGGACCCCAATCTCCTGCGGCAGGTATTCGACAACCTCGTGGTCAATGCCGTCCAGGCGATGGGCGCAGGCGGGACGCTCACGGTGCGGATTCGATCGGTCAGCGTGGACGGAGTCGACGGGGTCGCCGTCGACATCATCGACACCGGAGAAGGAATGGATACCCAGGTGCGGACCCGTGCACGCGACCCATTTTTCACCACGCGCCCGAGCGGCACCGGGCTGGGGCTCGCAATCGTCGATCGCATTGTCGACGCCCACGGCGGTTACCTGGCCATCGACAGCCAATCGGGCGAGGGAACGACGGTCACGGTGTTTCTGCCGACCGGCTCTCCGAACGAGCCCATTCGCTTGCGCGGTCGCTTTCCGAAAGCGCCCCCCAACGCGGCCGGCCGGATTGGCGTCGCGCGCTGAGTGGCCACTCTGGACCGAGAAAGCGTGGGGCGCGTCTATTTGACGACGAGAGCCCCTTTGTACATCGCCATGCCGCACTGAAATGTCAGGGTGCGCGGGGCCTCGGTCGGGACGTCGACGATTACGGGCTTGTTCAGCGGAAGATCTTTCTTGATTCCCAGGTCGGGGAAAACGACTTCCTTCGCGCATGTCTCGTCGGTGGTTCGTACGAAGGTGACGGGCGCCGTCGACCCCGCCGTGCCCTTGGGCAGACTGAGCGAGGTTGGAACGAAGCCGTGCTCTCCCACCGAGACGTGCGAACCCCCCGAATTCGACGCTTCACCGGTCGGGTCGGAGTTTTTCCCGCACGCGAGCGCGAGGGAGGCGCAGAGGATGGAGACGGCCAGCACGTCGGCTCGAGCACGCATACGTCCGACCCTATAGCGCAGCTTTCGAACCAGCGCCGTTAGACGAGAATCTCGACGAGGAGTTTCGTTCGTCCGACCAGAAGCTCGTCGCCGGCGATGAGCTCTTGTTCGCCCTTGATGCGCACGAAGACCCCCGTCTGCGAACCCAAGTCGCTGAGCAAGATAGCCCCCGCCTGCTCTTCGACGAGGCAGTGTTGGTCGCCGACGAGCGGATCGGCGGGGAACACGAAGTCGCCGTACGTCGAGCCGATCTGGAGCGTCGTCCCGCGGGCGAGGACGCATGCGCCGAGCGCTCCGCCTTCGAAGATCTGCACGACTCGG
Source organism: uncultured Polyangiaceae bacterium (assembly GCA_964628155.1). GTDB lineage: Bacteria > Myxococcota_A > Polyangia > Polyangiales > Polyangiaceae > Palsa-1150. Next base: position 3,800 of record CAZVPE010000120.1, on the reverse strand, counting down.
AACGACGAGAGCCATTTGGGCGATGAATAGAAGTACGTCGGTCCCTGGCCCGGCCCGTCTTTCGGAATCGGGTTCCGCTCGATGCGCAGCAGCTGATCACCGACGACGAATTCGTCGCCGGGGCCCAGCTCGACGCGGGCCCGAACGCGCAGGAACACGCCATTTCCAGCCTCGAAATCGTGAAGCCACAACCGCCCCGCACGGAAGCGAATGGTCGCCTCGCGCGGGTGGCAAAACCGCTCGTTCGGGAGAGCGATGGCTCCCTGCCTCCCGATGATCGCCTCGTGGCCGACGGGCTCGAAAACGATCGGCCCCGTGCTTGGAGTCGGCGCAACGGTCAAGCGAAAGTGAGCCCGCTTTTCCGGCGCCGCGGGAGATACGACCTCGAGTGTCGGAGCGTTCTCGCCGTCGGCTTGCACGCGAGATTTCTTCTGGGTGGCGAGCTTCTGAACGTCGACTTTCGGGGGGTAGTCGAGTAGCTGCATGCCCCCGACCGCGCGCCCGGCGATCACCTCGTCGAACTTGCCGTCGCGAAGCGAAACTGCCATCTCGAGCTGCTGGCCCTTCATGAGCTGGCGAACGAATTGCGCGACGTCGGGACGACGAACGTGCTCCGCGTACGACCGCTTGTGGCTCTTGATGACGCGGCCGCCATCGGCAAAAAGGTGTGTGATGACGTGCGGCTTGTCCAAGCCGCTGTCCTCCGTCTGGATGTGAAACGTCTGCTCCTTGTATTTCACGTTGTTGTTGAAGCCGACTTGAGCGCGCAAAAATGAGGGACGACCGATCTCTCGCTCGAGCTTGCGGAGCTCCTCCAGCGACCAGCGCGTGATGGCCTCTTCGAGCAGGGCGTGGTCTCCGGAAACGCCCTCCATCCGCTCGAACGCGAGCTTTGCGAGACGCGAAGCCGGGTCGACTCGGAGCGCTTCTGCCAGCAGGTTCTGGCCCTCGGCGTCGTTCGCCCCGTTGGCCGCCCAGGCCGCGAGCAGAGCGACCGCGTCGTCGCGCCGGCCCTTGTCGAGCAGCAACTTGGCGACTCGAGAGGCGGCTTCGCGTGCCTGGGCTGAGGCGGTGACGGCCATTCCCAGCAATCATCAACGCGGGCAGCGTCCCCGTGCAAGTATTGTCGGGCGCTGCGTGCATCCCCTCAGGCCTGACCCCTGCCCGCCGAAGACCCGCTCCGACCTCCAATGGGACGCCGTCCTTTCGTCCCTGGCGGACCGGTGCGCCGGGCCGCTCGGCCGCCGGCTCGCACTCGACCTCCCGTTTGCCGCCTCGCGCGAAGAGGCTCGCGCCAATCTTCGGCAGGCAGCGGAGGCGGCTGCATTGCTCGAGCAAGCGCGCCCGCTCCCGGTCGGCCAGGTCGACGACGTAGTCGACGCGGTCGAACGAGCGCGGATCGGAGCGGTCCTGGCGCCAGGCGAGCTGCGGGCAATCGGGCGCATGCTCGGTGCCGCCCGGGTCCTCAGGCGGTTTCTCGCCGGCAGCCGCGTCGAGCTGCCCGCGCTCTTCGAGGCCTGCTCGACCGATCCGACGCTGGACTCGCTGAGCGACGAGATCGACCGCAGCTTCGACGCGGACGGCACCTTGGCCGACCGCGCCAGCCCCAGGCTGCGCGAGCTCCGAGGCGAGTGGCACGCCGCGCGGCAGCGGATGCTGGCCCGCATGGAGGAATTGCTTTCCCGATACGCCGGGGTGGTGCAAGACGGTTTCATCACCGAGCGCGAGGGCCGATGGGTGCTGCCCGTCCGGAGCGACGCCCACGAACGGTTTCCTGGAATCGTCCACGCAACGAGCTCGAGCGGCGCGACGCTGTTCGTCGAGCCGCGCGCGGTCGTGCCCATGGGCAACAGGCTCAAGGTGCTCGAGGCGGAGGTGAAGCGCGAGGAAGAGGCCCTCTACGCCCGCCTCAGCGCGATGGTCGCCGATGCTCTTCCGAGCGTGGACGCGGCCGTACGGGCTCTCGCGCTGGCCGACGTACGCGCCGCTACCGCGAAACTCACGCGCGATGCGAGCCTCGTTTTCCCCGCCATTGCGGACGAGCCGCGTCTGGACCTGAGGAGCGCGCGCCACCTCTTACTGGCCCTCGACCTGCCCCAGGTCGTGCCGAGCGACCTCGCCCTGCAAGCCGGACGCGCGATGATCGTCAGCGGTCCCAACGCAGGTGGGAAGACCGTCGCGCTGAAGACGATGGGACTGGCGGCGCTGATGGTGCGCGCCGGAATCCCCGTCCCGTGCGGCGAGGAGAGCATCGTCGGCCTCTTCGATGTGGTGCTGACGGACGTCGGAGACGATCAGAGCCTCCAGAAGAACCTGTCCACGTTCAGCGCCCACGTTTCCAATCTCGCAGCCATCCTGCAAGAAACGACCCCCGGCGTCCTCGTTCTCCTCGACGAGCTCGCGGGCGGCACCGACCCGCGCGAAGGCGAGGCCCTCGCCGCCGGCGTCCTCGACAGCCTCTGCGCGCGTGGTGGGGCGGTTGCGGCGACGACGCACTACGAGGGGTTGAAGGTGCTGGCGCTCGCGGACGAACGTTTCGTCAACGCCAGCGTCGGGTTCGACTTGAGGACGATGGCGCCGACTTTTCAGCTCGTCATGGGCATTCCTGGAAGCTCGAGCGCGCTCTCGGTCGCGCGTCGTTTCGGCATGCCGGCGACTGTCATCGAACGCGCAGAGCGCTTCCTGAGGCGAGAAGATCACAGCTTCGAGGCCGTCGTGAGAAAGCTCCACGACGAGCGTGCCGCGCTCGAGTTGGCGCGAGCCGCTGCCGAGCGGCGCGAACGCGAGGCGGAGGCGACCGCGGCGAGGCTCGACGCGGAGCTGGCGGCGGCGAAGAACCGCGAAAAGCGCATGCTCTCCGACGAGGCCCGCGAGCTCGTGGACCGGCTGCGCCGAGCGCGTGAGGAGCTTCGCGAGGCGCAGGCGCGGCTCCGTGCCAAGAAGATCGACCCGGAGGCGCTGCGGGAGTCGGAGCGCGCAATCGAGCGTGTGGCGGGTGAGGTGGCCATCGGCGGAGCGCTGGAGCCCGGCAAAGACTTGGTGGAAGGACCGCGCGAGCCGGTGAGGAGGACGGATCTGCGCAAAGGCTCCTCGGTTTGGGTGCCACGACTACGGGCCGCGGCCGAGGTCATCGAAGTGATGGCCGGCGACCAGGTTCGCGTTGCGGCCGGCCCGTTGAAACTGACCGTGCCCGCCGGCGAGCTACGCGTAGCGGCGCCGCCCCCGGAGTCGGTCCCGCCGGCGACGCGCTCGTCTTCGCACGCGGCCCCGGCCGCCGACCATGCCCCGCTGCCGACGCGCGACGCCACGTGCGACCTCCGCGGCCTGCGTGTCGACGACGCGATCGCCATGGCGACGAGCTTTCTGGACCGCGCACTGAGCGACCGACGACGCGTGGTATTTCTACTCCACGGCCACGGCACGGGTGCCTTGCGCGATGCACTTCGCAAGGAGCTCGCCCGCTCGCCCTACGTTGCCAAGCTCTCCGCTGCGGAAGCCGACCGGGGCGGGGAGGGCGTGACCGTCGTTTGGCTCGCGTGAACATGCCGTCGGGACGATCCGTTCGCGGCCGCCGATGAACGCGGCCGCGCTCGCGACTCCGCGCACGGGGCGTGGCAGCCGAGCGTTCGCTGGCAGTGACGTATGACCGGGGAGGGCCCGGATCTCTGGACGAATCGCGTACACGAGCGCGCCTGGGTCGCGGGCGCACCTCTTGCGATGCACGGCTCCATCGCAGGAGTCCAAAACAAAATGAACCGAATTTCCTCCATGGCGATTGTGCCCTTCATCGCAGCATTGAG
>CAZVPE010000119.1:7854-16663 GCA_964628155.1 uncultured Polyangiaceae bacterium | reverse complement strand
ACTGGCGTGGGCCTTTTCTCGAAGGCCGAGCGCGATGTGACGAGTGATGAGCACGGTCGTACGCTCCGCGCGCTCGCCGCCGGGCTCGCTCGCTCTCGGCGAAAATCGCCAGGCTTCTTGCCGCTACGCCTTGCGGAGAGGGGGAGAAGCTCCGGTATGCGGCCGGGTCGGCTTCGACGCGTTTGGGAGTTAGGCGGGGTTTATTGGCAGGGGCAGGTTGCTGGGACTAGGGGCTGGCCGTTTGTTGGCTGCGCTATCCAGCGGCTGACTCGTTCCAACTGGTCGATGGTCAGGGCGGCGGTGTTCTTGCTCAAGTCTGCGTTTGGGTCGGTGGGGAAGGGCATTTCGCGGCCGATTACGTAGTCCGAGAGCTCCGGACTCGCGTTGCGCGCGAGCCAGGTACTGACCCGCTCCGTGTCGGACGTGGGCTGCCATGCCACGAGATGCAAGCCGCTGACGTCGGTCGGGGCGGTGGTTCCGCCGTCACAGCCTGCCGCGCCGGACGCCGAGGTTGCGGCGGTTGGGACGGCGAGGAGGAGCTTGTAGAGGAGCCAACTATTGCCTGGGTTTCCTCCTGCACCGCTTCCGTCGCCCGGATCGATGATGGGCATGTCGACCCCGAAATGCGCACCGGCAGGAGCCGGACCCGCCACCGCGCCGGTGTTTGCCTCTTGCGAGACGCGCCCGACGGCCGTTGCCGTGATTGCCGCCAGCGTATCGAGTCGCAACCCGGCAGCGGGTCCAGGAGCGGTTCCCCCATGGCAGGACGGGCCGGCGCAGGCCGTCAGGAGAGGGAGGACATCCTTGCAGAAGTCTACCGTCGGAAGCGGCGCTTGGGCTGTGGCCCCACCGGCCGCGACGACCGGAAACTCCAGCTTCGCGTACTTCGTCGCGATCGTCGCTCCATCGATGGCCCGGAGACCGTTCAAATCGTTTGAGCTTGCTGGCGTCGCGATGTCCACGACGTAGTTCTGGCCCGCTTCGAGATTTCCGAGCGGGGTGATCGTGACGATGCGAGCGACCGGATCGTAGGCGACGAGCGGCGGGGGGTTCGGGTAGGCCCCGCCGATGCTATGGAGCGCAAGCGACTGCCGGTTGACGGTGGCCGGAACGAGATAGCGATCGAACTCGATCTCGATTCGTCCGTCCGCCGGGAGCGTCGTGTTCAATTTGACGTTCGAATCCACGACACCGATCGGCGAACCTGTGACCGTGGGCTGATTCAGCTGCGTCCCCTGATCGCAGCCGGCGCACGCAAGCGCGGCGACGGTGGCGATCGCGAGCCCGTGCCTGTTTCGGGTCAGCTCTCGGAGTAGAGCACCAACTGCTCGCGCACGACGTCGTCGCTGACCCCCGTTCGCAGGTGATCCTTGAGGACGTCGGCGAGCGTCAGCAAGAGCTCGTCCACCCCCTTGTCCTCGATGAGCTTCTGCAGGAGCGTCCGAGCCTCGCGGCTGTCGTCGTTGCGAAGAAACTGACGGACGGTCTCGAGGGAGATTTCGCCCTGGAAGTCCAGGTACATGTTCTCCAGCAAATATCGCACGAGCTCTTTCACCGTCGTCCTCTTTCAGTTGATGATCAGGCTGCGGTCCAGCTGCGGTTGTGTAGTCCGCCGGTCCGCAAGGGCTAGACACATATCCCTCGTCCCCCGACGGGCGCAAGGACGTTTCGCCGCCGGCGCACAATTGCCAACCCAAAGGCATGCGCCGGTCTCCTTGGCGCGAACTCTCGCATCGAGGGTAAGCTCTGCGGTTCACTTGCATCTCGCGAGGACCGGGTCGTCCTTCTCGTGACAAACGAAGCACGGTCGCGCGTTCCGCCGAAACTCGGTCGCGCACCCGCCCACGAAGCCGTTCTGGTGGGGGTCAAACCCGCCTCCGATCCCCTGCGCGCCGTGGCAGGCAACGCAGTCGCGCTCCGTGTGGCAGCTCACGCACGCGTTCAAGTTTCGTTCCGCCTCGAAGGAATGATGCCCTGGTTTGCGCGGCGGGTCACTCCAGACGCTCTTCGGCGGGTGAAAGCGCCCGCTGTCCTTGTCTCCGATGGGGCTCGATTCGGCGACTCCCACGCGCATATGACAGTCGAGGCAGAAGCTCTGCTCGCGGTGGCAGCTCTCGCACTTTTGCGTGGCCATGCGCGCCTCGATCGCATGCATGTTCAAGTAATCGCTGGGGTGGACGCTCCGCGGGCGCACCCGACCGTCGTGGCAGTCGGTGCAGAAGTCTTCCTTGTGGCAGTTGGCGCAGTACCCGGAATCGTCCGCGGCCACGGTCTTGTGGCGCTCGATGAAGTCCGGCGTGTGCTCGGAGTTGTGCATCCAGCTCGGCGGCTCGAGCGTTCCGCTGGCGAACATCGTCTTGATGCCGGTCCCCCGGTCGCCCCGGAAGTGACACGTGTCGCACGCGCTCTTCGCGTCGCCCTGGGACGCCGCGTCGGACATCTGGTGGCAATGAAAGCAGCCTCGCATCCGAGGGAGCTGATCGCGCGTCGCGAGTTCGAGTTCTTCGACGGCGCCGTGGCACTGCGGGCAGCCGATATTGCGATCGACGTGCGCCTTGTGACTGAAAAGAAGGTTGGCGCGGGGTACGTCGACCGCGGCAACGGCGTTGCCGTCGGTAGCTTTGTGGCCGATATGACAAAAGGCGCATTGGCCGATGTCTTCGTCGCCCGGCTTCACCTTGGACGTATCTTCGTGATCCGAGGAGTGGCACGAGTCGCAGACGACGCCTTTCGGGAGCAGGGTGTCGGCGGCAGACGCGCTCTTGTACGCCGCTTTGTGGCACGTCTTGCAGGTGGCGCCGATCCCCTTGGCGATGTGCTTCGCATGGTTGAAGCGGACCGTGAGTTGCTGCGTCGGGTAGATGACGTCGCTCGGTCCGGTGTCCGGATCGAACGCGCCCGGCGGGAGCAGCTTGAGCGGCACTTTTTGGTCGTTGGGCAGGGGTGCCACCCCGTGCAGCGGTTGCGGCGCCTCGGCGAGAGCCATCGGCACGACCAGCAAGACCGCGAAGATCGGCAGGAGGACGAACGCGCGGGAAAACGAGCGGAGCGTGGTCATTTCGTCGTCGCCAGCGTGAGCAAGAGCATCAGGCGAAAGCGCTGCCCGACGAGACGGTTGATGTCGTGCTCCCAGTCGACCATCGCCTGGCAGCGCGGTGCGAATCGGTAGCCGACCGCGGCGACGTAGTTGACGGTCGTCGCGTCGCGGTCCGGCCTTAGGTCATCCTTCCATTGCCACACGCCGGCGCGTGCTCGGACGACGTAGCGCGTCTCGAACACGTGCTCCCCCGAAAGGTCGGCGCCGACGCGCTGGCCCTCGTCGCCGAAGTCGCCGGCACCACGGAGCGCGACGTTGGTCTCGCCGGTGCGCCACCGCGCGTGCAAATAACCCCCCTCGTCGAACGGATGGCCGTTGGTCGGAAAGTACGTGGCCATCACGTTGTAATTGGGCGAGGGCGAGTAAGACGTGCCGCCCGGGTTGAACTGGGCGGTCTGCACGTCGAAGACGCGCACGTGACCGCCGGCGGCGATCGACAAGTGCCTGTCCACGTCGACGTTCGCCCGAAGCCCCGCGTCGTTCATCGGCTCGGCCGCAAAGAAGTTGAAAATGCTGTCGCCGTCGAACGACGGGACGTAATAGTCGTAGTCGGCGGATACGGTCACCTTTTGACCGAAATGGCCGTCGATGGACCCATACGCGTGGGTGATTTGCGCGCGATAGAAGTCGTAGACGACTCCGCCTTTGGCCCCTGCCACCCCGGGCCAGTCCGTGTCCATCGCGTAGCCGAGGCGCTCGGAGGCGATGCGCAATCCCTCTGGATAAATCGCGGGGCTGACCACCCCGCTCTCGTACTCGCTCACGTTCGAACTGCCGGTGTTGTAGACGCGCCGATACGTCAGCCGGCCGTGGATCCACGTGACCCCCGTGGACTCGAGCGCGGCGCCGGCAGCGGGGCCCAGCGACACGGGCTGGAAGCTCGTGTAAAGCGACGTTCCAAAGTTCTGTCGGCTGCCCGTCCAGATGCCGTCGCTCTCGAAGCGCGACGTGCTGAGGGGCATTCCACCACGCTGCTCGAGCCCCCCGTAGACCTCCGCTTTCAGATAATACGGTGTCGTCAGGCTCAGCTCCCCGCCGTCGAACGACCACCACCCGAGGGCGTCGACGAGGTATTGCCGGCCCAGCTTGAACCCGAGCCACCCCTTCAAGAATCGACGCCCTTCCAGGTAGGCGTACATGATGTCGACGAGCCCCTGCGATACGCCTGGCACGAAGCCATTGACCTGGGTCGGGTCCGTCACCGAGCCCGGGACGCCGAAGTCGGCGTCGTAACGCAGGCGGATGCGAAGCGACAAATCCGCGGCTTTGGGGTCGCCCGGGGGCGTCTTCAGCAGGTCGTACGCGTTCAACCCGAGGGTTGTCGTCAGCCTCCGGCGCGTGAGGATGGTTTCGCCCGTCGGCGAGCGCACGTCGTAAAACTGAGCGGACGTATCGCTCGTCGCCTCGGGATCCATCGCGTGCGCCACGCGGGGGCTCAGGGCCGCGAGAGCGAAGGCGAACGTCGCCGGGCGCAAAAAGACCTTCCGGCTCGCGAGAAACCGCGGGAACGAAGTCGAACGCGCTCCGTCAGGACTGCGCGGATTCACGGCTGGAAGATTCACGCTGCGCCCTGGTCGCTCCGAGCTCTCTCTAGTCGATCATCGAACCGCAGGGCTACTGCTTCGAGCAGCCCCGCGCCCAATTGTTCGCGGTCGCCATCGGACCTGCGCTCGCGGCGTCTGTCAACGTGTTAACGCGAGGCCGGCCCCGGGGCTTGACCCTCCGTCGCGGCCGATGGCACCCTTATTAAAGCCCCGCCGCGCCCATGTCGGATAGCCAGCAACGTTACCGAGTCATCGAGAAGCTCGAATCCGGCGGCATGGCGGAGGTGTTCCGCGCCGAGAGCGAGGGACTGCAAGGGTTCCGGAAGCAGGTCGCCATCAAGCGCGTCTTGCCCCATCTCTCGTCGAAGAAAAAATTCATCTCCATGTTCCTCGACGAGGCGCGCCTTTCCGCGCAGCTCTCGCATTCGAACTGTGTCCAGGTCTTCGACATCGGCGTCGGCGACAGCGCGTTCTTCATCGTCATGGAGTTCGTCGATGGGGCCAATCTCAAGGCGATCATCGAGCACTTGAAGAAGAGTGGTCGCGACTTCCCCGTCGAGGCGGCGGTGCACATTTCGCTCGAACTCTGCAAGGGCCTCGCCTACGCCCACGAGTTGACCGACGTCAATGGCGTGCCCCTCCACATCGTCCACCGCGACATGTCGCCGCCGAACGTGCTCATCACCAAGCACGGGGAGGTGAAGATCGTGGACTTCGGCCTCGCCAAGGCCAACAGCCAGCTCGAACGCAGCGAGCCGGGGATCATCAAGGGCAAGTTCTCCTATCTGTCGCCCGAGGCCGCGATGGCGCAGGAGGTCGACTCGCGGACGGACGTCTTCGCGGTTGGCATCATCCTCTGGGAGATCTTGGCCGGGCAGCGCCTCTTTCTGGGCGATTCGGATTTCCAAACCGTCAAGAAGGTGCAGGCGGCGGCCGTCCCCAGCATCACCCAAATCAACCCGCGCGTGCCGCAGGAGCTCGAACGCATCATCACGCGCGCGCTCGCACGCGAACCGATCCAGCGGTATCCGACGGCCCGTGCCCTCGGGATGGACCTGTCGAAGTTTCTCTTCAAGAACGGGGTACCCGTCACCACGTTCGACATCGGGACCCTGGTCCAAGGGGCGATGCGTGAGCGTCAGCGCTATCGGCCGGTCCAGACGAGCATCATCGACAAGCTCATCGAAGAGGCGCTGCTCGAGTTCACGTCGTTGACGGACGACAAAGGACCGCCGTCCGCGAGCTTGAATCTCAACCAGCTGCCGCCCCTCCAAAAGGGGAATCACGCGACGGGTCACCCCGGGAGCTACGCGACGTCCTGGATCGACGAGATCGCGGTCGGCACGAAACGCGAAGACAGCGCCCTGCATGCGTCGCTCCCGCCGGGCCTGGTGGTGGGCAACCTCGCCGCCCTCGAAGAAGAACCGCTGCCCTTGCCCCCGCCGTCCCAGACGGCAGAGGCTTCCCCCTCCGTTCCGCTTGCGGCGCGGTCATCGGCGGATTCGCTCGCCGTTGCCCCTGGTTCCTTGCCGCCCCCCCCTCCTTCCGCACCGGCGGTCCTCCGAAGCGCGGGGTCGGGGGCCGCGACCGGGGTGGGCGTCGTCGTCGCGCTCGTCGTCGCGATGGCTGCCGGTGCAGCGGCCTGGTTCACGCATTTGATTCCGCACCAGTGAATTTGATTCCGCACCAGTGAACCCGAAGCTCGCTCCCTTTCGTTGGGTCGCATCGTCCCTACTCGCGCTGACGGCGTGTGCCCGCCACGAGCCGGCGCGGCCCGGAGTTCCCCCCGCGCCAACCGAGGCGCCGCAGCCGTGCCTTGACGGAATGGCGTTCGTTTCGGGTCGCTTCTGCATCGACCGCTGGGAGTCGTCGCTCGTGGAGATCACCAGCGAAGGCGAGCGGCCTTTTTCGCCGTACGAGCCTCCCGACGGGCGCGAAGTACGCGCCGTGACGGGCCGGGGCACGGTGCCTCAGGGATACGTGTCTCGCGATCAGTCGGATCGAGCATGCAAGGCGTCGAAGAAACGTCTGTGTCGCGAAGACGAGTGGGTGACCGCTTGCAAAGGGGATCCCCCGCACGCGTTTCCCTACGGAGATGCCCGCGTGAAGGGGGCGTGCAACGACTCGGGCATATCGCCGCTTCATGTCTTTTATCCCGAGGCGCCAGAGACGTATCGAGCCAAGCCGATGAACGACCCGCGCTTGAACCAACAGCCGAGGACGCTCGCAAAGGCCGGCAGCTTCAGCCAGTGCACCAACGGCTTCGGTGTCTTCGACATGGTGGGCAACCTCCACGAGTGGGTCATGTCGCCGCATCCCACGTTCCGTGGCGGTTACTACCAAGATACGCACATCAACGGCGACGGCTGCCTCTACCGGACGACGGCGCACCAAGCCAATTATCACGACTACTCCACCGGTTTCCGCTGCTGCGCAGATCCGAGATAGAAGTCAGCGGCAGCCCCTCATCGGTTTGCTCTGCTTCTGTGTGGCGAGCGCTCTCTCCGTCGTCTCTCTCCATCAATCACAAAAGAGCTCGTTTCCGTCGAGCTTGCATTCGTGGTGACGGCACTCGCGTTTTTTTGCATACTTGCCCGTTGCGCAAACGAGCTCCGACTTGCGGTCGACCGAGCACGCAATTCGCTTCGGCTGATCGCACGGGTCCCCCTCGAGAGCCACCGAGTCGTCGCACTCGACCTTTGGCGTGCTGCGTTCCATGCGACATCCGTCCGGCCCCCGGCACGAAGATGCCGCCGTCAGTGTGGTCCCGTCGCAAACGAGCATCGCGCCATGGTCGTCGGTGCAGGAGTAGGTCCCGCGTTGTCCGCACGGGTCGCCGGGCGCGCCCACCCTCGTATCGCAATGTAGGTTGTGCCCGTCGACCACTTCACACTTGTCCGGCCCGCGGCATCTGCGCCAGAGTGCGAATAGTCCGTTTTTGCATATTACGGCGTCGGCGCGGTCCGGCGTACACGCGTAGTCGATCGAGGGGGTTCTGGGACAGGCGTCTCCGTCCTTTGCAATGGTGTCGTCGCACTCGTCGCTGTCGCCGCGACGCCCGCATCCGCGTCGTCCGCGGCAAGGCACCTCCACCCACGCGCCCGAGTTGCAAATAACCGCTCGGTCGTCACCGACGCACACCAGTTGGTTTTCGGCGCGACATCGGTCTCCCGTAGAGGGTCGATGGCGGCACGCGGCCGTGGCCGCCAACGCGGCCAAGCCCAGGACGATGCGTGCTGCGAGTCGCATCATGTTGCGCCACGGCGTGCGACCGTTCGAGCGCTTTCGTCGCGGTGGATCGTCATCCCGGATGGGTGCGCCTTCCCGCCCGTGCGCAAATTGATGAAAGCCGAGTTCGCTGCTCGCGTAAAGGTGCTTTTCGGCCGCGTCTAGCAGGACTGCACTTTGCCGTGGCCTTGACGGGAGGGCCGAACACCGGGGCGCGGTCGCAAAACCGGCGGTCGTGGAGGTGACCGACCGGGCTGGGCCGTCGGGAACGCGCGGTGCCTTCGCGCGCCCGTTCGTGGCAACATCCGGCGCGTATTCATCATCCACACGCGGAGACAACTCATGGCCATCAAAGTCGGAACCCACGCCCCGCACGTCACCCTGTTCGACACCGAGCGCAAAGCCGTGACTTTTCCCGAACACGGACACGTCACCGTGATCGCGTTCTTCCCGGCCGCGTTCACCAGCGTCTGCACGAAAGAGCTCTGCAGCTTTCGCGACGCGATCGCAGATTACCGGAAGCTCAACGCTACCGTCTACGGCGTCAGCGTCGACTCACCGTTTGCGCTCGCGGAATACAAGAAGCAGCAGAACCTGCCGTTCTCTCTCCTATCCGATCACAAGCACGAAGCCATCAAGGCGTATGGCGTCGTCTTCGAGAACTTGGCCAACGTCGGGCTGACGGTCGCAGTGCGCTCGGTCTTCGTCGTGGAGCCGCACGGCAACGTCTCGTGGGCATGGGTGAGTTCGGTGCCGAGTGACGAGCCGAAATACGAAGAAGTGGCGAAAGCCGTGGAAGCGGCGGCGGCTCACAAGCACTAACGCGAGAAGGGCGGCGCTTTTCGCCGATACCGGCGCGAGGCCGGGGTCGAGCGTGCTCGCGTACGGTCGTACGCTCCGCGCGACTCGACGCCCGGCCTCGCTTGGTCTCGGCGAAAAT
>CAZVPE010000119.1:0-7754 GCA_964628155.1 uncultured Polyangiaceae bacterium | reverse complement strand
GGCGTTCGCCAAGAAGCTCGTCGCGGTCGTACGCTCCGCGCGACTCGACGCCCGGCCTCGCTTGGTCTCGGCGAAAATCGCCGCCCTTCTCGGCCCGAGTTCGACGGGTGGGGGTGACGTACGGCGTTCGCCAAGAAGCTCGTCGCGGTCGTACGCTCCGCGCGACTCGACGCCCGGGTGGATGACCCTCCACCGCCTTTCTCGGGCCGAGTTCCATTGTGAGAATGAACTTCGATTTGTCTTAGGACACCCTCGTATCTGTCACGGACATCGCAGCTCCACGGCGCAATTCGGGCAATTGCGCTTTCGTCGCCTCGGCACGGCTCTCGCTAAGAACCGTGTCTGACATGCTGGCCACAGCCCTCGGCGCAACTCTCGTCGGCCTTCAGGCCCACCTCGTTCGCGTCGAGGTCGAGGCTACGCGTGGCCCCCCCACGTTCGAACTCGTGGGGCTCGCCGAAGCCGCTGTTCGCGAGAGCCGCGTGCGCGTAAAAAGCGCGCTTGCGCAAGTTGGCGTCGAGATATCGCAGTGCCAGATCGTGGTCAATCTTGCTCCGGCGGACGTCAAGAAGACCGGAAGTGGCTTCGACCTGGCGATTGCCGTCGCCACGTTGGGCGCGCTCGGGTCGGTTCCACGCGAGGGGCTGGGCGGTGTGCTCTTCGCGGGCGAGCTGTCGCTCGAAGGAACGGTGCAGCCATTGCGCGGGGTGCTGCCCCAGCTCTTGGGTGCAAGAGCGCGTCGCGTAAAGCGAGCCGTCGTCGCCCGAGCCAACGCGGCCGAAGCCGCCCTCGTCGACGGGATCGACGTTCGCACGGTCGGGTCGCTGCGCGAGCTGGTCGAGGCTTTGAGAGAGGGCGCAGACCTGCCCGCAGCCGAGCGCGCACCCGAAGCCGTCGGCGAGGGTCCGGTGGACGACCTCTCCGATGTCCGAGGGCAGGCCTCGGCGCGCCGCGCCATCGAGATCGCCGCAGCCGGCAACCATAACCTTCTCATGATTGGCCCGCCGGGGGCGGGCAAGACGATGCTGGCCCGTCGCTTGCCCGGGCTCTTGCCTCCCCTCTCGCAAGAAGAAGCGCTCGAAGTGACGGCTGTCCAGAGCGTCGCGGGTCTCCTTCCCTCGTCTCGCGGTCTCTCCCGGGTGCGGCCGTTTCGCGCTCCGCACCATACGGTGAGCGAAGTGGGGCTCGTAGGGGGAGGGGATGGGCCGAGGCCCGGCGAAGTGAGCTTGGCGCACCACGGGGTCCTGTTTCTCGACGAGCTTGCCGAGTTCCGCCGTCCCGCGCTCGAAGCGCTGAGGCAGCCGCTCGAGGAAGGACAGGTTACGATCTCCCGCGCGCGCGCCAAGGCAACGTTCCCTGCGCGGCTGCTTCTCGTGTGCGCCATGAATCCGTGCGCTTGCGGGTGGCTTGGCGACGGGAGTGGCCGGTGCACATGCACGCGAGAGCGCGTGCGCGCGTACCGGGGCAAAGTGAGCGGTCCCTTGCTCGACCGGATCGACGTGCACGTAGTCCTCCCGCCCGTCGAAGTGCGCGCGCTGCAGAGCGCGGAGCGCGGCGAGGAGAGCGTCTCGGTCCGCGCGCGTGTCGAGCGCGCGCGCAGCATGCAGCGTCAGCGAGAGGCCCGCGGGCAGGCGGCAGCCAAGACGAACGCCGCGCTCGCGGCACGCGACTTGGAGCGGGTTGCGCGCTTGTGCGACGCGGGAATGCACATGCTCGCCGCCGCGGTCGAACGTCTGTCGCTCTCGGCGCGCGCCTACGGCAAGGTTCTTCGCGTCGCTCGCACAATCGCTGACCTCGACGGATCGGACGATGTCCGGCCCGCGCACGTCGCGGAGGCGATAGGGCTTCGCGTGCTCGATCGCGGACCAGTCGCAGCCGCAGCGTAGGAATTGCTCCGAGCGGCGGGCTTCGCCGCGCGTCGAAACGACTACCCACTAGCAAGACAAGGAGATCCAAGATGTTGGAACAGCTCACCGACAAGTTGCGGGCCCTCAAGGGAATCGTTGTATCGGCAGAAAAGCAGTTCGGGAAAGGAGCGGTGATGACCCTCGGGGACGACGAGGATCCCGAGCCGATCGCGACGATCCCCACCGGCTCGCTCGCGCTCGATCTCGCGACCGGAGTCGGCGGCTATCCTCGTGGCCGCGTCGTCGAGATCTACGGCGCTGAATCCAGTGGAAAAACGACGCTCGCGCTCCACGCGATCGCCGAAGCGCAAAGAGCCGGGGGGGTGGCCGCGTTCATCGACGCCGAGCACGCGCTCGACGTGGCGTACGCGCGTGCAATCGGCGTCGCCGCCGACAAGCTGCTGATTTCCCAGCCGGATACCGGAGAACAGGCACTCGACATCACCGAAATGCTGGTGCGATCGGGCGCGGTCGACCTCGTCGTCATCGACTCGGTAGCGGCGCTCACTCCGAAGGCCGAGCTCGAAGGCGAGATGGGAGACGCGCACATGGGTTTGCAGGCGCGCCTCATGAGCCAGGCCCTTCGAAAGCTCACCGCCGCCGTCTATCGAGTGGGCACGACGCTCATGTTCATCAACCAGCTCCGGCAGAAGATTGGAGTGACTTTCGGTTCGCCGGAGACGACGACGGGAGGCAATGCGCTGAAGTTTTACGCGTCCATGCGCTTCGACGTACGTCGCATCGGTCAGGTGAAGGTGGGCGACGAGCCGGTAGGAGGACGCACGCGAGTCAAGATTGCAAAAAATAAGTGTGCGCCCCCGTTCACGGAAGCCGAGTTCGAGATTCGGTGGGGAACGGGGATCGACCGGGTCGCTGAGCTCCTCGACCTCGGGATCCTGCGCGGCCTTGTCGACAAGTCGGGAAACCACTTGTCGTTCGCGGGCTCTCCCCTCGGCAACGGGCGGGAGCGCTCGCGGGACACGCTGGCCGCGAGTCCCGAACTGCAGAATACCCTCCGGCAAGCCATTGCGGCCTCGGGACCGGTTCGCCCGGGACGGCACTCGGCGCCGGACGCGTGACGCCGTCGACTGCCTGACGGGCTGCAGCGGAATACCGAGATCCGGAGGAGCGCACGCCAGGACGCATGGGACACGATGGAAGAATCATGAAAAAGCGATAGCGTATTCTGTGGTGTCCTTGGCGCCCTGGCGGCTCACTTGCCAGGCCGGGCCGGCGCTCCTCTCACGGTGGGCGGTGAGCGGCCGACCACCCCAATAAAGGGCGGCTCACTACTCCATCGGGAGAACTGCTGGGCACGGTCCGGCATGCGGCTCGCATCTTCTCGGGCATGGCCGTCCACGGTGGCGGCGCGCGCGGCAACCGAGTTCGGGCGGAGTGACGTCCTCTCGGAGATGATCAAAGAGGATACCGTGGTCGAACCCGGCGCTCGCCCCGGGTCGCAATGACACGCGCTTCTTCGCTCTCGTGATTGCGGTCGGCCTTGGGGGTTCTCAGGGCGTTGGAGCCTCCACGTAAGTGCGGTGTCTGCACGACCGTATCCTTCAGGTCGCACCATGACTCCGGCGCTCTGGCCTGAGACCAAGTCTTGCGTTCCATGCCATACTCGGAGACTGCGTGAGCACCCCTCGCCGCCCTCCGCTTCCGCTTCCTCCTCCGCCGCAAGTGCGCTCGAACCCACCCTCCCGGGCGACTTCCCCGGTGGTCGAAGGTTCCGGGCCGGCCGATGAGCCGCCTTCTTCCCCGAGAACGGGTGCGTTCGCGGTGGCCATTGCCGGCGCGCCGTCCACGCCGAGGGCTGCATCCTCGTTCGCGGCGGCGCCCGAGGGGCCTCCCACGATGCTGCGTCGCGACGAACAGAGCGTGGCGACCGTGCGGCAGTTGATTGACACAGTCTCGATTCCGCGCCTCTCCCTGACCGTAGAGCGTGAGGCGGGC
This sequence comes from uncultured Polyangiaceae bacterium, assembly GCA_964628155.1. Taxonomy (GTDB): domain Bacteria; phylum Myxococcota_A; class Polyangia; order Polyangiales; family Polyangiaceae; genus Palsa-1150. The sequence continues at coordinate 3,891 of CAZVPE010000119.1, read as the reverse complement.
AAGGCGGTCTCCCGCAGCGTCTTCTTCGACGGGGAAATCTGTCGGATCGGGACACATTCGTCGAATGACCTCGTGCTGCAGGATTCGGCGGTCTCTCGCTTTCATTGCCGCCTTTTGCGTGAAGAGGGCGCGTGGCGGGTGCGCGACTGGGGGTCGCTCAACGGGACGCGGCTCGAAACCGTGCGTATTCGGGACGCGGATCTCCCGGCGGACGCGACGCTCGCGCTCGGCGATTCCGTCGTTCGCGTGCGCGCGATCGCGCCCGCGGAAGAGGCGGTCGTTCCGAACATTCCAGCGTTCGGACAGCTCGCCGGTACGAGCGTGACCATGCGCAAGCTCTTCGCGCTTCTGGAGAGGGTTGGGCCGAGCGACATCAACATTCTCATCGAAGGCGAGAGCGGCACTGGCAAAGAGCTCGTGGCAAACGAGATTGTTCAACGCAGCCCGCGGGCCGAGCGGTCGTTCGTCGTGGTCGACTGCGGAGCGATCAGTCCGAGCCTGGTCGAGAGCGAACTGTTCGGTCACGTGCGCGGGAGCTTCACGGGGGCGGACCGCGATCGCGTGGGCGCGTTCGAAGCTGCCGACGGCGGAACGGTGTTCCTCGACGAGGTTGGGGAGCTTCCGCTCGAGCTCCAGCCGAAGCTTCTCCGGGCGATAGAGGCCCAGGAGATCCGCAGGGTGGGGGAGACGCGCCCGCGCAAAGTGAACGTCCGCGTCGTCAGCGCGAGCAATCGCGACCTCGAGCGGGAAGTGAACCGCGGCGGATTTCGAGAGGATCTGTATTTCCGTCTCGCCGTCATGTGCATTCGTGTTCCGCCGCTGCGCGAGCGCCTGGACGATCTCCTGATTCTCGTGCGGGTCTTTCTCCAAGCACTCGGCGCTCCCGACGAAGAACGTCTCTTTACGGCCGCCGTGCTCGCCGAAATGGCGCGCCACGATTGGCCCGGGAACGTGCGCGAGCTTCGCAACTACGTGGAGCGCTCCGTCGTTCTCCGGAAGGCGAGCCCGACGATCCGCCGGGGGTCCGGCCCGGGCACGGGCTCGGCTCCGTTTGCCGACATCTCCGTGCCGTTCAAGATCGCGAAAGACGGGGCGATCGACGCGTTCGAGCGGGCTTATCTGACCGCGCTGCTCGATGCGGCGGCGAACAACATGAGCAAGGCCTCGCGAATGGCAGGAATGGACCGGATGTACCTGCATCGTCTTGTCCAAAAACACGGTCTTCGCGGCGGGGCGGCTGGGGGCGCGCCTCCGTTCGGTGGGCTCCCGTCCAGCGCGTGATACGATGGTGGCGATTCGGACTGGGTTCTTCGGACCGATGAATTTCCGGCAAGTCCTGCGGCCGCGTGCAAACGATCGGACGCGGAGAAATGTCATTCGACCGCGACCCGGGCGATAGTCGAGCGCATTCTCGCCGAGGCCGCGCCTGGTCCGGCCGTTGCAGGCTGCCGCTGGCCATGAACCCCCATCCGGTGCAATTCCACGTTAACCCCTCGCGAATGCAGCGCGTGCAAGTGGTCGTCCGGCTCGCGCTCCTCGCGGCCCTCGCCGCGATCGGGTGCTCGTCGGTCTACTGGCTCCTTTACCTCGCGCTGCCGGCGGGCGCGGCCTTGTTCCTGTCGCGCGACGGGGGGGAGCGTTACCTGGGCGAAGACTCTCGAGCCGTCCTTCGCGTGCTTCGGTGGCTCGCGGGCGCCTACGCCTACCTTTGGCTTTTGACCGACGCCTTGCCCAACGCGGACCCCGGCGGCCCCGTCGAGCTGACCGTGCAGGTCGGCGGGAGGCCCACGGTCGCGTCGGCGCTGATTCGCCTAGTCACGAGTCTGCCTGCGCTCGTTCTTCTCGTCGTCCTTTCGATCGCGGCTTCGCTGCTCTGGATCATCGGGGCCGTCTGGATCCTGGCGACCGAGCGGCTGCCGCCCGCGATCGCAGATTTCATCGCGATGAAGCTGCGGTATCAGTTCCGGGCGGTCGCCTATCACCTGTCGCTCGTGGAGCCGTATCCAAGTCTTCCGGAGGAACCGCTGGCGCATTCCCCGGGGTCCGCGGTTTGAGCCGTCACTTCCCCTTCTTCGAATAAAGCCCACGGACCGTGGCCAAGTCGTCCGGGCCGATTTCGCGCAGGACGACGAGCAAGGCTACGTAGGCCGCACCTGCTGCCAGCGCGAGCACGGGGGTCGCGAGCCGTCCGACCCGCGGCACGACGAGCCCGATCGCGACGCACGCGGCCAACGCGACGCCGGTTCGTACGGCGGTCGCGGCGGGCACGAAGGCGCCCGTTCGCATCCGTACGATGCCCGCCGCCACGACCAGCGTCGCGGCCAGGGCGCCGCCGCACGCCTGGGCCGACCGAATCAGCTGCGCGTGTCCGAACTCGGCCTCGGGGACCAATGCGGCGCATGCTCCGGCGACGGCGACGACGGCCGCTAGGGTCAACATGGCCGCGGTCTGCTCTCGACCCAGGCTCGTCAGAACGGTCGTCGCAATTCCGAGCATCGCGAAGGCGGCCTGGGCGAGCGCCATGATTCGGAGCACGTCGGCGCCTCGCGCGGCGTCGGCGGCGCCGTATGCGAACGACAACATCGACTCGGGCATCGCCACGACGACGCCGACGAGCAGCCCGCAGAAAATAGCGGCCAGTCGGGCTCCGCGCGCCACGTAGGCGCGAACGGCCACTTCGTCGTTGTCGGCCCGCGCGCGCACGAGCATCGGAAAGAGGATGAGGGTGACGCTGAAGAGGAGTTGGTAGGGGAGGAACGCGAATGTCTGGCATTCCTTGTAGATGGCGAGCCATTCCTTGACCGCCGCGCGCTCCGCGCCGTCTCCCATTCCGAGGGCGAGGGCGCGTTCGCTCAAAAAGCGCCCCAGGAGAAAGATGTCTATCTGCAAGAGCACGTTCGTGCAGAGCTGGGCCCCCGCGATGGGCCCAAGCATCGCGAGGTACGATCGGCCCGAAGGGACGCCGGTCGGTCGCGGCTGACCGGGCGCGAGCGGCTTGCCAAGGCCGGTGGAGCGCGCGGCCAGCGGAATGATGAACGCCACGGCGGTCACCCACCCCACCGTCGTTCCGAGCACGCCCGACCGGCCGTGATGGGCGAAGCCGTAGCCGAGGCCGACGAGCCCCACGGTCCGCAGCACGGCGAATGTGACGTCGAGAGCGGCTTGTCGACCGAAGCGGTTGCTGCCGTTCAAGTATCCAATGAGGGGTGCGTAGAGACCGTAGAGGAGTGCGACGCCCGCGAGCACCAGCAGAGGGGCAATGACGTCTTCCGCGCGCTCGAAGCGTGCGTACACGGGGGCCGCCGCCGCCATCGCCAGAGCGACGACCACGGCCAGCACCGCGTGCACGCGGAGCGCCGCACGAAGCGCCTGCCCCTCGTGCCCCTTCGCCCCGGCCACGGTGCGACTCACGCCTTGGGTGCCGCTGGAAATGACGACGTTGTTGACGACGTTCGCAACCACCATCGCCTGGGCCAGGCCGCCGAAGTCGTTCAAGCCGACCGCGAGCCGCAGGAGCGGCTGCTGCACGAAGCCCGCGACGAGGAAAAAGAGCTTCGCGCCGAGCACCGCGACCCCTCCGCGGCCCGCCGTGCGCGCGGCGCTGTCGGGGTCTCGACCGCGTTCAGGAGAATCCGGCATCACCGTGGACAATTCGAGGAGGATTCAACGCTTCCACAGGACCGCTCTTGACGGCCACGGTACTGCAACGGTCTCGCGGCGGGGCCGCTCGATCGGCGGACACGCTACTCCAAGTGGGTCGGATCGGCGAGACGGCCCTGCGGCGTCAGCCCCACCTGCCGCCAGCGCGACGGCTCGTCCGGCAGCGATGGCGCGGCGGGAGGCGTCGAGTCGCGGATCTCGACCGTGGACCCGTCGGCAGCGGCCAAGATA
>CAZVPE010000118.1:0-16677 GCA_964628155.1 uncultured Polyangiaceae bacterium | reverse complement strand
ACGCGAGAAATCGTCATTCGGATGTCGATCGGCGCGCGCGCGCGCGACATTCTGGTGCAGTTTCTGATCGAAGCGGTGGCGCTCACGATGATCGGGGGCGTGCTCGGCATCGCCGCGGGTAGCGGCATCACCCTGGCCATCGGCCGCCTCCTGTCGTCGGCGATGGCCCCGAGCGCGACCGCGCTCGGCATCGCGGTCTGCACGAGCGTCGCCATCGGCACCTTCTTCGGTTTCCTCCCGGCCTGGCGGGCCGCGAAGCTCGATCCAATCGCCGCGCTGAGGGTCGAATGAGGCTCCTGCGATCCCTTCTCGACGGCATTGGTTCGGCGCTGCGCGCCATCGTGCGCAGTCCGCTGCGCGCGTCGCTCACCGTCCTCGGCATCCTCATCGGTGTCGCGGCCGTCATCACCGTGACCGCGCTCGGGTCCGGCGCGCGCGAGAACGTCTCCGGGCAAATCCAGGCGATCGGCTCGAACTTCGTCATCGTCTTTCCCCAGGCGTACCAAGCTTCCGGGGCCCATGGCGCACAAGGCTCGGGAATGCGCCTGACGGAGGACGACGGCCGAGCCATCTTGAACGAATCGACCAGCGTCGTGGCCATCGCGCCCGCGCTTCGCTCGATGGTGCAGGCCGTCTACGGAAACAAGAACTGGGCGACGAACGTCAGCGGGACCACGCTCTCGTACTTCCAGGTGCGAAACTGGCCCTTGGCCCGGGGCTCCTTCTGGGAGCCGCACGACGAGGTGGTCAAGTCCAAGGTGGTCGTCGTCGGCAGCACCGTGGCGAGAAACCTCTTCGGCTCCGAGGACCCGGTCGGGCGAACCCTTCGCCTCGGTCGCTACCCGTACCGGGTCATCGGCGTTCTCGCGACCAAGGGTGAGGCGCCCTTCGGCGGCGACCAAGACGACGCGGTCATCATGCCGTCGAGCAGCTTTCGCGCGCGGATCATGCGCACCCCGCCGGGCTTCGCGGGCGCCCTCATGGCGTCGGCCCGATCGACCGACGCGACCGATCGCGCCGTGCACCAGATCGACGCAATCCTACGCCAGCGCCATCACATCCCGGACGACGGGCGCGAACCGGATTTCGTCATTCGCACGCAAAAAGAGTTCGCGGAAATGCAGGACCGGATCTACGGCATCTTGACGCTCCTTCTCGTCTTCGTGGCGGCGATCAGCCTCATCGTCGGGGGGATCGGCGTCATGAACATCATGCTCGTCAGCGTGACCGAGCGAACGCGAGAGATCGGGATCCGCATGGCCATCGGTGCTCGAGAGGGCGACATCCGAACGCAGTTCTTGGCCGAGGCGGTGGTGCTCTCCGTGCTCGGCGGCCTCGCGGGCGTCGCAGTCGGTGCGCTCGCGACGGGCATCCTCCAGCGCGCGCTCGAATGGCACATGACGCTCGCCGCCCGTCCCATCGCGATAAGCATCGGAGTGAGCGCTGCGGTCGGAATCGGCTTCGGATTCTTCCCCGCGCGGCGCGCGGCGCGGCTCGATCCGATCGACGCGCTCCGGCACGAATAGCTGGCGAGCGCTACCGGCTGGCGTCGCGCCCGCTCGACGCTAGCATCGCGCGCCGTGAAGGCCGCGAGTCGCGGATTTTCGGGGTGGCCGCTCGCCGTCGGGGCAGCGTTGTCGATTGCGATCGTTCCCGCGGGCGCGCGGGCCGCGCCGGAAGTCGTTCCGCCAAAGCGGCTCGACGCCGCCCCCGTGCCCTATCCGGCCGACGGAAAAGGGGACGCGTCGGTCGACCTCGTCATCGTGGTCGATCCGGTCGGCGCGGTCACGGACGTCCGCGTGCGTCAGGGCACGCCGCCGTTCAGCGACGCCGCCATGGAGGCCGTGAAAAACTGGCGCTTCGCTCCCGCGACGCGCGACGACGCCCCGACCTCGGCGCGCATCGCCGTGACCGTCACCTTCCGCGCGCCGCCGCCGCCCCCGCCCCGCGAAGTTCCCCCCGCGCCCGAGCGCCCCGCGCCCCTCCCTGGAGAGGCCGCGCCGGCGCCGACGATCGACGTATCGGTCAAGGGCCACCGCGAAGAACTCGGGACGAACTACATCCCCCGCGCCGAGGCCCAGCTCGTGCCCGGAGCGTTCGGCGATCCGTTCCGCATCGTCGAGGCGCTGCCGTGCATGGCCCCCTACTTCAGCGGTCTTCCGTACTACTACGTCTGCGGATCGCCGCCCGAGACCGTGGGCTACTTCATCGACGGCATCAAAGTGCCACTGCTCTTTCACGTCGGGGCGGGGCCGTCGGCGATCGCCGCGCCGCTCGTCGACTCGGTCGACCTCTTTTCGGGCGCCTATCCGTCCCACTACGGGCGATACGCCGGCGCCGTCATCGCGGGGCAGACGACCCCCCCGGAAGAAGACCACGCGCACGGCGAGGCGGGAGCGCGCGTGTTCGACGCGCACGCGTTCGTCGAGACGCCGTTCGACCACGGGCAGGGGACCGTGCTCGCCGCCGGCCGGTACTCGTACACGGGCCTGCTCACGTCGCTCATCGTGCCGGATTACAAGGTCGGGTATTGGGATTACCAGTTTCGGATCTCCCATCGCGTGGCCGACCGCGACACGCTCTCGCTCTTCGTCTTCGGCTCCCACGACGAGCTCGCGTACAAAGGATCGCCGACTTTCCACATCGAGTACCACCGCGCCGACCTCCGCTACGATCACCCCCTGCCCGACGGGCACGTCCGAGTCGCCGGCACGTTCAGCTACGACGACACGTTGACCGCCCTGCAGACCGACACGGGCGCTGGGGCGAGCGCCGCGCTCACCGGGCCGGGCGGTCGGCTGCGCGCCGAAGTGGAAACGCGCTTGTCGACGCGTGCTCTCGTGCGCGCCGGGGCGGACATCGGCGTCGAGCGGTTCACGACCGACGACTACGAAGGCGTCCTCCGCCCGCCGCACACCGACGTGGAGGGGGGTGTTTACGGCGACGTCGTCTGGCGCCCCACCGAACGCGTCGAGCTCGTCCCAGGCCTTCGCCTCGACGGTTACCAGGCCGAGGGCCGAACGACCTGGGCTCCGCAGCCGAGGGTCTCCACGAGGGTGCGAATCGTTCCCAACGTTCTGTGGATCTCGGCGCTCGGGGTGGCGCACCAAGAGCCCACCGAAGAGGTGTTCGTTCCGGCGAAAGTCCCCGATCCGATCGTCAGCTTGTCCGGCGGGGACAGCTATCAGTTTTCCGAAGCAATCGAGGTCAGGCTTCCCTCCAGCATGCGCGTCCGGGCGACTGGTTTCTATTCCAAGCTCGTCGCGAACCGCCTCTCCGCGGCGGACCAGAGCGAGGGCCTCCAAGTCTTCCTTCGACGGGATTTCACGCAGCGGCTCGGCGGGTTCGTCTCGTACACGCTCTCGCGAACGGACTCGATCGCGGGCGCGCAGACGTCCCGCGCGACGTGGGACCGGACGCACATCCTTTCGGTCGTCCTCGGCTACGACCTCGGGCTCAACTGGCACATCGGGGCTCGCTTCTTCTACGAATCGGGACGCCTCTACCGCGCTCCTTGTCAGGATTGCACCACGCCTTACACGGCGACCGGACAGCTTCCGCCCTTTTACCGAATCGACGGGCGCGTCGAAAAGAAGTGGCTATTCGCGAACGGAAAGTGGCTGAGCGCGACGCTCGAGTGCTTCGATCTCTTGGACAAGGCCGAGCCGGTCAACGCCGACTACTCGCTTCGCCAGGGCCTGGTCATCCGCAACCAGAGCGCGATTATTCTGCCCAGCGTCGGGCTGGAGGGGGGATTCTGATGGGCCCCCTACGCCGTCAGCGCGCTGGTCTCGATGACGCGCGCCGACCGCCCGATTGCGTCGATCCCGGCCCCGCCCCGCTCTCCGGCGACCATCTGCCCGGCCGCTTTCATGCCCATTTGCATCGCGGCGTCCATGAAGACGTAGCGAAAGAGCCCCTGGCGGCCCGCCGAACGCACGTTCTCGAAGCGGGCGACTTCGCCGAGCAGCGCCTGCCGGTCCCGCTCGTAGCCGAGGTGGTAGACGGGATACCCGTGCGCCACACGCACGACGAACGAAGAAAGGACGTCGTGCGCCGGCAATCCCAGCGCGCGGAGCTCGGCGAGCATCCGGTCGCGAAGCTCGCCGTCCCCCGCCTCCCAGGTTCGATCGCCGACGTCGCACGGCACCTCGAGCATCAGCGACGTGTGGCCCTCGGGCGCCATGAACGGACTGCGCCGCTTGGGCTCCTGGATGCGCGACATCGTCATTTCGCCGCTGGCCACGTACATCCACGTGTTCTCCGAGACGTCTCGGCGCGAGAGCATCAGGTTGACGAACGCCAGCGCGCGAAAGCGAAGGCGGCGGGCGGCGGCTTCGATTTCCGGCGGCAAATCCGGGCGAAGCATGCGCGCGAATTCGGGCAAGGGAAGGGTCGACAAGAGCTCGCCCACCGCGATGCGCTCGGCCCCGCGAGGTCCCTCGACGAGCACCGCCGTCACCCGCTCCCCCGCCGTCTCCAGCCCGAGGACGCGGGTCGACGCGCGAACCTCTCCTCCGCGCGCCGCGACCTCGTCGGCCATCGCCCGATAGAGCTGCCCCATGCCGAGGCGCGGATACCGGTAGCGCCGCGCATACGTGCGCACCGGGGTCCGGCGCAGGCGCAGTAGCCGCAGGGCGACGTCGCGCAAGTCGAGCAGCGAGATGCGCTCTCGGGCCCAGTCCGCGGAGATGAGGCTCGGGTCCACCCCCCAGAGCTTGCGCGTGTACGGTCCGAAGAACGCGTCGTAGAGGGGTCGACCGAAGCGCGAGGTCACCCAGTCTTCGAACGTTCGCTCGACGCGCGGCCGAAGGCGGGCGCGCACCCGCGCCGCCGCCCAGCCGGCCATCGCGGTCGCGTTTTCGCGGAGGCCCAGCGTGCGCGCGAGGTCGACCGCCTCGAGCGGGTAGCGGAACCGACGGCCTCGATAGAGAACGACGCTCTTGCGCACGCCGACCAAGAGATCGTCGCCGAGGAGCGCCTCGAGCCGGCGAGAGAGCGCGGCGTCCCCCGAGACGAAGCGGTGTCCCCCGAGATCGAAGCGCCAGCCCTCGCGCTCGTGGGTTGCGCACAATCCGCCCACCAGCGGTTCGCGTTCGATGACGATGGGCTTGGCCCCGAAATGGCAGAGCTGCCACGCCGTCGCCAGTCCACAGGGTCCGCCCCCGAGGATGACGAAGGGCGCTCGATCCGGCACGGTGCGAATGTAGCTCTACCCCGTTCCGGCGGCGCGGAGCCGGCGTTCCTCTTGCCCGAGGTTGCCGATTTCTTGCGCGCACCGCTCGGCGATGAGCCGATACGTCCGCGGGTTCTCCGGCGCATCGAGCAGCGCCCCGAAATCAATCGGCGCGCCGAAGACGATGTGAATCGGCGTGCCCGTGCCGGTGAGGCCGCCCGCGACCTGCCGAACGAGGTTGTTGCACAGGCCGTTGACGAACACCGGGACAACCGGGACCCGGGCCTTGCGGATGACCCGCCCGACGCCGCTCTGAGGGGGAAGGAGCGTATAGGGATCGCCGTCCTTCTTTCGGGTTCCTTCCGGGTGAATGCCGACGAAGTAGCCGCCCCGCGCCAAGAGCGACGCGAGCTCGTCGAGGGCCGCGACATTGAGCGCTGCGCGCTTCTTGTCGCGGAAGATGGGCGGATACATCGCGAAGAAGCTCATCACGAAGTTCACGAACGGGCCGAGGGGGTGGTCGTAGAAGAACTCCGACCGCACGGGGAAGAGCAGCCGATGGGGAAGGCCGCGGGACACGAGCTCGGCCGCCGTCACGTAGAGGTCGAAGAGCGATCGATGGTTCGCGACGCAAACGATGCTGCCCGCGCGATCCCAGGGCGGAAGGCGATCCACCCCGTGCACGTGCCGCAGGCGATCGGTCGCCAATCGGATCCACCCCTGCCCGACGCTCGACTGGAGACCGCGAAGGACACGGTCGAGCCGTCCGGGGCGCAGGCTCGCGCGGATGAACCGGATCTGAGCGCGTTCGAGCGGAGAGAGGAGGCGCGCGGAGTCTTCTTGCAGGCGCCGCGGTCGCCGCTCGGGTGCCACGTCTTCGGCTGTGGGCTCGGGCTCCGCCGGTGCTGGCGCGACTTCTGTCCCGGGCTGCGTCATCGGTCTGGGGGTTGGGAGCGTACCACCGGGGGAGGGGTCCCGCGGACGAGAAACCCCCACGCTTTCTCCTGCCCGACTTGACACTGGCGCCAGCGTGGACGAAAAGCGCGTGTCGTGCCCGCGAGTTTCTTCGACGTCGACGGGACGCTGGTCCGAACGAACCTGCTTCACCCGACGCTTTTCTATCTTGCCAACCAGCCCAACCCGCTGCGCAGCCTGACCGCCCTCGCGCGGGCCGCGGCCGGCGCACCCAGGATGGCGCTCGCCGAGATGGTCGACCGTCGCCGCTTCAACGAGCTTCTCTTCGCGGCTTACGAGGGGATCTCCCAGGACCGGCTCCTCATTCTCGCCGACGAAGCCTTCGATACCGTGGTCAAACGAGCCCTCTATCCCGGCGCCCGCGACCTCGTGCAGCGGTGCCGCGCCGACGGACACGACGTCGTTCTGGTCTCCGGGGCGCTCGACTTTCTCATGGATCGTCTCGCCAAGTACCTGGGCGCGACCGGTGTCGTCGCCAACCGGCTCGAAATCAAAGACGGCTACGCCACGGGCAAGCTGCTCCGCCCCATCGTCGCGGGCCCCGAGAAGGCTCGCCTCATCCGCGAGTGGGCCAACGCCCACGGCCACGACCTCGCCGAGTGCTTCGCGTACTCCGACAGCTATTCCGACGTCCCGATGCTCTCGGTCGTCGGCCACCCGTGCGCCGTCAACCCCGACCTTCGCCTGGGCAAGCTCGCGCAAACGTACGCTTGGCCCGTGATTCGCCTCACCCGCCCCCCCGCACTCTCCGGTCTCTTGGAGCGCATTCCATGACGCAGTGGTCGTCCTCTTCCGAGATCATCGTGCGGCCGACCAAGGCGCGCGAAAGCCACCCTCTCGTCGTCACCATCGACAAGAAGAGCGCGCCGCGCACGCTCTTCAGCGGCGCTCAGCTCCTCGAAGTGGACCTCCCCGTCGGCACGCGCGTTCTCTACCCTCGCCCGCCCATCGCAGCGCTCAAAGACGTCGACGCGGCCATTCGCTACGCCCTCACCCACCCCCTCGGCAGCGAGCCGCTCTACGCGAAGCTCCGGCCCGGCATGAAAGTCGTCATCGCGATGGACGACGTCTCGGTCGTCCTTCCGCCGATGCGCCGGCCCGACGTGCGCGGTCGCGTCTTGACGGTCGTCCTCGAGATGCTCGCCGATCACGGCGTCGAAGACGTCGAAATCATCATCGCCACCAGCGTGCACCGCCGCATGAGCGCCCAAGAGGTTCGCCACGTCGTCGGCGACCGGATCTTCGAGGCGTACTGGCCCGAGCGGCTCTACAACCACGACGCCGAAGACCCCAAGGGGATGAAGTACGTGGGTACGACGGACCACGGCGAGGTCGTCGAGCTCAATCGAGCCGCGGTCGAGGCCGACCTCCTCGTCTACGTCAACGTGAACCTCGTCCCGATGGACGGCGGGCACAAGTCCGTCGCCGTGGGGCTCTGCGGGTACAAGAGCTTGCGCCCTCACCACAACCCCGAGACCATGCGAGCCTGCCGTTCGTACATGGATCCGACGAAGAGCGCTCTTGCGACGAGCGTGGAGCGGATGGGGCGGCTCGTCGAAAAGACTCTCGATGTCTTCCATATCGAGACGACGATCAATAACCGCATGTTCGATCGGCCTCTCGAGTTTCTCCACAAGAACGAGGACGATTGGACGGGCGCCGAGCGCGCGGCGTACAAAGGTCTTTCGTTCACGCTGTCGAAGCTTCCGCAGGCGGCACGCGAGTCGATTTTTCAGCGAATCCCGAGCCCGTACGGCGTGACGGGCGTATTCGCCGGCGAGTGCGAAGCTGTGCACCGACGCACGCTCGAGCGCTGCAATGCCCAGTACCTCGTGCCCTTCGACGGCCAGGTCGACGTCCTGGTGACCGGCATTCCGTACATCAGCCCGTACAACGTCAACGCCTTCCTCAATCCGCTGCTCGTGCAGGTCATGGCCCAGGGGTATCTCTTCAACTTCTACAAGGGCCAGCCGCTCGTCCGGAAAGGGGGGACTATGATCGTCTTTCACCCCTGCACGGACCATTTCGACCGAGAGCAGCACACTCCGTACATCGAGTTCGTGCACGACGTTCTCCCGCAGACACGCGACGCCGTCGTGATGCACGAGCGCTTCGAAGAAAAGTTCGCCCATAACCCCGCCTACCTGGAGATGTATCGCAAGGGCCGGGCATACCACCCGAGCCATCCGTTCTTCATGTGGTACTGGGGAGAGGCCGGCCGCCAGCACCTCGGGCGGGTCATCGTCGTCGGTGCGGACAACGACTACATTCCGAAGCTTCTCGGCTGGGAGACCGCGAGGAGCTTTGCGGAGGCGCTCTCCATGGCGAGCGGGGGCAACCGCGGCGCGGAAATCGCCATGTTGCACGTGCCCCCGATCGTCATGGCGGACGTAACCGCCTGAGGCCTCCACGGATGCAGCGCAGCACCCTCGACGTATCCGGCATATTCGACGGCGCCCGCCTCGTCGTTCTCGGGGGTACCGGCTTTCTCGGCAAGATGTTCTGGTCGATGCTGCTCGACCGGTACCCCGGCGTCAGCCGCATCTTTCTCGTCGTGCGCGCGAAGGGCGGCCTCACGCCGGAAGAGCGATTTTGGAAGCAGATCGCCCCGAGCGAGCCGCTCGAGCCCTTGCGGCGCTCGTTCGGCGGCGGCTTCGAAGCGTTTCTCCGTGACAAGATCGTGCCCATCGACGGCGACATGGGGCTTCCGCTGTGTGGGATCGCACCCGCGCTCGCGAGCGAGCTCAAAGGCACGATCCACGCTGTCGTCAACGTTGCCGGGATCGTCGATTTCAACCCGCCGCTCGACGAGTCGCTGAAGGCCAATGCCTTCGGCGCGCAAAACCTGGTCGCCCTCGCGCGGGCGCTCGGCGGCGCGCCGATTCTCCACACGAGTACCTGCTACGTCGCCGGGACCCGCCGAGGACTCATCCTCGAAGAGCACCCGTCCACCGTGCCGTTTCCCCGTGCCGAGGAGCTCGGGGCGGAGCTCTGGGATCCCGACCGCGAGATCGCCGAGTGCCTGGACCTCGTCGCCCAAGCCGAGCACCGCTGCGACGACGCATTCCGTCAGAGCGAGTTCTCGGTGCGCGCGCGAAAGAACCTGGTCGCGCGCGGAGAGCCGAGCGACGGGGCGCCTTATGACCTCGAGCTCGCGCGGGTGAAGCGCAAGTTCATCAGCGACCTTCTCGTCGCCGCGGGTCTCGACCGAGCGACGCACTGGGGATGGCCGAACATCTACACGTATACGAAGGCCATTGGAGAGCAGGTCATCGCCCGAAGCGGTCTTCCCTTCACGATCTGCCGGCCTGCCTGCTGCGAGTCGACCCTCGCGTATCCCCACCCCGCCTACAACGAGGGTGTGAACACGAGCGCGATGCACGCGTACCTCATCATGAAGGGCGCGGCGCAGCTCCTGGCCAAGCACGTTCCTCTCGACTTCATTCCCACCGACTTCGTCGCGGCCGGAATGATCCTCGCGCTCGCCGAGCTATCGGAGGGCACCGCGAAACCGGTCTACCAGTTCGGCGCTTCGGACGTGAACCCGTGCACCGTGCAGCGATTCGGTGAGCTCATGGGCCTCTACAAGCGAAAGCACTACCGGCAAAAGGGCTCCGGCAACCTCCTCTTCAATGCGATCCAGGCCCGCTACGAGCCGACGTTCGTCGACCGCGCGCGCTTCGACGCGGTCGGAGCCCCCGCCATCGCCCGAGCGACCCGCCGGCTCGCGTCGCTGGTCCGCAAGTCGGCTCCCGGCCTCGGAGCCGCAGCGGGCGCCCTCGATCGGGCGGCGAATCGGGAGGCAAAGGTCGCCGAGGTCCAGGAGGTCTTTGCTCCGTTCACGACGACCGCGATCGGCCCGTTCGACTGTTCGAACACGCGCCGGGCTTACGCGCGCCTTTCCGACGACGACAAGACCAAGCTCCGGTGGGCGCCCGAGTCCATCGACTGGGCGGACTGGATGATGAACGTCCACATGCCCGCGATGGAGAAGCGGATCATCCCCGAGATGGACCGCCGCCAGAAAAAGGCACCGCGTCCCCTGGCTCCGTATCCGGACCTCATCGCGCTCCTCGACGAAATGGCCGAGCGGCACGACGTCGCCGTCGCGCTGCAGCGCCTGACCGACGACGGTCTCACGCGGACGACGTTTCAAGATCTCAGGTTTCGTGCCGGGTCGACCGCGGCGCGGCTGGCAGCCCTCGGCGTGCACAAGGGGGACCGCGTCGCGCTGTCCGCTCGGAACGACCCCGACTGGGCCGTCGCGTTCTTCGGCATTCTGCTCGCGGGCGCGACCGTGGCGCCCGTCGACCCCGCGCTCGACGGCGCGGGCTGGGAAAACGCCTTGGCCGGAATCGGCGCCCGAGCGGTTCTCTGGGACGAGTCGGTCGCGCGGCGCGCGGAAGTCGCCCTGGCGCACCCAGACCTCCCGACGCTCGAACTCTCCGAAGCGACCGAGCCGGACGTTTTGCTCGACGCCCCCGAGGTCGCCGTCGAACCGGCCGACGTCGCGACGTTCCTCTTCACGCGCGAGTCGACCGGCGACTCGTACGGCATCGTGCTCACCCATGCCCGCCTCGCGTCGCTCCTTTCCGGTTTGGCCGCGACCGTCCCCCTTTCCCAAGGCGATGCCGTGCTCAGCGTCGTGCCGCTGCACCACGCCTTGGAGCTCACCTGCGGGCTGCTCCTTCCGCTATCCCGGGGCGCCCGCGTCGTGTACGTCGGCGAAGTCTCCGACAGGCGCATCGCCGAAGGGCTTCGAGCGTCTCGCGCGCGGGCGATGGTCGGCGCGCCGGCGCTTTGGCAGGCGTTCGCGCGCCGCGCTCGCGCCGACGTCGACGCGCGCGGCCCGCTTGCCCGCATCGGGTTCGACGCCGCGGTGCAAGCGAACCGCTGGCTGGCGCGCGCCGGCATCGACGCCGGGAGCGCCCTCTTCGGCGCCGTGCACGCGGAAATGGGCGGCCGCATGAAGTGGCTCATCAGCGGGGGAGGGGCCCTTCCGAAGGAGACGCAGCAGTTCTTCCAGTCGATCGGCCTCCGTCTGACTCCGAGCGACTCCCTGAACGGAGCGTCGTCGCTTCTTCCGAACGACCCCTTCCCGGCGATTGCTGCGCATGCCAGGCCGCCCGCTCCGGCGCGGCGCTCGGCGGTACCGTCGGAAAAGGCGCCGCTTATTTTGCCCGAGCCGCTTCAAGAGGCGGGACGGGCGTTCGTCGGCAAGCTGCAGGACTTCTTCTACGGCGACGTCATGAGGCCGCAGGTGTTCGGCCGCTCCCACATCCCGCAAAACCGCAGCGTGATCGTCGTCGCCAACCATGCGAGCTACCTCGACGTGGGGCTCGTGCGCCACGCGCTCGGTAAGTACGGCGAAGACCTCGTGACGCTCGCGGCCAAAGACGACTTCTTCGAAGGCGGTCTCCGGCGCGCCTTCTTCGAGAACCTGACCAACCTCGAAGGAGTCGACCGGAGCGCATCGCTCGCGCAGATCGCGCGGCAGGCCGGGGAGCTCATCGAGCGCGGCAAGACGCTGCTCGTATTCCCCGAGGGGACACGCAGCGAGACCGGCGAGATTCGTGACTTCAAGCCGCTCGTGGGCCATCTCGCCCTCGCCCACGGCGTCGACCTCTTGCCCCTCTTTCTGGGCGGAACCCACGCGTCCATGCCCAAGGGAGCGAAGCTGCCGATCAAACGCGAGCTCCTCGCGAGGATCGGTCAGCCCCTCTCTGCCGCGGACTTGCGGCGACTCACGGGCGGATTGCCGCCGGCCGATGCGGCGCGCGAGGCGGCGCAAATCGCGCGGGCGGCCGTCCTCGCACTCAGCGAGGGCAAGGTGCTCGACTTGGCGAGCGCCGAGGGACGGGAAGAGCTCGAAGCCGCGGAGCATCCGCTCGTCAGGCTCTTCGGCGAGCTCGAGTCGAAGTTTCGTGCCGGCGAAGTAGAGAAACCGCTCAGCTATTACGTGTCTCTCGGCAACGACGAGCTCGCGAAGTGGACGGTGCGCGTCGACGCGCAGGCGTGCGACGTGCGTCCGGGCAAGCCCGAGGGCGGCCAGGCCGATTGCGTGCTCAAGACGAGCCCGGAGCTCTTCACCAAGATCGTGCGCGAGTCCTACGTGCCGAGCCCCGCCGACTTCATGTCGGGGGCGATCAAGTCGAACGACCTGGCCCTTTTGATTACGTTCCAAAAAGTCTTCCAGTTGGACGCCGGGGCCTGAGAACTTCCGCCGATGACTAGGTATCTCGTCACCGGCGCCACGGGGTTTCTTGGGTCCCACCTCGTCCGGGCGCTCGAGAGCGGCGGCCACGAGGTCGTCGCCTTCTCGAGGGCGCGCGGCGGCGATGTGCTCGACCTTCCGGCGCTGCGGGCGGCGGCAGCGGGCTGCCAAGGCGCGTTTCACTGCGCGGGAAGCGTTTCCCGCAAGCGCGAAGACGCCGAGGCGATGTATCGCCTGCACGTGGAGGGGACGAAAAACGTGCTGGACGCCTGCGCCCTCGCAAACGTGAAGCGCGTGGTCATCGCGTCCACCAGCGGCACCATCGCAGTCCGCGAGACGCCGCGGCCCGTCCCGACGGAAGAGCACCCGGCGCCCGTCGGCCTCGTCTCGCGCTGGCCGTATTACCGCGCGAAGCTCTTCGCCGAGCGGGCCGCGCTCGATCGCAGTCGCGAAGGGTTCGAAGTCGTGTGCGTCAACCCGAGCTTGCTCCTCGGTCCCGGCGACTTGCGGGGCTCATCGACCGGCGACGTTCGCCTGTTTCTCGAAGGCTCGATCCCCGTCGTGTTCGGAGGCGGCCTGTCGTTCGTCGACGCGCGGGACGCGGCCGAAGCGATGCGCTTGGCGATGGATCGAGGTCGGCCCGGGGAGCGCTATCTCGTCGGCGCTTGCAACGTGACCATCCGGGCCTTCTTCGAGCGGCTCGAGCGCGTGTCCGGGGTTCGGGCGCCGGTCGTGCCGGTGCCGCGTTCGGCGACGCTCGCGCGCCTCGGCGCCGAGTGGACGCAATCGGTCAGTTCGCGGCTCGGGATCAAGGCGCCCGTCGATCCGGTCGGCGCCGAGATGGCGCAGTGTTTTTGGTACCTCGACGCGGGCAAAGCCCAGGGGGAGCTCGGCTGGCGACCGCGGGATCCCAACGAGACTCTCTACGACACCGTCGAAGACCTCCGCGCGCGGGGCGTCGTCTGGCCCACGGCGGCGGTGCTCTAGAAGCAGGTACGCTAGAACGATGTCGAGTCCGGTCGTCGTCGGTCGTCCGATATCGCTCGAGGCGCTCGAAGGCGTCGCCCGCTCCGGCCGCCCCGTAGCTTTCGACTCGGCGGCGCGCGAGCGCGTCGTAAGGTCGCGGGCCGCCGTCGAAGCGATTGCGAGCGCGGGCGACGCGGCCCCTCACGTGTACGGCGTCAATACGGGCTTCGGCGCCCTCAGCGAGACCCGCATCTCGGCGAGCGACGTGCGGGCGCTGCAGCGAAATCTGGTGCGCTCGCACTCGGTCGGCGTCGGCCCCGTTTTGGGGGAGCCCGAGGTGCGTGGTATGATGCTCCTGCGGTCCCAAGTCCTCGCGCTCGGCGCGAGCGGCGTGCGCCCTGAGCTCGTCGATCTGCTCCTCACGATGCTGGAGCGGAGGGTTCACCCGCGCGTTCCCGCGCAGGGGTCGGTGGGGGCCTCCGGAGATCTCGCGCCGCTCGCGCACCTGGCGCTCACGATGATCGGCGAAGGCGACGCTCAGGTCGACGGCGGTCCGTTCGTCCCGAGCGCCGAAGCGATGACGCGCGCGGGGATCGTCCCGGTCGTGCTCGAAGCCAAAGAGGGCCTGGCGCTCATCAACGGCACCCAATACATGGCGTCTCTCGGCACCCTCGCGCTCCTCGACGCCGAGCGCCTGTGCACCGTCGCCGACGTGGCCGGCGCGATGAGCCTCGAGGCGCTGAAAGGCTCGAGCCGCCCGTTCGACGAACGCTTGCAGGCGGCGCGCCCCCATCCCGGCCAGTCCGCGGTCGCGCGCAACATGCGCACCCTCCTCGCCGAGAGCGAGATCATGGAGAGCCACGCGGACTGCGGCAAAGTACAAGATGCGTACAGCCTGCGGTGCATTCCGCAGGTGCACGGCGCCACGCGCGACGCCCTTTCTTGGGTGCGATCGGTGCTCGAGCGAGAGGTCAATTCGATCACCGACAATCCCAGCGTCTTTCTCCGCGACGACGGCGGCGCCGACGTCATCAGCGGCGGCAACTTCCACGGGCAGCCCCTCGCCCTCGCGCTCGATCTGGCCGCCATGGCGGTCGCCGAGCTCGCGAACATCAGCGAGCGGCGCGTCGAGCAACTCGTCAACCCCGCGCTTTCGACGGGGCTTACGCCGTTCCTCGCGCCCGGGAGCGGCCTTCATTCGGGATTCATGATCGCACAGGTGGCGAGCGCGTCGCTCGTCAGCGAGAACAAAGTCCTTTGTCACCCGGCGAGCGTCGATTCGATCCCCTCGAGCGCCGGCAAGGAAGACCACGTGAGCATGGGCAGCATCAGCGCCCGCAAGCTCCAGCAGGTCGTGACCAACGTGCGCCACGCCCTGGCCATCGAGATCCTGACCGCCGCGGCCGGGCTGGATCAACGCGCCCCGCTCGCTCCCAGCCGCGGAGTGGCCGCCGCCCACGCGGCGGTGCGCCTGCGCGTCGCTCCGCTCACCGAGGACAGGCCCCTTTACCGGGACATCGCGATCGTCGACGCGATCCTCGCCAGCGGCGCGCTCCTCGCCGCGACCCAGGCCGGCGTCGGGTCCCTGGCCTGAGCCAGCCGGAGTTCACCAGGGGAGCGTTCGGCCCTCGTGATCCAGGAACGCGGGTCCGCTCGGACTCTCGGACTCGCGCAGAATGAGCTCGACGATGGAGTCCGCCGTCGCCTCTGGATCGAGCGCCGCGTTGGCGCCCCCCATGTCGGTGCGCAGCCATCCCGGATGAAGGGAGAGCACGCGGACTTTGCCGCGCAAGTAGTTCCCGAGCAGCGCCGTCGCCATGTTCATGGCCGCTTTCGACATGCAGTAATCGAACTCTCGATCGCGCCAGCAGCGCCCGATGCTCCCGGCCTCCGACGAAACGTGGACGAGCACGGGCGCGTTTCCCAGTCGCAAAAGCGGGAGAAACGCCTGCGTCACCCGGAGTGGGCCAATCGAATTGACGTCGAAGGTGCGCGCGACGTCTCCGAAGTCGATGCTCTCGATGGGCTGCGAAACGCTTGGCGAGCGGATGGCAGCGTTGTGGATCAAGATATCGATG
Source organism: uncultured Polyangiaceae bacterium (assembly GCA_964628155.1). Classification (GTDB taxonomy): domain Bacteria; phylum Myxococcota_A; class Polyangia; order Polyangiales; family Polyangiaceae; genus Palsa-1150. The sequence goes on along the minus strand of CAZVPE010000118.1, from coordinate 1,268 downwards.
GCCGGCACCTCGGCCGCGACCGCCGAAAGCGCACGAGAGACCGACTCCGCGCTCGCGACGTCGAGGGTTACGGGAACGACGAGACGCGGGTGGGCCGCGACGACGCGGTCGAGCGAGGGCCGAGCGTCGCGGGCCCCGGCAAAGACGAGGGCTCCGCGCTTTGCGAACGAGTCCGCAAGGGCCACGCCGAGCCCGCGTGAGGCTCCCGTGACGAGGACGCGCCGGGTCACGGGCCGGGGGCGGGCTGGGCGCCGCCCGCTTTCGTGAATCGTTTGCGCGCCTCCAGAAAGAAATTGGCGATGTCGTAACAGCGAAAGAGGTTGTCGACGGCGTTACTGGCCAGCGCCATGAGGTCGAAGTCGGGAGTCATGGGCTCGGTGCTCGACGCGGAGAGCGTCGTCGGGTCGTCCTTTCCCTGCAAACCGCAGGTCTTCGCGGCCGAGTCGAATGCCGGCCCCGCCGCGTTCCAGTCGATGCTTCCCGTCAGCGTATTGACCGGCGCATTCGTGTCGCGCTTCAGCGCGAGCCTCGCGAGTGCCCTCGTCAGCGTGGGATCGGCCTTCCTCGGAGCTTCGCCCGTGACCAACACCTCGACCGTGTAATCGTGCGGCTCCGCCGCGTCCCGCGCGACGTGAACGCCGTAAGCGCGCAGTCGCTGCCGGACGATTCCCACAGCCATGTTCAGGGTTTCGACCGGCACGCATGCCGCGTTCCGGAGATCTTGCCCCTCGCTCGTGCCCTCGAGCCTGGCGAAGCCGCAATCGGGCGACCCGTACCGCTCGGCCGACTGCCCGGGCGCCCCGAGCACCAGGACCCGGAGCTGCTGGTAGCCCCCGAGCGGCACCGTGGCCAACGGCCGCATGTCGGTGGACTGTCGGACGACCCCAACGACGCGGATGGGCGACGGCCCGCACGCGGCGAGCGCGGTGAAGAGCGTAGCGAGAGCCAGGGCGGCGGAGGCGCGCACGGCTGGAGCATCGCCAGGGTCTCGCGCGCGTGTCAATGGGGCTCCGCGGGGGCCCATCGATTGGCCGGTCTCCAGAGGCAACGCGGGCCGAAACCGCGTTATCGTGTGCGCGTGGATTTGCCCGAGCCGCCGCTTCTGGACCGCGTGCGCGAAGGCGTCCGGCGCCATGCCCAGGCCATCGGCGACATCGCGTCGCGCGGCGAGATCGCGGTCGTCGTGCTCGAGCCCAGCGACGCGTGGAAGGAGGCCCTGCAGTTCCACGGATGGAAGGGGGACGCCGTCTTCCCGATGAGCGCTCGAA
>CAZVPE010000117.1:0-16727 GCA_964628155.1 uncultured Polyangiaceae bacterium | reverse complement strand
CCAAAAAGAGGGCTCGGCGCAAACTACCCGCCGCCCCCTCCGCCTTCTCCACCGCTGCTGCCTGCGCTGCCGCTATCGGCGCCCGCGCCGCTGCTCCCCACGGCGCCGCCGCTGCTGGACGCCGCGCTCGCCTGAGGCTCGCATCCCCACGCGAGCTGCCCGTTGAGGTAAGCCGTTATACGGGTCGAAAGCTGGTAGGTCGTTTTCGTCGGGTCAAACGAGTAGTCGTTGATCTCGTTGAAGGGTACCGAGGGATAATACGGTCCATGGAATGAAACTTGGATAATAGCGCCGCCGCTGAGCGGCGGGAGCATTCCCGCGGCCGCTCCGAACGACAGCTCGAGGTACGTGTCAGACGTCGCGGTGACGTTGGCAGGCGGGGCTGCCACAAAGGCGTGATTCAGACTCTTGCTGATATCCACTCCATTGTAGCCCTGCGCGCCGTATGAAGTGAACGTGAGATTCGGGAGCGTGTTGCCGTCCGCCGTGAACCAGTAGCGCACCGTCACGGCCGCGAGGTTCTCCGACGCGAATCCCGCGGCAGAGATCTGGACATTGAACGCAATCGTCTGCACGGAAGTCGAGGTCGCCTTGTCCATCGTGTCGTACTGGACTTCGACGGTCTTCGAACTTGTTATGCAATTCGACGCCGCAGCCCCATCCGGGCCGCCGTCAGCTCCGTTGCCAGCGCCGCCGCTCGATCCACCGCTCGAACCGCCGGCCACCGCACCGCTGCTCGATCCGCTGCTCGAGCTGCCCGCCACGCCGCTGCTGCTGCTGCTGCCCGACCCGACACCGCTGCCCGCGCCGCTGCTGCTCGACCCGATACCCCCGCTGCCCGTGCCGCTGCTGCTCGACCCGTTTGTTCCGCTCGAACCGACCACACCACTGCTGCTGCTGGAACCGCTGCCGCTTGCGCCGCTCCCGCTGGCTCCGCTCGAGCTGGTCTGGGTGGCGCCGCTGGTTGATTTCAGAGAATCGCCCGGATCCGCGGCGCAGGCCAGGCCAAGGCAAATCGTAGTGCCCAAAAGGAGAACGGTGGGGACGGCGCGGCGGTGCAGCATGGGAAGACAGCCAAATCCTAGCGCATCTTTCGACGCTTGCGCATGCGCATCCCGGGGCCCGAGCCTCCTCGCGAGGCGCCGCGAGCAGCCGGCGCGATGGCTCACTCTTTACGAAGCGTCTCCGAATCGTCCCGCGGCCCGGGACCGGATCGCGGCAATCTTGCGCCATTGCTGCGCCCGGACGTGTATTAGGATGCCCACCCATGCCGCGTGCGCGCCCGGAGGAGGGGCACCCGTGGATCGAAGTCTCGCCCGAAGCTGGCTCGTCGTCTGCCTGATCGTCCCGGCCCTTCTAAGCCCGCGAATTGCTTTGGGCGCACCGAACGACGCGGCCGCACAAAAGCTGCGCGATCAGGCCATCAACCAGGACTATCTCGGCACCGATTTCGCCGCGGCCGAGAAGAAGCTCACCGACGCGCTCACTCTCTGCAAAAAGACGACGGATTGCTCGCCTTTCATCCGCGCGCGATTGCACTGCGACCTCGGCGTCGTGGAGTTCATGCTCCACAAGATCGACCTGGCCCGCACCGAGTTCGCGACGGCGCTGATGGAGGACCCGAGCGTCGACCTCGACAAGGACTTGTCGAACACCGACGTCCGGAATGAATTCGCGGCTTTGAAGAGCGGCGGCCCCCCCCCGCCGGCGACTGCGCCAACCCCCGTCCCCGCGACGAGCAAAGAGGAGGGAAGCGCCGGCTTTGCGCACGTTCCGCCGGCCAGCCAGCAGGTGTTCACCCCCCTGCCGCTCTACGTCGGTGTCCTGCCCGACGTCGGCGTGGCGAAGGTCATCGTGCGCTTCAAGGGGGTCGGCGCGAGGGACTGGAAAACGGCTCCGCTGCGCAAGATGGGCGACGGCTACGGCGGCGAAATCCCCTGCGGTGACGTCGGCAGCCAAGAGGGCGAGCTCCAGTACTTCCTTCAGGGGCTCGACGCGAACGGCGACTTGGTGGTGGCAAACGGGGGGAGCGCGGCCCCGCATAGCGTCGCCATCGTCAAGAAGCTCGAAGGCGAGCCGCCCCATTTGCCGGGCGAACTCCCGCCCGAGGCTTGCAAGCCGGCGAGCCCCCAGGCCGAGACCGGGCCCGTGACGCCTGCCACCACCGACGTCAGCGATTGCCCGCCGGGGTTCCCCGGCTGCCACGGGGAAGGCCCGACGACTTGCGACTCGAAGGAAGACTGCATGTCGGACGAGGCGTGCGTCGACCACGTGTGCAAGAGGCCGAGCGCGGACGAAAAGCGCGCCGCCAAGAAGAATTGGATCTCGCTCACGTTCCAGGCGGACGCGCTCAACATGCCGGGTGCGAACAACGTTTGCCTCGGTGCCAATCCGCCGAACGGGTACACCTGCTTTCTCACGGGAACGTCGACCTATTATTCCGGCATCCCCGTGCAGGGCGCGGACGATCAGGTCATCTCTGGCTTCGCCCAGAACGCGCCGATGTTTCGCATTTCCCTTGGCTACGACCGAGCCCTTACGCCCAATCTGACCCTGGGCGGGCGACTTGGGTATGTCGTCTCCGGAGGCGGTCCAGCTCGTCCGGCCCACGGATCGTCCGCGGCCGGCGCCAGCTTTCTGCCCGTGAACGTGGAGGGGCGCCTCGGGTACTATTTCGGCAAGAACATTCTTGCGCGAAGGGGGCTACGCTTCTTCGTCTTCGCCTCTGGCGGAGCGATGGAAGTGGACGCCTACCAGAGCATCGACGTCCGACCGCCTCCGCCTGCGAACAAGCTGACCAACGTCGACGCGTGGACGAAGACGGGTCTCGGCTTCGTCGCCGCCGGGCCGGGCCTCATGTGGGCGATCACGCCCAATACCGGGTTCTTTCTCGAGATCCGTCCGACCGTGCTTTTCCCGACGTTCGGGTTCTCGCTCGGCGGTCTCCTCGGCTACACGATAGGGCTCTAGAGCCTGGCCTCGGGGCTGCCTGATTCCTCGACCTCCACCCCGCCGGCGTGCTAGCTGGCCCGAACAAAACCGCCATGCAGACGACCGACATCCGCAAGGGACTGAAACTCCAGATCGACGGCGTGCCCTATGCGGTCGTCGAGCATACCTTCGTCAAACCGGGCAAGGGTCAGGCCTTCACCCGGGCCCGTATCAAGAACCTGACGACGGGCGCGGTCATCGAACGCACCTGGAAGTCGGGGGAGTCGGTCGAAGTCGCCGACGTCGACACCCGGAAGATGACGTACTCGTGGGACGAGGGCGACAGCCTGGTCTTCATGGACACGAACACCGGAGACCAGATCTCGGTCATGAAGGACAAAGTGGGCGACGAAGTTCGCTTCTTGAGCGAGGGCCTCGACTGCGAGGTGACCGTTTACAACGGCAACCCCATCGGCATCGAGCTTCCGCCCAGCGTCGTCCTCCAAATCACCGAGAGCGAGCCCGGGATCAAAGGCGACACCGCGAGCGGCGCGACCAAGCCGGCGAAGCTCTCGACGGGCGCATTGGTCAACGTTCCGCTCTTCATCAAAGAAGGGGAGTGGATCAAGGTCGACACGCGCACGGGCGACTATCTCGAGCGCGTGAATCGCTGAGGTTCGGGTCGGGGGGTCCGCGGCCGCGGACCGCGTGCTAAGGAGACAGGTTATCGAAGTCTACGGAAATACGACCGGCCTCCCGCCATCGGCGCTCCGCGCACTGGAGCGACTCTACCGGCGTCGCGTACCCGCCGACGACATCTCCACCCCCGAGCTGACCCGCGCACTCGCCGCGGCGTCGTTCGAGACCGGCCGCCAGGTCGGGGTCCTCGTGCACCGGTCGGGGCAGGTCGACTACGTCGTCGTCGGCGACGCTTCGAGGCTCATGCTCCCGGACATCGGTCGATTGCGCGCCGCCGAGGGGCGCTTCCGAGGGCTGCGCCTCGTGCACACGCACCTCCGCGGCGAGCCCCTCAGCCGGGACGACCTGGTCGACCTCGTTCGTCTCCGCCTGGACCTCGTCGCGGTCATCCAGCTGGCGCAGGGCGGCGACCCGCGGTCGATCGCGTATGCGCACAACGTGCCCGCCGACGACGGCGTGATTCCTTACCGCGCGGTGGGACCTCTGCCAATCGGGCAAGGCCGGGTCGACGTCGGCCGGCTGATGGCCGAGCTCGAGGGCGAGTTCGCGCGCCGGGCGCGCGCGCGCGAAGTCCGGGCGAAGGACGGGCGCGCCATTCTGGTCCACGTCGGCGACAAGCGAGCGGGGGGCGTGCACGAAGCCGAAGAGAGCATGCGCGAGCTACGCGAGCTGGCCCGCACTGCCGGCACCGAGGTCGTCGATTGCATCGTCCAGATGCGCGACCACGTCGATCCGAAGCTTGTCATGGGACGTGGCCGGCTCGAGGACGTCGTCGTGCGCGCGATCGAAGCCGACGTCGGGGTTCTCGTCTTCGATCGGGAGCTCACGCCGGCGCAGGCGAGCGCGATCGCCAGCCGCACGGACCTCAAGGTCATCGACCGGACGCAGCTCATCCTCGACATCTTCGCCCAGCACGCGGAGAGCCGGGACGGCAAGCTCCAGGTGGAGCTCGCTCAGCTCAAGTACGCGATGCCGCGGCTCGTCCAGAAGGACGACAGTCTCTCGCGCTTGACGGGCGGCATCGGCGGGCGCGGGCCGGGCGAGACCAAGCTGGAGATCGGGCGGCGCAGGGCGAAGGACCGCGTTGCTCACCTGGAACACCAGCTCAAAGAGCTCGCCCGGCAGCGCGAGCAGCGGCGTCGAAAGCGAACGCGCGGGCGCGTGCCGACCGTCGCAATCGTCGGCTACGCGAACGCCGGAAAGAGCACCCTTCTCAACACGCTGACGGGCGCCAACGTCCTCGCCGAGGACAAGCTCTTCGCGACGCTCGACACCCGCTCGCGCACGCTGCGCTGCGGCTGGGCGGGGTGGGGCGAGCGCGAAGTCGTCATCACGGACACGGTGGGCTTCATTCGCAAGCTCCCGAAAGATCTCTTCGCCGCGTTTCGCGCCACGTTCGAAGAGGCGGCCGACGCCGACCTGCTGCTCCACGTGATCGACGCCAGCGACTCGGCGATGGAGGAGCACCAGCGCACGGTGGTCGACGTGCTCGAGGAGCTCAATCTCCTCGCTTTGCCCCGCGTCCTCGTGTTCAACAAGGTCGATCTCATCGAACCCGGCGAGCGCCGGAGGCTCGAGCGAACTCGCCCCGAGGCGGTTCTCGTCAGCGCGACGCATCGCGAGACGATGCGTCCGCTCATCGAACGCATCGCGCGAGAGCTGGCCGACAAGTGGGAAGAGAGCGCCAAGGGCCCGGTTGTCTCCCCGTGGGATGCGGAAAGTCTCAACCGCGAAGAGGAGCTTCTCGAATGATCGGCGGTCGCGGCCTTTTGCTCCTCGGCGCGTGGCCCGTGGTGTGCGCAGCGTCGGGCGGGTGTGCGGGGCCTCTCTCCCGGGCGGAGGCGCAGTTCGTCGACGGCGCGTACCCCGACGCCGAACGCGCGCTCGTCGCGCTCGAAGCCGAAAGCCGAGGATGGCCCGACGGAAAGCGCGCCGAGTATGCCCTCTATCGCGGTCTTACCCACGCGGCGCTGGGCGATCGCGAGCAGGCGGGCGCGTGGCTTCGGGAGGCGAAGGCGATCGAAGAGGCAGACGCGCGGTCGCTCTCGCCGGACGACGCGAATCGGCTAAAGATCGCACTAAAGAACAGCGAGCCGGCTCCGTTCCAGGGGGTAAAGCCATGAGCTCTCTCATTCATGTGGCCTACGCGAGCGAAGCGTCGATCGAATTCTCCAATGAAGCCGTGCGGCGCCTCCTCGAGGACGCGCGCCGCAACAACGCGGCGATAGGCGTCACGGGGATTCTCCTGCTCGTCGATCGCTCGTTCTTTCAGGTCCTCGAAGGTGAGCCTGATGTCGTCTCGACCTTGTACGAGAGGATCGAGCGAGACACCCGCCACAAGCACGTCGTGAAACTGATCCGGGAGCCCATCGAAGAACGGGATTTTCGAGATTGGTCGATGGGGCTGGCGCGGATGGCGCCCAAGGAACTCTCTGCGCTCCCCGGATTCAGCGACTTCTTCGCGACGGGGCGGAGCTTGAGCAACCTCGCCCCGGGAATGGCCCAGAAGCTGCTCAGCGGATTTCGCGCGGGCCGATGGCGAGCGCGTGTAGGTAGTTAGAATCGCACACCCGCAAGCGTGCGCGTGCCGTGTTCGACACCGCGACTCTTATGACCAGCACAGCGTTTCAGCGACTCGCCGCTATCGTGCCGTACGCGCTGCTCGGCGTCGTCGTAATCATCTCGGCGATCGCGAACCGATCGCATGGTCCGAAAGCCGACCGATCGGGCAGGCGAATCTTCGAGCAGCGCTGCGCGACCTGCCACCCGACCGGAGAGGGAGCAGCCCAGGGGCCGGGGCTGGGCGGGGTCGTCGGACGCGAGGCTGCCGCGACGCACTTCGGTTATTCACCGGCGCTTCGCCAGGCGCACCTCACGTGGGACCGGCCCACGCTCGATCGCTTCCTCGCCGCGCCGCAGGGGCTCGTCCCGGGGACGACGATGCCCATGGCCGTTCCAGATGAAACCGAGCGGCGCGCCGTCGTCGACTACCTGGCCTCGCTCGCTCCCGGTGCGCTCGGGCGGGTCGTCCGTTCGGCCCCCGCGGGTGCCCCGGCACCCCGCGGTCTTCGCACGGGCCGGGCCGCGTTCGGCGACTTTCGCGGCGACGGCCCGGGCGTGCGCCGCCACATCACGATCGCCGATCTTCCTCCGCCCTTCGCGACGCCCTCCGCGCGCAACGGTCCGGAAGTCGTGCCCCCTCCGAAGGGCGTCCACCCTTTCGTGCCGCCCGGCTTCCGCGCCGACGTCTTCGCGAGCGACCTGCTCGGGCCGCGGCTGCTGCGGGTATCGCCCTCGGGCGACCTCTTCGTCGCCGAGAGCTCGGCCGGCCAGGTACGCGTCCTTCGCGCGGCTGCCGGTGCGCGCGAGGCGGAGCGGCGAGAGGTCTTCGCGACCGGCCTCGATCGCCCCTTCGGAATCGCGTTCTATCCGCCCGGCGCCGATCCCGAGTGGGTCTACGTCGCCGAGACGAATGCCGTCGTTCGGTTCCCCTATCGCTCCGGCGACGTGAGCGCGCGCGGCGGCTTCGAGACCGTCGTCGACTCGCTCACGAACGAGCAGGGCGGCCACTGGACTCGGGACATCGCGTTCTCTTCCGACGGCAGGCAGATGTTCGTTTCGGTCGGCTCGGCATCCAACGTCGCCGAGGGGGACCCCGACGAGCGCGATCGGGCCGACGTGCTGGTCTTCGACCCGGAAGGCGGGGGCCGGCAGGTCTTCGCGAGCGGCATTCGAAACTGCGTCGGCCTTGCGGTGCATCCGTCGACGGGCGACCTGTGGTGCTCCACCAACGAGCGCGACGGTCTGGGCGACGATCTCGTCCCCGACTACGTCACGCGTGTGCGGCGGGGCGGCTTTTACGGTTGGCCATGGTTTTACCTCGGCGACCATCCTGACCCGCGTCATGCTGGCGAGCGGCCCGATCTGGCGGGTAAGACCCTGGTCCCGGACGTCCTGCTCCAGGCGCATTCGGCGTCGCTTCAAATGACGTTCTACGACGCGGCGGCTTTCCCTCCGAGGTATCGAGGGATGGCGTTCGCCGCGCTGCACGGTTCGTGGAATCGCGGGGCGCGCACCGGGCCCAAGTTGATCGCCGCCGCCGCCCCGGGCGGCATACCGACGGGCGAGTACGAAGACTTCATGACGGGTTTCGTCGTGGACGACGACTCGGTGTGGGCGCGCCTGGTGGGCGTTGCGGTCGCCCGAGACGGGGCGCTGTTCGTCAGCGACGACGGAAACGGAACGCTCTGGCGCGTCAGCTTCACCGGCGAGTGAGGAGCTCGCTCACACCCATGTGTAGTTGAAGCTGACGCTGACCCGGTCGCCGTCCGTTGGATTCGCGGGTACTTCGTGGCGCAGCCAGCTCTCGAAGAGAATGACCTTCCCGGCTTCCGCTCGATAGTCGACTTGGTCTCGGTTCTCCGGCCGGCAGTCACTCCGGCGGGGGGGCAAGACGGCTTTGGCTTTCTCGGGGCGTGGGTCTTCGAAGCGGATGCTCGAGCAGCCCGAAGGGGTGCTCACGTAGAACGTGCCGCTGATCACCGCCCCCGGGTGCAAGTGCAGCGGGTGAACGGCGCCGCGGGACATGATGTTGACCCAGCAATCGGTCATCGCGAGGGTGGCTTCTCGGAGGTCCATGTCGAGGCGGCGCGTGAATCGCTGCACGTGCGGCCAAATCTTCTTTTCGAGCTCGATGAACGCTTTGAACGGCGAGAACGACCGGTTGAGGGTCCGGATCGTCCCGTACGAGGTATAGCCGGAGGGGTAGTTCTCGCGGCACCAGAGCTGCCCCTCCTTGTCTTGCTCGCGGACGTCGAGGCACGACGGGAGAAGCGCGCGAGCGATTTCGCCGCTGCGCTTCCCATGGAGGGGGGAGTCGTAGACGAACGTGGTGAATGAAGGTCGGGTCGGCATGGCGCGTTTCGCGTCGTCGCGTTCGAACGATACCACCAGGGAACTCGCTTCGAGACCGGCGCTCGCCCCATCTCGAGAGAGGATCGGCGACCGAGCCGCGCTCCGAACGCCGGATTGCTGTTATGCATTTTTCCCATGTCCTCATCACGCGTCGTCCGCGCGCCACGGGGCAGCGCGCTCTCCTGCAGGGGCTGGGTTCAAGAGGCTGCGCTGCGCATGCTCCACAACAATCTCGACCCCGACGTCGCAGAGCGTCCGGAGGATCTGGTCGTGTACGGGGGCAGCGGAAAGGCAGCGCGAAACTGGGCGTGCTTCGACGTCATCGTTCGGGAGCTCCGCGCGCTCGGCGACGAGGAAACGCTGCTCGTGCAGTCCGGCAAGGCGGTCGGCAAGTTTCGCACGCACCCCGATGCGCCCCGCGTCTTGCTCGCGAATTCCAACCTCGTGCCGAAATGGGCGACGTGGGACGAGTTTCGCCGCCTCGAGGCGATGGGCCTCACGATGTTCGGCCAAATGACCGCCGGCTCCTGGATCTACATCGGCACGCAGGGAATCCTCCAGGGGACCTACGAAACGTTCGTCGCGGCGCGCAAGGCATACGGGGCGCGGACCGGCAGCGCCGGTCCCTTCTGGGTGCTGACCGCCGGCCTGGGGGGCATGGGAGGCGCCCAGCCCCTCGCGGCGACGATGGCGGGCATGAGCTGCCTGGCGGTGGAAGTCGATGCGGCGCGGATCGAGAGGCGAATCGCGACCGGGTACGTCGAGGAGCGGGCCGAGGATCTCGAAGGCGCGCTCGCGAGGCTCGATGCCGCGGCCAAGCTGGGAAAGCCCGTCAGCGTTGCGCTTTGCGCCAACGCGGCCGACGTCTTCCCTGACCTCGCGAACCGGGGCATCGTGCCGAGCCTGGTCACCGAGCAAACTGCGGCGCACGACCCGCTGAACGGCTACATCCCCCTCGGCCTGTCGCTCGAGGAGGCCGCCGAGCTCCGCGCCGAAGACCCGGACGGATACGTCGAGCGCGCGAAAGCGAGCATGGCCGAAGAGGTCACTGCGATGCTCCGGATGAAAGCCGCGGGAGCCGAGGTGTTCGACTATGGGAACAACATTCGCGCATGCGCCGTCGACGCGGGGTGCGAGCGCGCCTTCGAGATCCCCGGCTTCGTCCCGGCCTACATCCGGCCGCTCTTCTGCGCCGGCAAAGGGCCCTTTCGCTGGGTCGCGCTGAGCGGCGATCCCTCCGACATCGCGGTCACCGAAGACGCGGTCTTGTCGGCCGTACCCGACGACGCGGACCTCCGCGCTTGGATCGTCCTCGCTCGCGAGCGGGTGAAATTCCAGGGATTGCCCGCGCGCATCGGCTGGCTGGGCTACGGGGACCGAGCGAGAGCCGGCGCCGCGCTCAATGCGCTCGTGGCGTCGGGGAAGGTCAAAGCGCCCATCGTCATCGGGCGCGACCACCTCGACTGCGGGAGCGTCGCTTCACCGCACCGCGAGACGGAAGCGATGAGAGACGGATCGGACGCGATCGCCGACTTTGCGTTGCTGAATGCCCTCGTGAACACCGCGGCCGGCGCGAGCTGGGTCAGCTTTCATCACGGCGGCGGCGTCGGGATTGGCATGAGCCTGCACGCCGGAATGGTCGTCGTCGCCGACGGAACCCCGGAGGCCGCCCGGCGCATCGAGCGCGTGCTCACGACCGATCCCGGCATGGGCATCGTCCGCCACGCGGATGCGGGCTACGAGGCGGCGATCGACTTCGCCGCCGCCCACGGCGTACACATTCCCCATCAGGAAAAGGGATAATCGCTGACCGCGACGCGCCGGCCGTCGGGATCTCGAAAGTAGAGCGTGTACGCGGTCTCGGCCTCGATGCGGACGCCGAACCGTTCGATCCGCCCGCGCCACGACTCTTTGGTCTCGTCGCCCATGGTGAACGCCACGAGATCCATGGTGCCCGGCGTGACTGCGGGTTCGCCGACGGCCGCGCGCTCGATCATGAGCACCGTGCCGTCCGCATCCAACCAGACGCTCCCGTCGCGAGCGCCGCGACGGACCGAGAGTCCCAGGACGCCGGCGTAGAAGCTCTGCAGTTTCTCGACATCGGCCGTGCGCAGTGCAGCGTGATGGATTCTCAATTCGCGCCCTTTCTCGTGCTAAGCCGCACACGTGCCTACCGGTCGTCCCCCCCATGTCGTCGTCGCCACCCACGGCCACTGCTTCGATGGCCTTTGCTCGGCCGTGATGTTCACGCGCCTTTACCGGCACCGATTCCCAGATGACGGCGCTTCTTTCACGTATCACGGCGCGGGCTATGGGCCGGGTCAGAACGGCGTCGAAGCGAAGGTGCTGACGGGGGATGTCAACGCGATCCTCGACTTTCGTTTCGCGGCCGTCCCGGCGCTGAGCTGGTACTTCGACCATCATGTCAGCGCGTTTGCCACGCCGGAAGACCGCGCGTTTTACGAGCGCGTGGCGGCGGAGGGCGAGGCGCACGGAGAGCGAAGGCTTTTCCACGACGGGGCATACAGCAGCGCCACCAAGCTCATCGCCGACGTCGGACGGGAGCGGTTCGGGCTCGATCCCGCGCCCACGGAGGAACTCGTGCGTTGGGCCGACATCATCGACAGCGCCGGGTTCCACGACGCCAAAATGGCCGTCGAGCGTACCGAGCCGGAGCTTCAGCTCATGACCGTCGTCGAGCACCTCGGCGACGACGGATTTCTCGCGAAGATGGTCCCCCGTCTGCTCGAGCATCCGCTGTCCGAAGTGGCCCGCATGCCCGACGTCGCGCAGGCCTACGAGCCGCTGCGGCGCGCGCACGAGGGCTTCGTGAAGCTTGTCGAGCAGCGCGCCAAGCCGATGGGAGCGGTCGTTCTGGTGGACCTGAGCGACGAACTCATCGAGGTCGCTGGCAAGTTCGTGACGTACGCGCTTTTTCCGAAGAGCGCCTATTCGGTGATCCTCAGCCGTTCGAAGAGCAAGTGCAAGATCAGCATCGGGTATAACCCCTGGTCGAACGTCGAGCGGCGTCACAACATCGCGGCGATCTGCGAGCGGTACGGCGGCGGAGGGCACCCGGTCGTCGGCGCGATTGCTCTCCCCGCCGACAAGCTCGAAGAGGCCAAGGCGCTGGCCACGTCGATCGCCGCCGAGCTCGCAGCGTGAGCGTCTGGGCGGCGAACGCGATTGTCGTCGGGCACCGTGGCGGGCGGGGCGACGGTTGGCCACCCGAGAACACGATGCCCGCGTTCGAACAGGCCGCTCGGCAGGGCGCGTCCGCAATCGAGCTCGACGTGCGTACGTGCGCGGGCAACGCGGTCGTGGTCTTTCACGACGCGACGCTCTCGAGGGCGACGGGCGGTCGCGACGCCCGGCGCGTCCGCGACGTCGAAGTCGCTGAACTGCGCGCCCTGGGGGTGCCGACGCTCGCGGCCGTGCTCTCGTGGGCGCGCTCGCTCGGGGTCGGCGTGAACGTCGAGATGAAGCACGACGTCGAGAGCCGCGCTGTGCTTGCGGGTGCGACGGTGCTCGCCGTGCGCGCGACGGGGGCCGATGTGCTCCTGTCTTCGTTCGACCCGCTGCTGCTCGGTCTCGCCGCGGCGCACGCGCCTTCGATCCCCCGGGCCCTTCTCGTGCGATCGGGCCAGCCGCTCTGGGCCCGCGCGATTCAGCGAGCGGCCCGGCCGCCCCTCTGCGGTTGGCTCCACCTCGAGCGCGCCCAAGCGCGCCCGCGCGCTCTGGCGCGCTGCATGCGCCGGGGCCTGCGCATCGGCGTGTGGACGGTCAACGACCCCGACGAGGCGATCCATCTCGTCGGGCGCGGCGTGACGTCGATCATTACGGACGCGGCTGGCACGATTTCCAAGGCCCTCACTCGCAATTGACCGGCTCGACCGGCATCCCCGGCGGCGCCGGCTGCTCGAAGGTGCCCTCCGGGAGCGGTGGATTCCATTTCCGGTCCTGGTACTGGAAGCGAACGTCGGCTTCCGGGTCAGGAACCTCCATGCGGATTTTTCGAGGGATCTCGGCGTCGCAGGGCGGTCCGCTCGGGGGCAGGGCAGGGGCCAGACCGTCTGGATCTTCGCGGGGCCCAGCGGTCGCCGTCGCGGCGTGTTCGGTCAGCTCGGCGTGGTAAAGCACGTACTGCTGCTGCTCGACGCGCACGTCGAGGACGCGCATCCGCTGCTGCTCCCAGGGCTTGGTCCAGTCGTCGGGTCGGGGGGCGATGTGAATCTCTTCGCGCGCGTCGCTGGTGCTCGGGATGAAGAGCACCCAGTATCCCTGCGCGCTCCAGGTGATCGTGGCCGCTTGCGGCGTGTGTCGCAAGACCGGCGCCTCGCCGCGGAGTAGGTCGACGAGCACGTGTCCGGGGACGGGAACGGCGGTCAGCCGCGCGATGTTGCACGCGCTGGCTGGCCCCACGTAAAAGTGCTTTTCGCGCAGATCGGCGAGCGCGAAGTGCGATCCATCGGCGGTCAGCGTGGCCAGCGCCACCCCGAACGGGCTGACGATGTCCAGCCGGATGCGCGCGGGTCGGACCGCGAAGAGCAACAGTTCGCCGCGCCCTCGGCCGTGTTCGCCGAAGAGGTCGAACTTGGCGTTCGCTTGGATGCCGTTGCCGCACGCGAGCGTGGCATGCATCCGCATGAGGGCGGCGTCGGCCGTCGGGGGGGCCGACGGGGGCGGCGGAATGCTCGCGCACCCGCAGACCGCGACGACCGAGGCGGCGGCGGCGAGCACGCACTGCGGGTGGATGGCTCGGTGCGTCGGAAGCGGCACGAACGCTACCTAAGCGGGGCGCGTCGACAGCACAACCCCTTATGGCGAAAGTCGCCTCCGTCGCTCTTCTGCGAGGCCCCGATCGATGACCTCGACCGCTTCCTGCGCAACGCCCAGCTCGGCGAGCTCCTCGCGACGTGCCCAGCGGGCTTCGGCCGCGTCGTCCCCGGCGACGAGGGCCGCGTCGCCGTCGTGCGCCGGGACCAGCAGGTGCTCGTGGATCTCGTAGGCGAACCCCTCTCCGGCGATCGGCACGACGCCCAGCGGGCAAAGGACGCGCGCGGCAAGGCCGGTTTCTTCCAGAACTTCGCGGATGATTGCGCCTTCGTGCGATTCACCGCGTTCGATGCGTCCGCCCGGAAGCGTCCAGGCGCCCTGGTTCGGCGGCCGGGCGCGCCGAACGAGGAGCACGCGCGCCAGGCGATCCACGACGACCGCTCCGACGGCGGCCACGCGGAAGGGCCCTGCTTGCGGGGTCGGGGGCATGGAGGCGATTCTACGCCCCATGCTTGGCTTGGCGCTCGTGCGACCGCTCGAAGACGATTGGCGCGACGCGCTCGACGCGGTCGCCCGCAGGCGCGGATGGCCCACGACACGCGAGGTCGCGAAGCTCGCCGCAAAGGTGGCGGAGTTGTCGGCCGCGTACAACGACCCGTCGGTGGCGCGCGCTGTCGTGAAGGACGCCGGGCCCGCCCGTCTCGGATTCGCGTTCGCGCGCGACGTCCCCAAAGGCGCGGCTGCGGTTCGCGAGCTCGTGGCCACCGGGGCGATCGAGTTCGACCGCGCTCCCCTGCGCGTGCTCGACATCGGGGCGGGGCTCGGCGCAACGACGTGGGGCCTGGTTCGGGCGCTCGACGCGCTCGAGGCACGCGGGCGGCGTCGCGCGCTCGGCGGTTCCGCCACGCCCTCGCCCGGCGGACGCATCGTCGAGGCGACCTGGCTCGACGCGGACGCCCAAGCGCTCCAGATCGGTGAAGAGCTCGTGCGAGAACGGCTCGCTGCCGGGCGCGACGTTGGCGTCGAGCTGCGCGTGAAGACGGCGGCACGTTCTATCGGGCCCATCGCCGGAATCGACGAATCGGAGCGATTCGACGTCGTCCTCGTGGGTCAGGTGCTGAGCGAGCTCGACGTGGGTGCCCCGGACGACCTGCGGGTGGAACGCGGTGCGGCGCTCCTCGGTGGTCTCCTCGACCGCTCCGTGGGCGCGCATGGCTCACTCGTCGTCATCGAGCCCGCGTTGCGGGACCGAACGCGCCATCTCCATCGGGTCCGCGATGCGCTCATTGCCCGCGGCGCGACCGTCTTTGCTCCCTGCATGCACGGCGGGCCGTGTCCCGCGCTCGCTCGCGAATCGGACTGGTGCCACGAGGACCTTCCGGTCGACTTGCCCGCCTGGCTCGTCCCCGTGGCCCGCGCCGCGGGGCTCCGGCGCGAGGGTCTGACCTTCAGCTATCTCGTCGTGCGCAAAGACGGGCGTCGTATGGCGGACTCCCTCGCCGCGCCGCCCTCGGCGGTTCGCCTGCGGGTCGTGTCCGAGCTTATCCGGAGCAAAGGCAAACGCGAGGCGTGGGTATGTGGCGAGCTCGCCGCCGAGGGGGAAGGGGGCGCGCCTCTGGCAGCGCGCGTCAAGGCGATGCGGCTCGACCGAAGCGCGTCGGATGCCAATGCGGCATGGGCGGACCTCATGCGCGGTGACGTCCTCGTCGTCGACCCGGCGCTGCGCGTTTCCAACTGCCGGATCGACGCCGACTCCGAAGTCATCCGTTTGGCTGACAGCGAATCGCGTTGACGGCCTTATGTGTCGTCGACTACGTGCTCGCGTGCGATGCGTGGACTGTACGCGATCGTGGACGTCGCCACTCTCGACGCCCGCCGTCTCGACCCGGTGGCGTTTGCCAAAGCCGTTCTCGAGGGCTTTCCGGCTGCGCTTCAGCTTCGCGCCAAAGACTTCCCGCCGCGCGAGGCGCTCGCGCTTCTCCGGCAGCTCGCGCCGATGTGTCATCGCGCGGGGGTCCCACTGGTGGCCAACGACCGCCCGGATCTGGCGATATTCGCCGGTTGCGACCTCGCCCACGTCGGGCAAACCGACATGCCGATCGAGCGCGTCCGGCGTCTCGCGCCAGGCCTCGGGGTCGGGGTGTCGACGCATACCCTCGAGCAGCTCGACGCCGCGCTTGCCACGAGGCCGGCATACGTAGCATTCGGTCCGGTCTTCGAGACCTCGACCAAAGCCCATCCAGACCCCGTGGTCGGGATGGCCGCCCTCGCCGAGGCGCACGCGCACGCCCTGACTGCCGGTATCCCGCTCGTTGCCATCGGCGGCATCACGCTGCCACGGGCGCAGGAGCTCGTCGGTTTGGCGGAGGCGATTGCCGTGATTTCCGCGCTCCTCCCTCCCGCGGTGGTGCGCGGGCGGATTCTCTCGGTCGACGACGTGCTCGGGGAGGTCGCGGCCCGCGCGCGCGCAATTCAGGGGCTGTTCGCGCCAGGCCCGCCCGCGGCGAGGGCGGCGCTGTGAGCCTGATGCTCGGCCTGCTGGTCTCCGCCGGAGGGGTGGTCCTCGGGAGAGCTCTTGCGCGGCGATTGCGTGCGCGGCCGTCCGAAGAAGGGGGAGAACAGCCGCCTTCGACACCATCGGCGGCCGACACCCTCGACACGTTCCCGTGCCACCTGGGGGACGTCGTGGTGCGCACCGCCGAGCGCGACGAAGCGTGGCTCGCCGGGGCTCTCCTCTTCGAGGAAGAGCGAACGGTGGTGGGCGCGCTGTTCGTGGCGCCCGAAGCGGGGGTCGACCGGGCGCTCTTCGCGCGCGACGCGGTCGAAGACATCATCTGGCTTTCGCCGATCCCAACGGCCGAGCTGGCGCTGACCGCGGAGCCGCCGCACGTGGTCGATCGCGGCGGCGTTCGATTCCAGCGCACGCGGCGATTGCCGGTCGGCGTGAGGCGTGCGGGGAGCGGCGCGCCGAGCGTCGGCGATCGGGCGATCGTCGCCGAGTACGAAGGGCCGGGACCCGAGCGAATCGTCATCGTGGCCGGCTCGGAGCGCACGCTGGCGTGGGCCGGAGCCGTGCTCGGGCTGGCCGAGTACGACGTGCTGCCGGGCGGCAAAGAAACCCTCGAGTAGACAAGCGCCGAATAGGTTCGGCCTCCGCGTGGACGCTCTCAGGCCGCACGCATCCGGATCATCAGCGCCTCGACGGCAAGCTGGGCAGAGGCGCTTGCTTCGATTTGCTCCACCGCGGCCACGACGAGCCCGTGGCGCATCGCGGCCACGACCGCGGCGCGTCCGTCGTCGGCGGCGGCCGTGCGCGCTTGTGCGCCGAGAGCAAGTGCGAGCGCCTCGAGCAGTCGGACCAGGTCGTGCTTGTCCGCCTTCTTGGCCTCCTCGGCGAACTCAAGGGA
>CAZVPE010000116.1:0-16829 GCA_964628155.1 uncultured Polyangiaceae bacterium | reverse complement strand
CGAGACCCGCAGACACCCCTCTCCGCTTGCGGAGAGGGGCCGGGGGTGAGGTTCCCTGGGGAAGGAGGGCGCCCTGGCGTGGCCCTTTTCTCGAAGGCCGAGCGCGATGTGACGAATGATGAGGCCCCGCGGGGGGACTTGACGGGGGCCGTGAAAAAAGTCGGTGCATAGGACTGAAGTCCGCGCGCCCAGAAACCTCGGCTTCGCGCAGGCTGGACGAGGAGCCCAAGGCAATTTCACGAACTAGACATGACCGCTCCCTGACGGTCGCGGTACTGAACCCGTCGGCTCGCGCCGCCGTGTTGATAACGCAGGACGACATGGGACCCATCGTGAGACGGGCACGAGTACGGGCGAGAAAGCCGTGGCAACCTCTGGCGATCGGCACGACGGTCACTCCCCGTCGCGGTCCATGGAATGGAGCGCGACCCGTTCGATCACGTTGAGCCCGAATCCGTGGATGCCGGCGATCTTCCGCGGACTGTTCGTCAGCAGGCGGATGTCGCGCAGCCCGAGGTCGACCAGGACCTGCGCTCCGAGGCCGAACTCGCGCAGCGGAGCGTCGCTCGCTCCCGACGTCGTCGAACCTTCCGCCGCCCCGAGGGCGTCGAGCTCCCGTTTCAGGTCGCCGCGTGGCGCGATGTAGACGAGAGCTCCGGAACCGGCCGCTTCGATCTGCGCGATCGCCTCGCGCAGGTGTCGTCCGCCGTCGCGCCGGGTCGCCGCAAACGTGTCGGCCAGGGTCGAACCGGTGTGCACCCGACAGAGCGGCGGCGGCCCGCGCGTCAGGTCGCCCTTCACCAGGGCGAGAAACTGCCGTTCGTCGATTCCGGTTTCGTAGACGATCGCGCGCCACTCGGTCCCGGTGGGGTCCAGCATGATCATCGCCTCGGACGCGCGCCGCACGAGCCTCTCGGTGAAGAGCCGGTACCGAATGAGATCCGCGATCGTCAGGATGCGAAGGTCGTGTTTGCGGCCGAACAGCTCCAGGTCCGGCAGTCGCGCCATCGAGCCGTCGGCATTCATGATCTCGCAGATAACGCCGGCGGGAGTCAGCCCGGCGAGACGGGCGAGGTCGACCGAACCCTCCGTTTGTCCCGTGCGAACCAGCACGCCCCCGCGCCGCGCACGCAGGGGGAAGACGTGTCCGGGCGTGACGATCTCGTCGGGGCGCACCTCAGGATTGGCCGCAGTGCGGACCGTGTGCGCGCGATCCGCGGCGCTTATGCCCGTCGTCACCCCGTGGCGGGCCTCGATGCTCACGGTGAACGCGGTCCCGAGGGCGGGGCCGAGCCGGCCGGGCGAGTGCATCATGGGGAGCTTCAGCCGCTCGACTTGTTCTTCGCTGAGCGCCAGGCAAATGAGTCCCCGCCCATGCGTGGCCATGAAGTTGATCGCGTCGGGCGTCACGAACTGGGCCGCCATCGTGAGATCGCCCTCGTTCTCGCGGTCTTCGTCGTCGACGAGGATGACCATCTTGCCCGCTCGAACGTCGGCGATGGCGCCGGCGATTCGCTCCGCGAGCGCTTGGTCGATCGTGTGCACGGGGGCCATCGGGATACGGGTCAGGCGATTCTCTCGACGGGGTGATCCACGCCGGCCTCCATCAGACGCGCGACGTAACGCGCGATCAAGTCGACTTCCAGGTTGACGGGGTCGCCAGGCGCGAGCGAGGACAGATTCGTCTTTTCGAGTGTGATGGGGATGAGCACCACTTCGAACCGACCGGCAGAGCTGACGGAATTGACCGTCAGGCTCACGCCGTTGACGGCGATGGAGCCTTTCTCGGCGACGAAGCGAGCGAGACCCGGCGGCAGAGCGAACGTCATCGCCACGGCCTCGCCGAGAGAATTCCGGACGACGAGTTCGCCGACGCCGTCGACGTGCCCGGTCGCGAGGTGACCGCCGATGCGATCCCCCGCACGAAGCGCCCGCTCGAGGTTGACGACCTTGCCCGGCGCCATCCGGCCGAGCGTCGTCCGCGCCAACGTCTCGGCCGAAGCGTCGACCTCGAACCCGCCAGGGCCGAACTCCGCCACGGAAAGGCAGCACCCGTCGACCGCGATCGACTCCCCGAGCGCCAGCGGTCCGCCGTCGAGGTCGGCATCGAGGCTGAGGCGCGCACCCGGGCCTCGAGCCCCGCGGGCGCCAAGAACACCGGTTGCGGCGACCAGGCCGGTAAACATGGCTCCGATGTAACGACGTGCGGCCCGGCCGTCCAGCGCCCTCGACCCGAGTTGCGTCTGCACCTGCCGCGTCCGACACTCTATCCGTGGGTTTGCGCTCCGTCCTTTTCTTGGCTTTCGGCGCCGCTGCGTGCGGGCCGAGCTTTCAGGCCGTCTACGAATGCGACGTGCATTTCGAGCACTGCTACGCGATCGACGAGAGCCCGGTGTCGCCCGAGGCGAAGACGGAGTGCTGGCGCGGCTGGCTTCGCGGCTACACGTATGGGCAGTCGAGCGATCGCGTGCAGTACGCGGCGACGCGCTTCAGCCAGCTCTCGCTCGGGCCGACTCTCCCGAGCGAAGAGGCGCGCGACGCGCGGCCCGCGAGGCAGGCGCCCGCGCTCGCCGCCCCCATGCCCACCAGCGCGTTCGCGCCGCCCCCCATTTTGGCGGCGTCCGGCGTCCCGTCCTCGCGCACACCTTCGCCCGCGCTCCAGGCGCGCGCCCCGGGCGCGGACTGCTCGGATGCGTGCGCGCAGCACTGGACAACGTGCCGAGAGGGATGCGAACGGGGGCCGTCCGCCTCGAGCCACCTATGCGAACAATGCGACAGGGGGTATCGCGCGTGCGTCCCGGCGTGCCTCCGGTAGGGGGAAGCCCGGGAATCCTCCAGTAAAGGGGGTTCTATACATATCGCGCAAGCATCGCCGCAGCGAACCGACGCAGGTCGCCGACGTGGTGCGTGGCGATGGCCTCGACGATGTGCGGGTCGACGGCCTCGTACGCATGGACCGCGACGTTCCGGAAGCCGATGGCCTGGCGCATGCGCGTGGCCAGATCGGCGTCAATCACGCCGTGCTTCTCGAGCAGCGTGAAGCTGGCCGCGAGCGAGTCGGGAAGCCCATAACCCTCGGCGGTGACCACGTGGGCCGCCAGGTCCGCGGCGGCTTGCACCGCGCGCGTCACGTTGAGGACGACGACGTCTTCGATGTCGACGGGAAGCAGGGCACCCGCCGGCCGGGAACGCACCTCCGCTACCCGCGCCACGCAGCGGTCCACGGTGGCCGCTTTGGCCAGAACGACGTCGCGATCAACCACCCGCCAGCCTCTCGCGTAGAAGCCGTTCCAGCGGCCGACGAAGGAGGATGACGTCCTCGTAACGACCCGGGAGCGCCGCCGCGAATCGGATCATGTGCGCGGCGTCGCAATTCCGTAGAACTCGGCCGCGCCGCAAGACTTGCATCGCGAGGATGGGGCTCGCCGCCTCGATGTCGATCAGGTCCACGGGCTTCCTCAGAAGCTCTTCGATCTCGAGGCGAGCCGAGAAAAGAGCATCTCGCGGGGGTCGCGCCGCGAAGAGTGCCGCGAGGTCGACGTCCGACGTGGCGGTGGCTTTCCCTTCGGCTTGCGATCCAAAAACCCAGAGTCCGTCAAGTTGGCCATATCGGTCGAGCACCCTCACCATCTCGCCGACCTGCGCCTCCACAAGCACTCCGCCACCGTACCACGCGCCGGCTCTAGGCGACTTCCGGCCCTCCGACAATCCGGGCGCGTCCGTTCGGGACACGCACGCAGATGCGCGTCCCTTGGTCGCGCGCCGATATCACCTCGACCGCGCCGCCGAGCCGACCAATCTCTTCCCGAACGCTCATCAGCCCGAAGCCCGCGTGGGATGCGGCCTCCGCTGGGTCGAAGCCCGCGCCTCGGTCCTCGACGACCACCTCCAGGTGGTCGCCGTGATTGCCGAAAGACACCCTCGCCGCGCTGGTTCGAGAGTGTTTGAAGACGTTCATCAGGAGCTCGCGCACCGTGCGAAACACGATCGCCGCGGTCACGTCGTCGAGGGAAGGGTCCGTGCCCTCCTCGGCGATCTCGATCCGGAGCCCCGTCGCTTGTTCGACCCTCTCGGCGAGCCAGGAGAGGCCAGCCTTGATCCCGAGATCGTACAGGATCGGGGGGCTCAGCTCGAAGCTGAGCGAACGGGTCGCTTCGATCGAGTCCGTGACGAGTTTCATGGCCGCGTCCACCGCTGCCCGATCGGCCCCCTCGAGTCTCTGCCTGACCGGATCGAGCGTTATCTTCGTCAGCGCCAGGTATTGCGTCACCCCGTCGTGGAGGGCGATGGCCACCCGACGCCGCTCGCGCTCCTCGACCACGACACGGTCGAACGCCATTCGCCGGAGCCGGTCCTGGTACTCGAGGACCGACTTCTCCGAGGCGACGGCCCTTTCGCGAGCCTCTCGCTCCGCGGCGAAGAGACGCGCGCGCTCGAGCGCCTGCGCGCACATCCCCGCAAGCGTCCATGCAAACGAGGACTCGTCTTCGCAGAACGAGCGCTTTTCCTTCCAGAACAAATAAAGTCCCCCGACCAGGGCGCCGCTCGCCAAGAGCGGCAATCCGACCATCGCGCCGCCGAGTTCACCCAAGTGGTAGCTCGCCCTCGACGGCCCGAGTGTGTCCACCTGTTCGACCGCGATGGGATCGCCTACGTGGAAGTTTCGAAGAAGCATCGATGTGTCGTCGAGCCAGAAGCGGTACCCGCCATTGGCCCGTCTCGGGGGAACCCCGGCCGATTGCGCGGCTGCGGCCCATTGCGCTTCGAGATCCGGCGCCATTCCGACCGTCGCCACGAGCTCGGCCCAGCGCCCGCCGTCGACCACGGTGACGACATGCCCCGCCTGCGCCTCGAGCGCCTTCAGGCCCGCGTCGAGGATGGCCTGAGCCACCTGCGCGGTGTCGACCGCGGCGCTCATCGCGGCGATCGCTTCTTGGATGTTCACCGCCCGGCGGAGCCTTCTTTCCTCGCGCCGGCGCGCGGTCACGTCGCGCGAGTTCGAAAGGTGAAGCCCGGGCACGACCCTCGCGACGGCGTGGAACTCCACCTGGACCAACGACGCGTTCTTGCGGCTCAGCCAGTAATCTCCCGAGAGGGCTCCGGCGCGCAGAAACTCGCGCCATTGCGCCCGTCCCTGCTCGAGGCTCGAGGAAGGCGTGAGGTCGAAGAACGTCATCGTTCGCAGCTCCTCGGCCGAGTAGCCCGTGAGCTGCTCGGCCGCCGGATTGACGCGAATGAACCGCCCGTCGTCGTCGATGAGGAAAATCGCATCGCCCGCGCGGTCGAAAATGGCGCTGAGCACACGGTCGTCGAGGAGTTGCGACATCTCCGACTCGCGAGTTTTGCCCCGAAGACAGCGCCGCTTCAAGCGCCGGCTCGGTCGGCGCGCACGTTGCGCGCCGGCCAGCGTTCGTGCACCCTCATCCAAGGCGGACGGTCCAATGAAGGTTTTGCTGGTCGACGACCATAAGATCATCCGCGACGGGCTCCGTGCGATCCTCGAGCGGCAACCCGACATCCACGTGGTCGGCGAGGCGGCTGAGGGGCACGAAGCCATCTTGATAGCCCGGGCGACTCGTCCCGACGTCATCGTTATGGATGTATCGATGCGAGGGCTCAACGGAATCGACGCCACGGCGCGGCTGAAGACCGAAATTCCCGAGTCGAGGGTCATCGGGCTGTCGATGAACGCGGACCGGCGATACGTGCTCGCGATGCTGACCGCCGGCGCGGCCGGATACCTCTTGAAAGATTCCGCGGCCGACGAACTGCTGCGCGCGGTCCAGATGGTCGCGGCGGGCCAAACCTTTCTCAGCCCTCAAATCACCGGCATCGTCATCGACAGAGCGGTCAAGAGCGATCTTCCGGCCGAGGTTCCCGCGGGCGCGCTCACGACGCGCGAGCGGGAAGTGCTCCAGCTTCTGGCGGAGGGCCGTACATCGAGGGACATCGGAGCGCGTCTTCATATCGCGCTCTCGACGGTCGAAACGCACCGCCGCCAGATCATGAGCAAACTGAAGATCCGGACGATCGCCGAGCTCACGAAGTACGCGATTCGAGAGGGGCTGACGACGCTGGACGCCTGAGGTCCGATGGCCGCGTACGTGAAAACCATGGGCTTCGGGACCCCTGGACCACGGGATCCAGGGATGGGACTCCGCAAATTATGGGATTAGACTTCCCCGCACCTGGGGGGGGTAGTCGTCCTCCTGCCCACGCCGCGTAGACGTCGCTTTGGCCATGCCTTTCAATCCCTCGCGCAGCCAGCACGCCATCCGTGCTCTCGTCCACCTGGCGCGGGTCGTCTGCGACCACACATCGAGCGACGACGCGATGCAGCACCTCGCCGATGCGCTGGCGGAGCACGCCGGAGGCGACGGTGTGGCGGTGTTCCGGGTTACCGGCGAAGGTTTGGTGCTCGCCGCAGTCCGTGGCCTTCCCGAAGGGCTGCACACGTGGAGGGTCGAGGTCGACGATATCAGCAGCGAGCTCGGTCGCGCCCTCCTCGACACGATCGGCCACGGAATCTTCAAACAAGCGAAGACCCTCCCCCTCGTGAGCGCGGGAGGACTCTTCGGCGCCGCCGTCCTCTTCCGAAGGCGGGAGGACGACGGCACCGAGCCCTGGAACGACGAAGTCGCGCAGGGGCTGGTCGATCTGGCGGCCATCGGGCTTGCCACCTCGGCGCACTTGCAGTCGATCATGCGAGCGAACGAGGAGCTCCGCGCCTCCCGAGCGGCGCTCGTGCACGGCGAAAAGCTTCGGGCGCTCGGTCAAATGGCCGCCGGAATCTCCCACGACCTCAAGAACATCCTCAACCCCCTCTCTTTGCACATTCAGATCGCCGCTCGCGGAAACGCGCGCGGCAATGCGCAGCAGGTCGACGAGACGCTGCTCGAAATGAAGCACGCGCTCGGCCGGGGCCTCGACGTCATCGAACGGCTGCGCGACTTCAGCCGGCAGGCCCCGGACTCGAAGGCCGTCGTGGTCGACTTGAACGCGCTCGCGCGCGAGACCGTGCAGCTCGCGAGGCCGCGGATGGTCAGTGCGAGCGGTCGCGTGAACACCGTCCGGGAAGACTTCGGACACCCCCCGCCGATTTTCGGTCAACCGAGCGAAATCGTCTCCGCGCTCCTGAACCTCCTGGCGAACGCCGTGGAGGCCGCGCCCGACGCCGTCCACATAAGCGTCCGGACCGGTGAAGAGAGCGGGGGCGCGTGGGTGGCGGTCGCCGACGACGGTCCGGGGATGACCGCCGAAGTGCAGGCACGTGTATTCGAGCCGTTCTTCACGACCAAGGGGACGGAGGGCACCGGTCTCGGGCTCGCGATGGTCTACGCGACGATGCATCGCCACCGAGGGAAGGTGCGCTTCGACACGGCGCCGGGGAAAGGCGCGACCTTCACGCTTTGGTTTCCGCCGGTGCCGCCTCGGTCCTGAGCGAGAGCGTGTCGCGATGACATCGGGCTAGGTCCGCATGGCCCAGACTTCAGTCGGGGCCCTCACTCCTCCGCGTCGCCCGGAGTCGCGTCCACGGCCGCAAAGTGGACGACGAACCGAGCGTAGTAGCCCGTGCTGCACGTCGCGTTGAGCACCTGGAATCCCGCGTCGTTCAGAACCGAATACTCGACCAGGGCGCCGGAGGCCGTCGTGAAATTGCCGCCCGCGTCGCTGGGCTCGTCCGGCGTGCCCGACGTGCCGATGTACGCGTCGATCGAGACCGGCGCGCGATTGACCCCCACGCTCGGCGGGAAGTTGACGGTGAGCGTGACGTTCGGGGGATACGAGAGCCAACCCCCCCCGTCGGGGGGGACGACGAAAGGCGTGGTCTCGTACGTGTTTTCGTCGACCATCTCGCCCCCGTCGTACGTGACTGCCGACGGATCGCATTGGTGCGTGTAGCAGCCCGCCAGCGGCGCCGCCGCCACCCAGAGTGCCCCACCGATCGCGCCGGCGCTGCCCGCGCCGAGCGCAACCGCCGCCCTACCCACCGAGTGCCTCCGCCGCCTCGACGGCGTGATACGTGAGAATCCCGTCGGCGCCCGCGCGGCGGATGGACACCAGCACTTCCATCATCGCCCGCGTGTAGTCGATCATCCCCGCGGCCGCCGCGGCCTTCAGCATCGCGTACTCTCCCGAGACGTTGTACGCGAAGAGCGGCAGCGTCGTATCCGCGCGGACGGCGCGGATGACGTCGAGGTACGCGAGCGCCGGCTTGACCATCAGCATGTCGGCGCCCTCGTCTTCGTCGAGCCGGGCCTCCCGCAGCGCTTCGCGCGCGTTGGCCGGATCCATCTGATAGCCGGACCGGTCTCCGAACTGCGGCGCGCAGTCCGCAGCTTCGCGAAACGGGCCGTAAAACGCGCTCGCGTACTTCACGGCGTAGCTCAGGATGGCAATCGACGAAAACGAGCTTTCGTCGAGCGCGCGCCGAATCCGTCCGACCCGCCCGTCCATCATGTCGCTCGGCGCGACCACGTCGGCGCCCGCGCGCGCGTGGAGGACGGCCATCTCGGCCAGCACTTCCAGTGTCGCGTCGTTGTCGACCTCGGTCGTGCCGTCCTTGCGCTCGTGCAGAATCCCGCAGTGCCCGTGGTCAGTGTACTCGTCGACGCAGACGTCGGTCATCACGACGAGCTGGGGCGCCGCGCTCTTCATTTCCGCCACGGCCCGAGGCACGGGCCCGTCGGGGTCGAGTCCGCTCGAACCGCGCGGATCTTTGGTCTTCGGCAGACCGAACAAGATGACGCCGCCCAGGCCGCGCCGCGCCGCTTCTTTCGCCGTCGAAGCGGCCGCCTTCACCGGGAGCTGCGAGACGCCCGGCATCGATGCGACCGGGCGGGGCGCGTCGATGGCCGCGTGAAAGAAGAGCGGCAAAATGAGATCGCGGGGCGACAGCGTCGTCTCGCGCACGAGCGCGAGCAGGCCAGGGGTCGCTCGCAGGCGGCGGGGGCGGGAGATCGGAAACGGCATGACGGCGTCGGGTCAGCAATAGCACGACGTTTGCGCGCAAATGGGGCCTTGCCTTGCCTCCGGCCCCTCCCGCGGGTCATCGTGAGAACCGTGCGCGCGCGCCTCGCTCCGGTCTCGGCCCGTCCTTCTCGCGCCCCTCGAGAATGACGGGCCCCGGCATCGTATCGTTCGTGGGCCTCGGGCCCGGCGACCCCGCCCTGCGGACCGAGAGGGCGGCCGATCGACTCGAGCGCGCCGACTTCGTTTTCCACGACGAAGACGGTGCAGTCGCCTCACGGCTCATTGCGCTCGCCCGCGAGGGCAAGCGCGTCGTTCGCACGTACCCCGGCGATCCGCTCGAGTGGCCGAGCGCGGTCGACGACGCGCGTGCCGTGGCGCGCGCGGGCGTTGCCTTCGAAGTCATCCCCGGCGTCGGCGCGGCCGCGGCGGCCGGCGCGTTCGCGGGAGTCGTGGGCGGGGCGGTTTCCACTACCGCCGCGGACCTCGAGCCGATCGTCGCCGCCCAGCCGCGCGAAGAATGCGTCACGCTGATCGCGGGCGCCGGTGGTCCGCGGCAGCGCGTGGTTCGATCGACTGCCGAAGAAGCGGTCGGGCGCGCGAAGGCGCTCGGCGACCGGACCTTGCTCGTCGCGTTCGGCGCCCCCGACGAGGACCTGCGATGGTTCGAACGCCGGCCGCTCTTCGGAAAGCGCGTGCTCGTGACGCGCGCGACCGAGCAAGCCTCCACGACCGCCGCGCTTCTGCGCGACTACGGAGCCGAGCCTTTCGTCGTACCTACGATCGCCCTTGGCCCGCCGGAGGACTCGGGCCCGCTCGACCGCGCCCTGGCCGACCTCCGGCGAGGCGCCTACGGTTGGGTGGCCTTCACGAGCGCCAACGGCGTCGAGCGAACGTGGGCGGCGCTCGCCGCGGCCGGCGCGGACGCGCGGGCATTCGGCGCGGCCCGCCTCGCGGCGATCGGCCCGGCGACCGCCCGCTCCCTCGCCCAGTACGGCCTTCGAGCCGACGTCGTGGCGAAGGAGTTTCGCGGCGAAGGCTTGGCCGAAGAGCTGCTCCGCGCCCTGGCGGGCAGCGCCGTCGGGGCGCGCGTTCTGCTGCCGCGCGCGGCCAAGGCGCGCGACGTCATGCCGGAGGCACTCCGCGCCGCGGGCTGCACAGTCGACGTGGTCGCGGCGTACGAGACCCGGCCGCCGCCCCGAGAAGCCGTCGCTGCGCTGCGAGCCGAGCTCGAGGCCCGTCGCCTCGACGCGGTCACATTCACGTCGAGCAGCACGGTCGACCATTTGTGCGACCTCTTGGGCGCCGACGCCGCGCCCTTGCTCTCGACCCCCCGCGTCGCTTGCATCGGCCCGGTGACGGCGGAAACGGCCCGCTCGCGTGGGTTACGGGTCGACGTGACCGCCCCGGAGTTCACGGTTCCCGGTCTGATCCGAGCGCTGGCGGAAAGCTGGACCTGAGCGGGCGCGGCTCGGTCGCCCGAGCGCCCGCGACGGCTCACGGTGCACCTGGAGCGGTCCGCCCGAAGCCTGTAGCCTGAACCTCGCCCGCCCCAATGACCCTGAGCTCCCTCCTTGTGCTGCGAGACGTCGCGACGATGCGGCAGGTGGAAGAGGCGCTCGCACGGCAAGTTCTCTACGGCGGCGATCTCGCGACCAACCTGCTCGAGATCGCCGCGGTCGAGGAGGAGGCGCTGACGCGGACCATCGCCGAAGACATGCGCCTGCCGCCGGCGCCCGCGGGAGAGCTTCCCGTGGCGATCGAGCCGGCGCGGCTCGTTCCTCCCGACGTCGCGCTCCAGCACAAGATCGTGCCCCTCGAGATCGACGGGGAGGTTCTCGTGCTCGCCGTCGTGGAGCGGATGCCCGCCGACGTCGAAGACCATCTCATGTTCACCCTCGGCCTGGCGATCGAACAGCGTGCCGCACCCGCCGTACGCGTCCTCCAGGCGATCACGAGCCTCTACGGGCTGCCGCTCGATAGGCGTATGCGCCGCCTGGTTGCGCGCTTGTCGGGCGCTCCGATGCCGCCCGGATCGACGCCGGCCTTCAGCGTTCCTCAAACGATCGAGGATTCCGACCAGACTCCGCGCGAGCATTCGGGCCGACCCACGCCGCCCCTCGGGTCCCCCGCCGTGCAGCCGTTTGCGCCCACACCCTCGTCCGCGGAGCGCAAGCCTCCGCTGGACATGGACGCCACCCCGCCGTCCACACCGGTCGGGCTACGCCGGTCGCGTCTGCTCCAGCACACCGGGCCGTCGAGCGAGCGCCCGACGCGCCGCCGCCGCGGTCCCCTCACCTTCGACGCGGGCCGCCGCGATGCCGAGGAAGCGAGCGACCGGGACGTCTTGCTCGACCTCTTTTTCGATTTTTCCCGTCAATTCTTCGATTATTCCGCGTTCTTTCTCGTGCACGGCGACATCGCCGAGGGGCGCGATGCCTTCGGCGCCGGCGCCACCAGCGATCGCCTCGTCGGAATCGGGGTACCGCTCGACCTGCCGAGCCTCATGTCCGAAGTGCGCGACACGCGCGCGGCCATCGTCGCTCGCCCTGCTCTCGAGGGCCTCGACGCCGTGCTTCGGACGGATTTGCAGCGGCCGCGCGACGCCGAGATCGCCATCGTCCCGCTGGTCGTGCGCACGCGAGCGGTCGCCCTCTTCCTCGGCGACTGCGGGGACGCCGGCGTCGATGCGGCGGGCTTCCAGCAGGTGACCGAGTTCGCGAGCGTCGTCGGCAAAGCGCTCGAACGGATCATCGTGCGCCGGAAACGCGAAGGAGCGGCGTCCGGTCGCGCGGGCGCCCCGCGATCCTCGGCTCCTGTCCAAGCGCCTCCCGCTGCCCTGTCTTCTGTATCGGCACGTCCCCCGGCCGGGTTCTCCTGGCCCCCCATGACGGGCCTGGCGACATCGACGATGCCGCCCCCCCCGCCGAACCTCATGACCGTTCGGACGATCAGCGGACCCCCCATCCCGAGGGAAGAGCCCCCGGAGCTCGAGCCCGCTCTCGTTTCCCACCCTCAGACGAACGGCGGCGTTCCGCACCCGGCCCCGGAGACGGAAGTCCACCCCGCCCTCGAAGAGATGGACGCGCGTGCCCTCTTCGACATGCTCGGCTGGGAGACCGGCGACGAGCAGCCCGATGTCGCTCCGCCATCCTCGTCACTGGCCGTCGCGCCGCACCGCCCTCCGACCCCCTACATGACGCCCGCGGCGCCGCTGCCGTCGGTCATCGTCGACCTCGAAAACGAGCTCCTGTCGATGGTCGACCGGATCGTCGGCGGTGAGAGCGACGAGGCCGCCGAAGGCGAGCTTCTCCGGCAAGGCGAGCGCGCGATGCGGGTCATCATGGCCCGCTTCCCCGGCCCGGTGACCTTCGAGCGCGCGCGGGCCCTTTCGCTACCGAATCCTCCCCGCGCGAGCGAGTGCGGACCCATTCTGCGCCTCGTCGCACGCGAGCGCAGAGTTGCGCTCCCGTTCGTGGTCGACCGGCTCGCGGACCCGGACCCCGAGACGCGCGGATGGGCGACGTACTTGCTCTGCGAGCTCCCGTATCCCGAAGCGATCCCGCACGCGCTGGCGCGGCTGCGCGACCCGGACGGCCCGACGCGAACCGCGGCGGTCCACGCGATCTCCGCCATGGCAAAGGTGCTCCCCGACGAAATGCGCGAGGCGCTCCGGTCGCTCGGCGCGGCCGGCGACCCGGCCGCGCGGGCGGCGGCGATGCGCGCCATCGGCGATGCGCGCCAGTCTTCGCTGGTGCCCGTCCTCTTGGCGGCGCTGGCCGACGCCGACGAGGGTGTCGTCGCCGCTGCGCACGAGGCCCTCGTGCAATTGACCCGACAAGACCTTGGAGGCGACGCTCGACCCTGGCTCGCGTGGTGGCAGGAGAACGGCGCCCGGCACCGGGTCGAGTGGTTAATCGACGCGCTCAACCACGACGTGTCGGAAATCCGACGAGCTGCCGGAGAAGAGCTACGCCTCATCACGCGGGAGTACTTCGGATACTCGAGCGAGCTTCCGGTACGCGACCGCGAGCGAGCGCGGCAGCGGTACCATGACTGGTGGATCACGGAGGGACGCGCGCGGTTTCGGCGACGCTGATGTCGCCGTGGCCGTTTCGTACCGGTCCGCTCATCTGGTACGGTCGGTGCTTGCCCAACTCGGCACAGCGGAGGGGCATCGACCATGACCAAAGCTTGCTTCGTCCACCGATTGCGGCTTTTTGCGGTCGCGGCGCTCGCCCTCGCGCCCTCGTTGGCGTACGCCGGAGAGCTCGATCCCGACGCAGCGCGCATCGTGGCGGCCGGCCACGCCCTCAAGTGGAACTGGACTCCACCGGGACAAACCGAGCGTTACGGGCATGCCGAAACGCTGATCCATGCCCCGTCCACCGTCGTACGCACCCGCGTAGTCGATTACGCGCACTACAAAGACTTCGAACCGGAAAAGTTCCGGACCTCGCGCGTCGTCGGTCACGGCGCCGACGGGTCGGCCGACGTGTACATCCAGATCGCCGTGATGCACGGCATGGTGATGCTTTGGGACGTCACGCGCTTCGCGCCGCCGAAGACCGTGGCGCCCGGCGTCGACGTCATCGAAGGGCGGATGGTGCCCGGGAAGGGCAACGTCGACGATCTCGACGTCGTGTGGACGGTTCGCGCGATCGACGACGAATGGACCGTGCTCAAGTTCGACCTCTTGCTCAAGCCGGGTCTGCCTGCGCCGCAGTGGGCGATGGATGAAGAGCTGCGCGACTACGCGATGTGCGCGGTCGACGCGATCCACGACCGGGCGCAGGGGTCGCGCGGCATCGCCGAGCTTGCGCGGTAGAGAGTGCCGTGGGCGAGCACCACGTCCGAACTTTTTGGAGGCTGACTCATGTCAGCCTCGCCGTGCGAGTTGCTGCATAACCCCGCGTATATGCGCCGAGCCCAATTGGCTTTCATTGCTTCCGCGGCGGGCCTCGCCGGTGCATGCGGTGGTGCCACTCAGTCCAGCGAGCGAGCAGAGGCACCAGATGCCTCCATGGACGCGCAAGGCGATGGTCAGAGCTTGCCCGACTGTTCGAGCGCTTTGGCGTCCAAGTGGTCCGTGATCCAATCGCAAGCCTGCCAGGACGATTGCTTCGCTACGGTATGTCAGGCGCAGGGTGGCGTCGTCGGGAGCGTCTCCTGCGTGTTTGGCCTTGGTAGTTGTTCGACGGACTACCAGTTCTGCTATCCGCAGCCTCCATCGCCAGCCCCCGACGAGTTCAGGTGCCAGGGTGTTGTCAATTGCAAAGTGGGTCAGTCTTGCGGGCCCCGCAGCCTGATGGGCGACGGCTGCGAAGAAGACATTTGCACCTGGCCTCCGGGGACTTCCAATTCGAGCAGCGGCGGTTCGAGCAGCGGCAGTTCGAGCAGCGGCGGTTAGTTTTTGGCGGCAGCGCTCGCCGCCAGTTCCGTTACCGCCCGAGTTCCTTGCGTTTTTCTCAGCAACGTATCGTAAGAGCGTCCTATTCAATTGGCGGCGCGACCTTTCTTGTTGGTAGCGCGTCATGTTCAATTGGAAGTCCGACGTTTTCGTGTTGGTAGGCGTCCTCTTCGACCGGAAGCGCGACTTTCCATGCTCGTCGCGCGTCTGGTTCAATGAGAAACGCCGCCTTTCCTTTTGGAAGAGCGTCGAGTTCAAGAGCCAGGGTGACGTTTCTTCTTGGAGATGCGTCTTTCTTTTTGGCACGGCGTCCTCTTCGATGAGAAACGCCGCGTTTCCTTTTGGAAGAGTGTCGAGTTCAACAGCCAGGGTGACGTTTCCTCTTGGAAATGCGTCAGAGTCGGTTGGCGAAGCGACTTTTCCAATCGGTCGCGCCTCTCCACTCATTGAAGAGGCGTCTCGGCTCCCGCGAGGTCGACGTTTCCTCGGACGGAAGGAGACGCGGGAGGCCGAGTGTCCCTCTGCCCAGCTTCTTAATCGGGAAGGACGCGACCTGATCGCGCAGGGGGACGACGATTTTTTCAGAGCGTGCGACGAACGATCTCCACCGCGAACGTGATGAACGCCCCCCATGCCACGGTGAACACCAATGTGCGGGCCATGAGCACCGAAACGCCGACGATGTGGATCGCCGCGTGCGCCAGTCGCGCCCAGAAGAACACCGCCGCCGCCCCCACGGTCACCGAGTCGGAGACGCCCGCGGCGTGACCGACGAGCACCACCGCGGCGAACGGGGCGAAACTCTCTACGGCGTTCAGATGCGCGCGGTTGGCGCGGTTTACCCAATGGGGGAGCGGCGACGACGGCGCGACCTTGTAATCGACCGGCTTGAGCGGCCCGCGCGCGGAGACGTATCCAATCACCACCGGAATCCAGAGACAGCCCGTGAGGACCGCGGTGAACAAGAGATAGTGGAGTTCGGCGGTCACGGGTTGCCGCACTTGGCGGTCGCCGCGTCGCGCGTCCTGCGCCTGCGTCTCGCGGCCTCTGGTTGGGTGTCGTTCGTCATGAGCTAACCGGGAAGACGATCGAGCGGGCCCAAAGGATTCGAATTTGTTTCCGGCGCCGAGCCGAATCGGTCATGGCCCATCGGCGCGGGACGAGCCTCTGCCGACGCGCCGAAGGCCCGGATCTGGCCGAATCTTTCGATGAGCTCTCGGACCTCGCGGGCGGCCCCTTGCTTTTCCAGGCTATGGTTGGACCCGCAATGTTCGACGTCGTTCTCGAGTCCACGCGCACCTTCACCCAAGCGGAGTTCGCCCGTCAGGCCGACTGGCTCCACCGCTGGAGCCGTCCGCTGCGCGTCGAGCTCCTCCACGGAAGAATCGTGATGACCCCGCCCGCCGGATACCCACACGGAGAGATCGCCGCGAATATCGTCCGCATCCTGGGCACCTTCGTGCACGCTGGCGCGAAGGGCAAAGTGTTCGATTCCAGTCAGGGGTTCGAGCTGCCGTCCGGAGACACCGTGGAGCCCGACGTTACCTTCATATCGATCGAGCGCTGGTCGGCGGCGCCGCCCCCGGAAGACGGCGCGTTCTTGCGCGTCGTGCCGGATCTCGTCGTCGAGATTCTGTCGCCCAGCACGGCGTCGAAAGACCGCGGAGAGAAAAAAGCGATCTACGAGCAAAACGGTGTGCGCGAGTACTGGCTCGTCGACCGGACCGCGCGGGAGATCGTCGCGTTCACGATCGAGGATGGCGGCCGTTACGGCCAAGAGCGCGTGTTTGCCGAGCGAGAGCGGCCCACCTCATTCGTGCTCGCCGGCCTCGCGTTCGACGTGGCGGAGGTCCTTCCGTAGGCCGCCCGCTCTGCCGTTGGTGATGTAACATTGCCGTGCCAATGGAGTCTGCCTGATTTCGGTGAGCCGGGGGTCAACGCAGCGGCGACCAATACGCACAGCCGTGGTACCACACCCGGCGTTTCGGGGAACCGCTGTCGGGCTCCCCCCATTCCTCGCCGAGGAGGCTCTTTCAATGCGCCGTGCCAGTGTCCTCGTTTGTATCCGCTCCGCTCTTCTCATCGTGCCGATGGCCGTGGCTTGCTCCAGCACCCCGAACACGGGCGACAACGGGAACGGGGGCAACAACAACAGCTCGAGCGGCAATAGCTCCAACGGCGGCACCAACAGCTCCAACGGCGGAAATAGCTCCAACGGGGGCAACAACAACAGCTCGAGCGGCAATAGCTCCAACGGCGGCAACAATAGCTCCAACGGGGGCAACAACAGCTCGAGCGGCAATAGCTCCGGCAACAACAGCTCGAACGGCGGAAATAGCTCCAACGGGGGCAACAACAGCTCGAGCGGCAACAGTTCCGGCAACAACGGCTCGAACGGCGGAAATAGCTCCAACGGTGGCAACGGCAGCTCGAGCGGAAGCGGGTCGGG